>NZ_JAFIQV010000067.1 GCF_017356015.1 Azospirillum sp. SYSU D00513
GACGGAACAGCGCACCCGTAGCTCAACTGGATAGAGCACTGGACTACGAATCCAGCGGTTAGGAGTTCGAATCTCTTCGGGTGCGCCATTTCTCAAAACGATGAAGCCCGGCCATCGCGCCGGGCTTCATCGTTTTTCGAATTCGGAAGTTCGAAATGAAAACGGCCCCCGGTGCAATGTGCGGGGGCCGTCGTCATGTCCGGTGCCGCCGTTACTGGCTTAGGCGCGCCATGTTGCTTCCAAGCGAGCGGATGTGGCGGGCGTGATCCTGGAGCGCCGGCAGCCATTTGGTGGCGAAGGCGCGGAGCTGCGGGTCGGTGCCGTTGCGCGACTGCGCGTCGAAGAGGGCGATGGACACCTCGTGGTCGGCGAGCTGCTGCTGGAGATACTGCCGGTCGAAGTTCGCCCCGCGAAGCTGCATCATCGCCTCCGACACGGCCTGACGGCCCGGATCGGGAGCGGTCGGCGGGGTGACGCCCTTCGCCTGGGCGAGCTGAGCCAGTTCCTGGTTGGCCCGCGTATGCTCGGTAACCATCCGCTGGCCGAGGTCGCGCACGGCCGAACTGGCCGCCTGCTGCTGGGCGAGCTTGCCGAGCGCGATCTCGCCCCAGCTTCCATAGGCAGCCTGAGCGATGAAAGACTGATCGGCCACCGTCATGGTGGAGGAGCTGCCCGAACCGGAACCGCCGGACTGCGAGGAGGAGGCCCCGGCCGAACCCATGGGCGGCGCGAAATCGACGCCGCTGCAGGCCGTGAGCGCGAGGGCGGACACCGCAGCCAGCGCGGCTGCGCGGAGAATGGACATGGCGATCTCCTGAAGATTGTTTTTACGGACCGTCCAACAGCGCAGGCACTCCGCTGTTGCGTTCGGTTCCCGCCGGTCAGGCCTGCGGCGGCTGCCCGTTGGAAGCGGAAAGGCCGCCGTCCACCGGCAGGTTCACGCCGTTGACGAAGCGCGCGTCCTCGCTCGCCAGAAAGGCGATGACACCGGCGATGTCCTCCGGCTCGGCCGCGCGCCCCAGCGGAATGCGCTCCCGGAATTTCGCGAGCAGCGCTTCGTCCTCCTTGATGTCCTCGGTCATGGCCGTGAAGGTCAGGCTGGGATTGACCGCGTTGACCCGCACGCCCTTCGGCCCGAGTTCCATGGCGAGGGAGCGGGTGAAGTTCGTGACGGCGCCCTTGGCGGCGTTGTAGACGCTCATGTTCCAGTCGCCGCCGAGACCGGAAACGGAGGAGGTGTTGACGATGCACCCCTTGGTTTTCAGCAGATGCGGCACCGCCGCCCGGCAGCCGTAGAAGACGCCATCGACGTCGGTCGCCATAACCTTGCGCCAGTCCTCGGTGCTGGTCTCGGTCAGCGGTCCGGTGGTCGCCACGCCGGCGTTGTTGACCAGCACGTCGAGCCGGCCGAAGCGGTCCACCGCCGCAGCCACCATCCGTTCCACGGCGGGCTGGTCGGACACGTCCACCGCGTGAACGAGCGTCCGATCCGGGTCCAGCCCGTCCGCGACGGCGCGCAGCTTGCTTTCCGTCCGGCCGGCCAGAATGACCGAGGCGCCTTCCGCCGCGAAGCGGCGTGCCGTCGCCGCCCCGATGCCCGAACCGGCCCCGGTGACGATCGCCACCGTGCCGATGAAACGCTGCATTCCCGCCATGATCATCCGCCTTCCGTTCCAATGCCTCGAATTGCGACCGCGCCGGTCGGAACCGTCGGCCCGGTGCGGAGGTTCCGTCCTTGGTCGAGGTGGTGACGCGGGGCATGGCGACTGCTGGCCTCTTCCGCTATTCTCCGCGCCGGCCGCCGTCCCGGACGCCCATGTCCGGAGCGGGGGCGGCCAGGACAACCTTCGCCCGAGAGTTTCGACGGATGCTTCAGACGCCACGCAGCCTGCGCGGAATGGTCACCTCGCCCCACCACCTCGCCAGCGAGGCAGGACTGCGCGTCCTGCGCGACGGAGGGAACGCGGTGGAGGCGGCCGTCGCGGTCGCCGCGACGCTTGCCGTCGTCTATCCCCACATGACCGGCATCGGGGGCGACGGTTTCTGGCTGATCGCGGCACCCGGTGGCGATCCGGTCGCGGTTGACGGGTGCGGCGCCACCGCCGCAGCCGCGAAGGCCGACCTCTACCAGGGACACAAGGCCATCCCCTGGCGCGGGCCGCTGGCGGCGAACACCGTGGCGGGCACCCTGTCCGGCTGGCAGGCCGCGCTCGAGGTGGCGTCTTCCTGGGGCAAGCCGCTGCCGCTGGCGCGCCTGCTGGAGGATGCGATCCACTATGCGGAGCAGGGCTTTGCCGTCACGCAGAGCCAGTCCGACCTGACGGTTGCCAAGCTGCCGGAATTGGGCGGAGTCAGCGGCTTCGCCGACCATTTTCTTCCCGGCGGCAAGGCGCCGGAGGCGGGTGCGGTCATGCGGCTGCCGGCACTCGGCGCGACCTTGCGCCGCTTGGCCGAGCGGGGCATCGCCGACTTCTACCAGGGTGAACTGGCCCGGTCGGTCGCCGGCGATCTCACCAAGGCCGGATCGCCGGTCACGCTCGACGATCTCGCGCGGCATCGTGCGCAGGTCCGCGAGCCGCTCTCGGTTCCCCTGAGCGTCGGCCGGATCCACAATTTCCCGCCGCCGACGCAGGGCATCGCGTCCCTGCTGATCCTGGCACTGTTCGACCGGCTCGGCGTGACGGAGGCCGAAGGGTTCGACCATGTCCATGGGCTCGTCGAGGCGACCAAGCAGGCCTTCCTCGTCCGCGACAAGGTCGCCATCGACCCGGCCTTCTGCGACCTCGACCCGAAGGACTTCCTGACGGAGGAGGCGGTGGCCGGGCTGGCCGCGCGCATCGACCGCCGGCAGGCGCTGCCCTGGCCGGTGAAGCCGAGCGCCGGGGATACCACCTGGATGGGCGTCATCGACGGGGAGGGCCGGTCGGTCAGCCTGATCCAGAGCATCTTCTTCGAGTACGGCTCCGGCGTGGTGCTGCCGGACACGGGCATCACCTGGCAGAACCGGGGATCGAGCTTCTCGCTGGAGACCGGGGCGGTCAACCGGCTGGAGCCCGGCCGCAAGCCGTTCCACACGCTGAACCCGGCCATGGCCCGCTTCGACGACGGGCGGCTGATGGTCTATGGCACGATGGGCGGGGAGGGGCAGCCGCAGACGCAGGCCGCGGTCTTCTCGCGCTACGCCCTGTTCGGCCAGCCCTTGCAGCAGGCGGTGACCGCACCCCGCTGGCTCCTCGGTCGCACCTGGGGCGAGGAGAGCGTGACCCTCAAGCTGGAGTCGCGCTTCGACCCGGCGCTGATCCAGGCCCTGCGCGACGCCGGCCACGACGTCGAGGTGCTGGAAGACTTCACCGGGACCATGGGCCACGCCGGGGCCATCGTGCGCCATCCGAACGGCCTGCTGGAAGGGGCCACCGACCCACGGAGCGACGGCGCCGTCGCCGCCTTCTGATCAACTTTCCCATGAGGACCGACGCGATGCGCAGCTTCAAGACACTCGCCCTGGCCCTGGCGCTTACCACCCCGGCGGGCGCCTTCGCCGCGACGCTCCACAAGACGCCGGGATGCGGCTGCTGCGAGGACCACGCCGAGCATCTCCGCCAGAACGGCATCGCGGTGACGTCCGTCGAAAGCCCGGACCTCGACCGGCTGCGCGCGGCGCACGGCGTGCCTGAGGAATTGGTGGGCTGCCACATGCTGGAGATCGACGGCTATGTGGTCGAGGGGCACGTCTCCGCCCGGACGATCAAGCGCCTGCTGGCGGAGCGCCCGGCCGTGAAGGGGATCTCGATGCCCGGCATGCCGACCGGCTCCCCCGGCATGGGCGGCCCGAAGACCGAGCCTTTCGTCATCCATAGCTTCGGCGGTGCGGACGGGCAGGCGGTGTACGAAGTCGAATGAAGAAAGGGAGAGGGCGCCGAGGCTCCCTCTCCCTTTTTCTGGTACGCACCGGCCCTTTGCCGGACGGCGCTGGTGTGACGCCGTATCAAGCCGCGCGGACGTTGGCGATGAAGCTGCTCACCTCGGCGCGCAGCTTTTCAGCCTCGCGCGCCAGTTCGGCCGACGCGCCGAGCACCTGGGTGGCGGCGGAGCCGGTTTCGGCGGCGGCCTGGGTCACGCCGGTAATGTTGGTGGTGACCTCCTCGGTTCCGCGGGCGGCTTGGGCGACGTTGCCGGAGATCTCGCGGGTGGCGGCGTTCTGCTGCTCGATGGCCGAGGCGATGCCGGTCGCGATCTCGCTCATTTCCGAGATGATCTTGCCGATGTGCTCGATGGCGCCCTGGGCGCCGCCGGTCGCACCCTGGATCTCCTTGACCTTGGCCTGGATCTCGTCGGTCGCGCGGGCAGTCTGGCTGGCGAGCGTCTTGACCTCGCTGGCGACGACGGCGAAGCCCTTGCCGGCCTCGCCCGCGCGCGCCGCCTCGATGGTGGCGTTCAACGCCAAGAGGTTCGTCTGACCGGCGATGCTGTTGATCAGCTCGACCACCTCGCCGATCTGCTGGGCGGCGACGACAAGGCTCTTCATCGCGGTGTTGGTGCGGTCGGCTTCCTCCACCGCCTTGGCGGCGATGCTGGTCGAGGAGGCGACCTGGCGGCCGATCTCCTGGATGGAGGCCGCCAGTTCCTCGGTCGCCGCGGCCACGGTGTTCACATTGGCGGCCGCCTCCTCCGACGCCGCCGCGACGGCGGTGGCCTGGGCGCTGGCCTGCGTCGCGGTTGAGGACATGGCGGTGGCGGCACCCTGCATTTCGGTGGCGGCCGAGGCGACCGTTTCCACGATACCCTGGACGCCGCTCTCGAACTCGTCGGCGAGCTTCAGCATCGCGGCGCGCCGTTCCGCCGCGGCGCGGCTCTCGGCCTCACGCGCCTCGTCCTCCATGCAGCGGCTGCGGAGCATGTTGTCCCGGAAGACCTGGACGGCCTTGGCCATGCGGCCAATCTCGTCCTTGCGTCCGGTGGCGGGGATCTCGACCGAGCAGTCGCCGTCGGCGAGTCGGCTCATGGCGCCGGTCATGCGCGCCACGGGACCTGCGGTGCCGCGGGCGATCAGCCAGGCCATGAGCAGGCCGACGGCCAGGGCCACGGCGGACACCAGTCCGCCCAGGCTCTTGGACGAGGAAACCGTGGCGGACGCCTTCTGCGCCAGCCGTTCCTGCTGCGACGTGGCGCCCGCACGGATCAGGTCGATCAGTTCGGCGACGCGGTGGCCGGTGCGGTTCAGGACCTCCTCGGTGATGGTCCGCTGCTCATCGCCGAGGCGGGCGATCTCCTCGATGCCCGCCGCGTAGGCCGGGAGGTTGCGCGCGACCGTCGCGAGGTTTTCGCGGGCCGTGGGGTCGGTGAGGCGGTTCGGGAGGGTGGCGACCAGCGTGGACAGGCCGGCGAGGTCGTTGCGGATGCGCGCCAGGTCCTCCGCCTTCTGCTCGGCGACGTAGCGCGCCACCAGGACGCGGACGAGCAGGAAGGATTCGCTGGCGCCCGCGGCCTCGACCGTTCCGTCGATGTTGCCGCTGCTCTTTTCCGCGAGGATGGATTCGCTCAGCAGGCGGCGGGTGTCGGCGCCGAGCGTGTTGACGATGTCGGAGATCAGCTCCTGCTTCTTCTCCTGGGCGGAAACGAGCCGCGCGAAGCCGCTCGTCAGCTTCTCCTCCAGAGCGATGACCTCGGCCGCGCGCTGCCGGGTTTCCTCCAGCGTCGAGCGGCGGGTGGCATCGGCGATGGCGGCGCGGAAGGCCACCATTTCCTTCTGGAAGGTCTCGGTGGCCTCCTTGGAGCCGGTGGCCGTGAATTCCCGGGCGGCGGTGAATGCGTCGGACAACTCGCTGTCGGCCTGGGTCGCCAGGAGCGCGATGCGGGCCTGCGCGGAATAGCGCCCGAGCGACGCCTCGCCGCTGTCCAAGCTTGACCAGGACAGGACGCCCAGGATGCCCAGTAAGGTCAGGGGCACGGCGAAGCCCGTGTAGATCTTCGTGGCAATCCCCAGATCCTGCACCCGCATGTCCTGAACTCCCCCTTTTTAAGTGGCACCGCATTTGGTCGAACGAATACCAAATACCTGATTTAGAGCATCAGGATCGATACCAAAGTTTAAACAAAACCTTTATCAGTTCGACAAACTGACCGGTTTTTAGTTGTATGCACTTTGTCTTAATACACCCGCCATTGTCAGACCGGTAGCGCGAAAATGCCGCTTGGACCCGCTGTGGTGGCAACGGCACCACCCTGATCCGTGCTGCCAAGACCTGGCCGGAGGGGCGAACCCACCGCGTCGGCCGTGTTCCTCTCAAAGGCGAAGCTCCGGTGGGGAAGATAGGACAAAAGCATCATCGAGATCATCGTCTGAAACGTTTTGCCGGGGAGAGTGTTTGAACTTCTGTCATTGACGGTGCATGGCGCCCGGGGCGCCCTGTTTATTGTGCACTGCACTCACACCGGAGAAGCGTCGATGAAGAAGATTATCCCTATTGTTGGTGCGGCACTTCTGGCGGCTGCTTCGTTCGGCTCCGCCGTCTCCGCGCAGACCAGCGGAAACGGGCAAAGCCAGGGGCAGCAGATGAACAGCACCGGCGACCTGCCGCAGGGCAGCCTCGCCAACAAGCGCGACGGCGCCATCGGCCAGGAGCCGCGCGCCGTCCAGCAGGACAGCGGCGACAACGACCAGGCCGAAGCCGGGACCAACGGCAAGCTGCCGGAAGGCTCTCTGATCGAGAAGCGGCAGGAGAACAAGGTGATCGGCGACAAACCCGAGGCCGTGATCCAGGGCGACGGGAAGAACAAGCAGTAACACCCCAGCAGGGCCGCCGGACGGGTGACGTCCGGCCTTTCGTGAAGCAGCCGTTGGGCGGCCATGCGCCTCCCGGCGGCTGCTTTCGCGTGCGCGGACGCGGGGACTGGTCCATATGGTTCCGCAGAAACCCGCCACGCAGACGGAAGGACGAAAGACGATGCAGCAACAGACGTTCCGGTGGATCAAGGTCGAGGGAAACTGGGAGCCCGCGCGTGAACTCGCCGATGGCTCCTTCATGCCGATCGGCGACATCGTGCCGCTGGCGCCGCGCGACGTGAAGGTCGGGCCGGTGATCGAGCCACCGCCGAAGATCCCCAGCAAGGACAAGTGACCGGATCGCGAACGAGAAAGAGCCGGCCCCCGTGAAGGTGGCCGGCTCTTTCCATTTCCGGGCCTTTTCCAAGGTCCCTTTCCTTTTCCAGCGTCCGTTCCCGCGAACGGGGACGGATCAGGCGCGGCGTGACCGCCGGAACATCTGCCAGAGGCTGCGGAGCAGCATGATGTTGCGCAAGGCCTTAAGCATGGATTCCCTCCTTCGGTCGGGTGATGACCTTATCAACCGCCGAAACCGGAAAGGGTTGCGGCACGCCCGCGGCACCCCGGCGGGATAGTCCCGAACGGGTTCGGCATATTTACAAGATTTTCAGATTTACAGTACAGTTGAAATAAGGCGTTACAGCGCGACCCTTTTGCATTCAAGGACTTATTGCGCTGCACTGTGTTGGGTGTAACCTTTTATTCAGACGCTCGTTGCAAAGAGCGGGGCGACCGAATGATCCCGCCGGGCGGCAACCAAGACTGGAAAGAGGACACCAATCATGTCGACGCTGGACGAAAAGACGAAGGTCGCCATCCATGCCAAGCGCTGGGAGGGCATTCAGCGCACCTACGGCCCGGAGGAGGTGAGGCGCCTCAGCGGCTCGGTCCGGATCGAGCACACGCTGGCCGAGATGGGCGCCCGGCGCCTGTGGGAGCTGCTGAACACGGAGCCCTTCGTCCCGACGCTGGGCGCGCTCACCGGCAACCAGGCCATGCAGGCGGTGAAAGCCGGGCTGAAGGCCATCTACCTGTCGGGCTGGCAGGTCGCGGGCGACGCCAACCTCGCCGGCCAGATGTACCCGGACCAGAGCCTCTATCCGGCCAACTCCGTCCCGGCCATCGTCGAGCGCATCAACAACACCTTCAAGCGCTGCGACGAGATCGACACGGCCGAGGGGCGCAGCGACACCTACTGGTTCGCGCCGATCATCGCCGACGCCGAGGCCGGCTTCGGCGGCCCGCTGAACGCCTTCGAGCTGATGAAGGCGATGATCAAGGCGGGTGCCGGCGGCGTCCATTTCGAGGACCAGCTGGCGTCCGAGAAGAAGTGCGGCCATCTCGGCGGCAAGGTCCTGCTGCCCACCAAGCAGTTCATCCGCACGCTGAACGCCGCCCGTCTTGCCGCCGACGTCTGCGGCACCTCGACCGTGCTGTTCGCCCGCACCGACGCGGAGAGCGCGCAGCTCATTACCTCGGACATCGACGAGCGCGACCATCCCTTCATCGACTTCGAGCAGGGCCGCACGCCGGAGGGTTTCTACCGCCTGAAGAAGGGCATGGGCGTCGAGCATTGCATCGCCCGCGGCCTCGCCTACGCTCCTTTCGCGGATTCCCTGTGGTGGGAGACCTCCAAGCCGAACCTGGAGGAGGCGCGCCGCTTCGCCGAGGCGATCCACAAGGAGTTCCCGGGCAAGCAGCTCGCCTACAACTGCTCGCCCTCCTTCAACTGGAAGGCCAACCTGGACGAGGCGACCATCGCCAACTTTCAGCGCGAGCTGGGGGCCATGGGCTACAAATACCAGTTCGTCACGCTGGCCGGCTTCCACTCCTTGAACTACTCGGCCTTCATGCTGGCCAAGGGCTACGCCGAGCGCGGCATGGCCGCCTATTCCGAGCTTCAGAAGGCGGAGTTCGAGGCGGAGAGCATGGGCTACACCGCCACAAAGCACCAGCGCGAGGTCGGCACCGGCTATTTCGACGCCGTGTCGCTCGCCGTGTCGGGCGGCCAGTCCTCCACCACCGCCTACAAGGACTCCACCGAAGCCGACCAGTTCCATTGATCGTGGCGCGCGGCGGCCGGGAGCGATCCCGGCTGCCGCGGCTGCGAACACCATTTTGCCTGCGTTGTCGCGCCAAAGGAGATTGTCTATGTTGCAGAGCATCAAAGCGTCGAGCCTGCGGGAGGAGCTTCCCCCGGTTTGGGACCGGCAGGCGGAGCGGCGCGGTCAAAATGGGGTAAGCACCGAGATGAGTGAGCGGATCCAAACCGACGGCCTAAAGGTCGCCGCGGAACTCCACCGGTTCATCGAGACCGAGGCGCTTCCGGGCACCGGCGTGACGCCGCAGGCCTTCTGGGCCGCGATGGACGCCATCCTGCACGAGCTGGCGCCGCGAAACCGCGCGCTGCTGGAGCGCCGGGACGAGCTGCAGGCGCGGATCGATGGCTGGTACCGCGAACGGCGCGGCCAGCCGATCGACCAGGGCGCCTACAAGGCCTTCCTGACGGAGATCGGCTATCTCCAGCCGGAGGGGCCGGACTTCACCGTCGGAACGGAGAATGTGGACGCGGAGATCGCGACGCTCGCCGGCCCGCAGCTCGTCGTTCCCGTGACCAACGCGCGCTATGCGCTGAACGCCGCCAACGCGCGCTGGGGCAGCCTCTACGACGCGCTCTACGGCACCGACGCCATTTCCGAGGATGAGGGCGCCACGCGCGCCGGCGGCTACAACCCCAAGCGTGGCGCCAAGGTCATCGCCTTCGCGCGCGACGCGCTGGACGCAGCGGCACCGCTGGCCGAGGGCTCGCACCGCGATTCCACCGGCTACGCCGTCGTGGGCGGCCGGCTGCGCGTGACGCTGGCCGGCGGCCGCGTGACGGGGCTGGCCTCGCCCGAGGCCTTCGCCGGCTACCGCGGCGACGCCGCGAACCCGACCTCCCTGCTGCTGGTCAACAACGGCCTGCATCTGGAGATCGTCATCGACCGCGCCCACCCTATCGGCAAGGACGATCCGGCCGGGGTCGCCGACCTGCTGGTCGAGGCGGCGCTGACGACCATCATGGATTGCGAGGACTCCGTCTCCACCGTGGACGCGGCGGACAAGGTCCTGGCCTACCGCAATTGGCTCGGGCTGATGCGCGGCGACCTGACGGCCTCCTTCGCCAAGGGCGGCGGCACGGTGGAGCGCAGCCTCAACCCCGACCGCACCTACACCGCGCCGGACGGCGGCAGCCTGACCCTGCACGGCCGCAGCCTGATGCTGGTGCGCAACGTCGGCCATCTGACGACCATCGGTGCGGTGCTGCTGAAGGACGGCAGCGAGGCGCCGGAGGGCATGCTGGACGCGCTGATCACCTCGCTGATCGCGATTCACGACCTGAAGGGTGCCGGTTCCTTCCGCAACAGCCGCACCGGCTCCGTCTACATCGTGAAGCCGAAGATGCACGGCCCCGACGAGGTCGCCTTCACGGACGAGCTGTTCGGCCGGGTCGAGGAGGCGCTGGGCCTGCCGCGCTTCACCCTGAAGGTCGGCATCATGGACGAGGAGCGCCGCACCACGGTGAACCTGAAGGAGTGCATCCGCGCCGCCAAGGAGCGGGTGGTCTTCATCAACACCGGCTTCCTCGACCGCACGGGCGACGAGATCCACACGGCCATGGAGGCCGGCCCGATGATCCGCAAGGCGGAGATGAAGGCCACCCCCTGGATCAAGGCCTACGAGGACTGGAACGTGGACATCGGGCTGGCCTGCGGCCTGAAGGGACGGGCGCAGATCGGCAAGGGCATGTGGGCCATGCCCGACCTGATGGCCGACATGCTGGCGACCAAGATCGCGCATCCCCGGGCCGGCGCCAACACCGCCTGGGTGCCGTCGCCGACCGCCGCCACGCTGCACGCGCTGCACTACCACAAGGTGGATGTCGCCGCCCGCCAGGAGGAGCTGAAGAGCCGCCCGCGCGCCAGCCTGGACGACATCCTGACCATCCCGCTGGCCGACCGCGTCAACTGGTCGCCGGAGGAGATCCAGCAGGAGCTGGACAACAACGCCCAGGGAATCCTCGGCTATGTGGTGCGCTGGATCGACCAGGGCGTCGGCTGCTCCAAGGTGCCGGACATCAACAACATCGGGCTGATGGAGGACCGCGCCACGCTGCGCATCTCCAGCCAGCACATGGCGAACTGGCTGCTGCACGGAGTCTGCACCGAGGCGCAGGTGATGGAGACCATGAAGCGGATGGCCGCCGTCGTGGACGGGCAGAACGCCGGCGACCCGAACTACCGCCCGATGGCGGCGGATTTCGACGGCAGCATCGCCTTCAAGGCGGCCTGCGACCTGGTCTTCAAGGGGCGCGTGCAGCCCAACGGCTACACCGAGCCGGTCCTGCACAGCCGCCGCCTGGAGGTGAAGGCGGCCCGCTGACACCCGTATGCCCCGGCCCTCTCCGGATGGGGAAGGGCCGGGGCGGCTGGTGCAGTAGAGCCTTGAATTCAAAAGAACCTTTCCGTTTCGCCCGGAAAAGCGGCAGAAAGTGGCGTGGACGCCGCGACTTTTGCCAAGGTGGGAGGTTTACAGCTGCTGAGTGCCTTCGGTGAAGGCGCTCCTTACCGAGCGTTTCCTCCCAACCAAACTTGCCGCGTTCCGGCCGACCGGGCGCGGCATTTCCTTATCCGGGGTGTGATGCCGGGTTCGGAAAATTCCGCCCCCCGAACCCGGTATAGGGCCGCCACTGCGGCCCCGCGCCCCATGGCGCGGAAGTCCTGACCACAGGCCAGGACTTCATGAAAATCGCACGAGAAGGGGGAGAGGGACGGGCGTCCGCGCTCAGCTCCGCTTGTCCCAGCCGCCGCGCTCGTTCTGCTGCCAGTAGGTGAGGTCGAAGCCGGCGGCCTTGCAGCTCTTCCAGCGGTCGCGCGCGGCGGTGACGGCGTCGGGGTCGTTGCCGTCGAAAAGGTCGCAGATCAGGTCGAAGCGGTCCATGTGGTCGCTGAAGGACCCGTCCACGGTGACCAGAACGGTGGCGCCGTTGGGGTTTTCGTCCTCGGTGGTGAGCCAGACCGGCTGCTGCTCGGCGAAGCCGTCGCGCGCGGCGCCGTGCGGCAGGAAGCTGCCGGCATCAAAAGTCCAGAGATGCTGGTTGAGCGTGTCCACCCGCTCCGGCGAACCGGCCAGCACGACCGCCCGCCATCCGCGCTCCAGCACCTTCTCCAGGATCTTCGGCAGCGCCTGTTCGAGCGTGCGCCGCTGGAGATGATAGAAACGGACCTCGGTCATGAGGGAGCCTCGGTTGGAGCGTCCGCCGTCCGTTCCGGGACGCCCTTCCATGTTTGGGAAGGACACCCCGGACGTTTGGCATCAGCCCTCGTGGTTGTCGGCCACGAAGCGGTCGAGGAGGCGGACGCCGAAGGCGGTGCCGCCCTTGGGCACCGTCGCCGTGTCCTTCTTGGACCAGGCGACGCCGGCGATGTCCAGATGCGCCCAGGGCACGTCGCGCACGAAGCGCTTCAGGAACTGGGCGGCGGTGATGCTGCCGCCGTCGCGGCCGCCCACGTTCTTCATGTCGGCCGCGTCGCTGTTGATCTGCTTGTCGTAGCCGTCGCCGAGCGGCATGCGCCAGACCGGCTCGCCCACCTTGCGGCCGGCGGCGGTCAGCGCGTCGGACAGGGCGTCGTCGTTGGCGAAGAGGCCGGCATGCTCATGGCCGAGCGCCACGATGATGGCACCCGTGAGCGTGGCGAGATCGACCATCAGCCGCGGCTTGTAGGTATCCTCCGTGTACCAGAGGATGTCGCACAGGACGAGGCGTCCCTCGGCGTCGGTGTTGATGACCTCGATCGTCTGGCCGGACAGCGAGGTGACGATGTCGCCCGGACGCTGGGCCGTGCCAGAGGGCATGTTCTCGACCAGCCCGACCACCCCGACCACGTTGGCCTTCGCCTTGCGGGCGGCCAGCGCGTGCATCAGGCCGATGACCACGCCGGCGCCGCCCATGTCCCACTTCATGTCCTCCATGCCGGCGGCCGGCTTGATGGAGATGCCGCCGGTGTCGAAAGTGACACCCTTGCCGATGAAGGCGACCGGGCGGCGGTCCTCGGCGTTGGGGTTGCCGTCGTAGCGCATGACGACGACGCGGGCCTCGCGCGCGCTGCCCTGGGCTACGCCGAGCAGGGCGCCCATGCCGATCTTGCGGAGCCTCTTGGCGTCCATGATCTCGACCTGGACGCCGACCGACTCAAGCTCCCGGCAGCGCTCGGCGAGGCTTTCCGGATAGAGGATGTTGGCCGGCTCCGACACGAGGTCGCGCGTCAGGAAGACGCCCTCGGCGATCCCCTGCAGGGACTGGTAGGCGGCTTCGGCGGCCTTGGGCTCGGCGGTCAGCAGAGTGACCTTGCGCAGCGACGGCTTGGCGTCCTTCTTCTCCGTCGTCCGGTACTTGTCGAACCGGTAGGAGCGCAGGTTGGCGCCGAAGGCGATTTCCGCCGCGGCCCGGGCCGGCTCGAAGGAGGCGCCGGGCAGGGATTCGACGAGGACGGAGACTTCGGTCTCGCCCGACTTTTCCAGCACGGACACAAGCGCGCCGCCGGCGGCCTGGAGCGACAGCTCGCTGACTTCCTCCGGCTTGCCGAGCCCGACCAGCAGGATGCGGTCGAGGTCCAGCCCGCCGGGGGCCAGCACGGCCAGCGTCTCCTCCTTCTTGCCGGTGAAGCGGCTCGCCTTCATGGCGCGGGTGAGCATGCCGCCGGTCTTCTGATCGAGATCCTGGCCGGCCGCACCCAGGGTGCGCTCGGTGACGACGGGGACGACGACGGTGCCGGACTTGGGCAGCGCCGCTTTCGCGAAGGCGAACTTCATCGGCTCCTCGGGGCTCCTATCGGCTGGCCGGCGGTGCCCGGGGGAGGGGCGCCGCGCGGAGAACGCGGGGAATGCGCAAATGCAGGGGGACGGACGGACATCCGCCCCTCCTTGCGATAAAGCCCGTCGCGGGCCGGCTGTCAAGGCGCGGCCCGGTTGTCCGGCGCGGCAAATGCGGCTACATAGCCTGAGGTTGCGCCGGGCCGGGTCCGGACCTCGCCTAACGCCGAAAGGGCCCTGGAGGCCGACGCCATGAATTCCTCCGCCACGCTGTCCCGCTACATCGGGCGGCAGTTCGTTCTCTGGTTCTGCCTGCTGCTGCTCATCCTGCTGTCGATCATCCTGCTGCTCGACACGGTCGAACTGCTGCGCCGCGCGGGCAGCAAACCGGGTGCCACCGTCGGGGTCGTGCTGCAGATGGCGGTGCTGAAGCTGCCGGAGATCGGCCAGCAGATCTTTCCCTTCGTGATCCTGTTCAGCGCCATGTACACATTCTGGCGGCTGACGCGCAGCTCCGAGCTGGTCGTGGCGCGCGCCGTCGGCATCTCCGCCTGGCAGTTCCTGACGCCTGTGCTGATCGCGGCGGCGATGATCGGAGTCGTCAAGGTGACGCTGATCAACCCGGCCGGATCCATCTTCATCGCCAAGTACGAGCAGATGGAGGACCGCTACCTGCGCCTGCGCAACAGCAGCCTGGACGTCGCACGCTCGGGATTGTGGCTGCGCCAGAAGCAGGGCGAGCGGCAGTTCTTCATTCATGCCGAACGGGTCGATCCGGTGAACCTCAACCTGTCGGACGTGATCGTGTTCGAGTTCCAGGGCGACCAGGAGTATGTCAGCCGCGTGGACGCGCCCCACGCCCAGCTGAAGGAACGACGCTGGGAACTGATCGACGCGGTGGTGCACCAGAACCGCAAGGAGCCGGAACGGCGGCCGCGCCACGTCATCCCCACCGAGCTGAACATGGCGACCATCGAGGAGAGCTTCGCGGCACCGGAGACGATTTCCTTCTGGCAGCTCCCGGCCTTCATCGAGACACTGGAGGCCGCCGGCTTCCCGGCGACCCGGCACCGGCTGCACTACCAGTCGCTCCTGTCCCAGCCGGTCCTGTTCTGCGCGATGGTGCTGTTCGCCGCCGCCTTCTCGCTGCGGCTGCCGCGCCGGGGCGGCGCGCTCAACATGGTCACGGGGGGCGTGGTGACGGGTTTCGTGATGTTCGTCATGAACGACGTCATCCGAACCTTCGGCACGTCGGAAACCATTCCCGTGCTGATGGCGGCCTGGATTCCCGCGGGCGTCAGCCTCCTGCTGGGCATCACCGCGCTGCTGCATCTGGAGGACGGCTGAGGGAAAGGGCGGCGGCCGGGGTGTTCCTGCGCGGCGATTCTACTCCCTTGGCCATAAAACCGTCCCAATAACGGGCTAGGATTCCGTTTACACGGGCTTGGTCGAGCCGTATTAAACGGCAGTCATCTCTGGAGCTTGCATCATGTCGCGTCTGCGTGCCGTCCGGTCAGCCTTCACCGCCGCGACCGCCTGCCTCGTTCTGGCCACCGGGCCCGCCCTGGCCCAGACGGCGAAGCCTTCCGCCGGGGGTGCGCCCGCCATGCGCGCGGCCGGTGCCGAACGCATCGCCGCAGTCGTCAACGAGGACGTCGTGTCGGTGTCGGACGTGCACGCGCGCATCCGGCTGGCGCTGCTGAACAGCGGCGCCCCGGACAGCGAGGAGACGCGCAAGCGACTCATGCCGCAGGTGATCCGCCAGCTCGTGGACGAGAACCTGCAGCTTCAGGAGGCCAAGCGCCTCGGCGTCGTCGCCCCGCAAAAGGAGGTGGACGAGTCGATCCTGCGCATCGCCGAGCAGAACAAGCTGACCCGCCCCCAGCTGGAGGCGATGCTGAAGAGCCAGAACATCCCCCTGTCCACCCTGCAGCAGCAGATCCGCGCGCTTGTGTCCTGGCAGCGGGTGATGCAGCGCCGGGTCCGGCAGGAGGTGACGATCAGCGATGACGAGATCGACTCCGTGATGGAGCGCATCAAGGCCAACATCGGCAAGCCGGAGTATCTGGTCGCGGAGATCTTCCTGGCCGTGGACAACCCCGACCAGGACGCCGAGGTCCGCCGGACCGCAGAACGCCTGCTGGAGGAGATCCGCCGCGGCGGCAACTTCCCGGCGCTTGCCCGCCAGTTCTCGCAGTCGGCCGGCGCCGCGGCGGGCGGTGACATGGGCTGGGTGCGCAGCGGCGAGCTGAACGAACAGCTCGACAAGGCGCTGGCCGGCATGGGGCCGGGGCAGCTGAGCGCGCCGGTCCGGACCGCCTCGGGCTATCACATCCTTCTGGTGCGCGCGCAGCGCGCCTTCGGCAGCACCGAACCCGCCGCCGTGATGATGCCGCCGCGTCCGCAGCCGCAGCCCAAGCCGGACATCGCCCGCGCCACCGTCAACCTGAAGCAGATCATTCTGCCCGCCAGTTCCAAGGACCAGCTCAAGCAGGTGCAGGCGCAGGCCGAAAAGCTGCGCAAGACCATCAAGGGCTGCGCCGACTTCGAGGCGAAGGCCCGGGAGACCGGCCTGCCGGAGGCGGGCGACATGGGCACGCTGAACGTGCGCGACCTGCCGCAGGGGCTCCAGCAGCTCGTCGTGAACATTCCCATCGGCGAGCCGAGCCCGGTGCTGAACGGCGGTGCCGGTTCGGTGATCCTGATGGTTTGCAAGCGCAACGTCCCGATGATCCAGCCGACCGCGGCCGAGATCGCCGCCGCCAACCCGCCGCCCCCGCCGCCGCCGCGTCCCGAGGACGTGAAGATGCCGCCGCGTGATGAGATCGAGCGTGACCTGATGAATGAGCGCGCCGACCTGCTGGCGCGCCGCTACCTGCGCGACCTGCGCCGCAGCGCCTTCATCGAAGTCCGCGCCTGATGACGGGCGGTGACGGGGTGCTGCCGCTCGCCGTCACCATGGGCGAGCCGGCGGGCATCGGCGGGGAGATCCTGCTGAAGGCCTGGGTGTCGCGCCGCGAGGCCGGCCTGCCGGTCTTCCTGGCGATCGACGATCCCGGCCGGCTCCAGGATCTGGCCGCCCGCATCGGGCTGGACGTGCCGGTCCGCGCGATAGGCTCGGCGGGGGAGGCGGCGGCCCTGTTCGGGAGGGCGCTGCCCGTGCTGCCGCTGGCGCTCGCGGCACCGGTGGAGCCTGGCAGGCCCGATCCGGCCAACGGCTCGGCCGTGATCGAGAGCATCGACCGCGCGGTGGCCCTGGTGCGGACCGGCGAGGCCTCCGCCGTCGTGACGAACCCGATCCAGAAATCGGCGCTCTACGCCGCCGGTTTCCGGCATCCCGGCCACACCGAATACCTCGCGCACCTCGCCGGCCTCTCGGAAGAGCCGGTGATGATGCTGGCGGCCGCGGACCTGCGGGTCGTGCCCGTGACCATCCATATCGCGCTGCGCGAGGTCGCCGACCGGCTGACCGTAGGCGCCATCGTCCATGCGGGGCGTGTCACGGCGGCCGGCATGCGGCGGGATTTCGGCATCGCCCAGCCCCGGCTGGCGGTCGCCGCCCTGAACCCTCATGCCGGCGAGAACGGCAGCATGGGGCGGGAGGAGATCGAGATCATCGGCCCGGCGGTCGCGGCGCTGCGCGCGGAGGGGATCGACGCAGCCGGCCCGAGCCCGTCCGACACGCTGTTCCACCCAGCCGCGCGCGCGCGATACGACGCCGTGCTCTGCATGTACCATGACCAGGCGCTGATCCCGCTGAAGACGGTGGAGTTCGAGACCGGCGTGAACGTCACGCTGGGGCTGCCCTTCGTCCGAACCTCGCCCGATCACGGCACGGCCTTGGACATCGCCGGCACCGGGAGGGCGAGCGCCTCCAGCCTCATTGCGGCCATGACCACAGCAGCGGACATGGCACACGCACGGCTCTCCCCTGAAGGGTGATTTGTCACGGGTCCTTCTACTTTCCGGCTTGAACGCATCCTGATTACCCGCGCATTCTCCCCTGAGGAATGGCATATGCCCTTAGGGAGAATGGCGTGGACAAGGCGCAGGCGATCGAACTTCAACAGCTTCTGAACAAGGTCGGTGGGCTCCTGACCACCGACGGCGCGATCGGCCCGGCGACGGTCCAGGCCATCCATGACGCCTATGCTCTAGCCGGGCTGCCGGTGTCGGACCAGGCCAGCGACGAGCTGATCGCCTGGCTGCGGCAGCAGCCCGACCCCTCGCCGGTGCTGCCGACGGAGGGCGTCGTTTTCATCGCCCAACAGGAGGTCAGCAGCCGGGCCTATTACGACAAGTTCGAGGCATCGCCCTGCTGGCCCGGCGGGGCGAGCGGCATCACCATTGGCGTCGGCTACGACCTGCATTTCCAGGCGGACTTCGAGACCTGCTGGGCGCCGCAGCTGGATGCGGCCACTGCGGCGGCGTTGCGCCCCTGGATCGGCAAGCAGGGCAGTCAGGAGGGAGCGGACACGCTCAAGCCCTACAAGATTCCCTTCTTCGCCGCATGGAAGGCCTTCACCGCCACGACGCTGCCGGCCGAGGTCAAGGCGACGGAAGGTGCTTACGGCGACATCACCACCTTGCCGCCGCTGTGCCGCGCCGCGCTGGTCAGCCTCGTCTACAACCGCGGCCCGTCGCTCGGCCCCGATCCCTCGCGCACGGAAATGCACACCATCCTGACGCTGATTCAGGCGGGGAAGCTGGACGAGGTTCCGGCCCAGTTCCTGTCCATGCAGCGGCTGTGGCCTGCAACCTCTGGCCTTCACCAGCGGCGCGCGGCAGAAGCCGCCCTGTGGCAGAAGGGGCTGCAATCGGCGGACGCTCCCGCCCCGGCGATGGCCTGACGGACGCCTGAAAAGGCTCCGGCCCGCCCGCCGGATGGCGGAGCGGGCCGGAGCCTGCGCTTCGAACTCTGCCGAGCCTGCGGATCGCGTCAGAGTTCGAAGGGGTCGTTCGGGTTGCCCTGGTGCGGCTCGCTCGGACCGCCGACCGGGTCACGGTGGTGGTGGATGCGCGCGATGAAGGGCGCAAGGTCCTGCAGCTCGATGAAGTTGTCGGCCTGCCGGCGCAGCTCGTCGGCGACCATCGGCGGCTGCGACTTCACGGTGCTCACGACGCTGACGCGCACGCCCCGGCGCTGCACCGCCTCGACGAGCCGGCGGAAGTCGCCGTCGCCGGAAAAGAGCAGGATGTGATCGACATGCTCGGCCATCTCCATCACGTCGATGGCCAACTCGATGTCCATGTTGCCCTTGATCTTGCGCCGGCCCGATGCGTCGGTGAATTCCTTCGTCGGCTTGGTCACCATCGTGTAGCCGTTGTAGTCGAGCCAGTCGACGAGCGGCCGGATCGGTGAATATTCCTGATCCTCGACCAGAGCCGTGTAATAGAACGCGCGCATCAGCCGGCCTTCGACGGCGAAGCCGTCGCGCAGCCTCTTGTAATCGATATCGAAACCCAGCGACCGCGCGGCGGCGTATAAATTCGCGCCGTCGATGAACAGGGCAAGCCGCTCTTCCTTGTAGAACAACTTGCTGACGTCCTTAGGTAAAGTTGCGTTGCGATCCAATGGGGCTATTCCTTCCACAAGCGATTTTAGTAAATATGCAGCAGACGCTGAATATGAGGTGTCTTCGAAATGCAAACTAGGCGCTCTTCTACTCAGGGGCAAGGGGCGCGACCGGCCGTCCGAGGGGGGAGTACCGCAGATTCAGGCGGTCTCCGCCGAAAGCGGATGCGGGCCACGCTTGGCGCTTGCGTGGTCAGCCCGAGGTCCATATATTCAACTCCCTTCGTTGTATCCGGAGTTCGTTTGGCATGGCACGCGTTACCGTCGAGGACTGCGTCCTTAAGATCCCCAACCGCTTCGATCTGGTGATGATGGCGGGCCAGCGCGCCCGTGAGATCTCGGCCGGGGCGCCGCTGTCGATCGACCGCGACAACGACAAGAACCCCGTCGTGGCTCTGCGCGAGATCGCCGAGGAGACGGTGTCGCTGGATCATCTGCAGAACGCGCTGATCAAGGGCCACCAGAAGCATGTCGAGCCCGATGAGCCCGAGGAGGAGATCGTCGAGCTGATGGCTGGCGAGCACGACTGGGCCGCCCGCAGCGACAACTCGCTGGATGGCGATGACGCCATGGGCGAGCGCGAGGAAGATCTCACCGAGGAGGACGACATGCTCTCCGAGATGGACGAGAACCCGGCCGCCGCTTTCGACATGACCGAAGACGATGTCGTCGGACGCGATGCCGAAGACGACGTCGGCCCCTGACCGATTGCGCATGCCTGACGGGGGCCGTCCGGCCCCCGCGCGGCGCCTTTCCCCTCCGGCGCCGCCGCACATTCCCAATTCGATAACATGGCGCTTGATGCGCCGGGTCGGGTGACATGATCCGGCAATATGAGCTTGTCGAGCGCGTCAAGGCGTACGACCCCTCGGCGGACGAGGATTTGCTCAACCGCGCCTACGTCTTCTCGCTGAAGGCGCACGGCTCGCAGACACGCGCCTCGGGCGACCCCTATTTCTCGCATCCCCTCGAGGTCGCGGGCATCCTCACCCAGATGAAGCTGGACGCCGGCACCATCGCCACGGCGCTGCTTCACGACACGGTCGAGGACACCGTCGCCACGCTGGAGGACATCGAGCGCGTCTTCGGGCGCGAGATCGCCCGGCTGGTGGACGGCGTCACCAAGCTGTCGCGGCTGGAGCTGAACAGCGAGCAGGCCAAGCAGGCCGAGAATTTCCGCAAGCTTGTGCTGGCCATGTCGGAGGACATCCGCGTCCTCCTGGTGAAGCTGGCCGACCGGCTGCACAACATGCGCACGCTTCACCACATCGGAAAGCCGGAGAAGCGCAAGCGCATCGCCCGCGAGACGCTGGAGATCTATGCCCCGCTCGCCGAGCGCATCGGCATGCACCAGATCAAGGACGAGCTGGAAGATCTCGCCTTCGCGCAGATCAACACGGAGGCGCGCGACAGCATCCTCGCGCAGCTCTCCCGCCTGCGCAACGAGGGCGAGGACCGCGTCGCCCGGATCATCACCGAGCTGCGCGAGACGCTGACGGCCGAGGGCATCCCCAACGTCCTGGTGAGCGGGCGCGAGAAGACCGCCTATTCGATCTGGCGCAAGCTCCAGCGCAAGAACGTCAGCTTCGAGCAGCTCTCCGACATCATGGCCTTCCGCATCACCGTGGAAAGCCTGCCGGAATGCTATCAGGCCTTGGGCGTGATCCACGCGGCCTACCCGGTCGTGCCGGGGCGCTTCAAGGACTACATCTCGACGCCCAAGCCGAACGGCTACCGTTCGCTGCACACCGGCGTCATCGGCCCGGGGCGCAACCGCATCGAGGTGCAGATCCGCACCAGCGACATGCACGAGATCGCCGAGCTGGGCGTCGCCGCGCACTGGAGCTACAAGCAGGGCCAGCCGCGCAACGGCGGGCGCGAGTACCGCTGGCTGCGCGAGCTTCTGGACATTCTGGAGCATGCCCAGAAGCCCGAGGAGTTCCTGGAGCACACCAAGCTGGAACTGTTCCAGGACCAGGTCTTCTGCTTCACGCCCAAGGGCGACCTGATCGCGCTGCCGCGCGGGGCGACACCGGTGGACTTCGCCTACGCCGTCCATTCGGAGGTCGGCGACCATTGCGTCGGCGCCAAGATCAACGGTCGGATGCTGCCGCTGCGCACGCAGCTCCAGAACGGCGACCAGGTCGACATCATCACCTCCAAGGCGCAGACGCCTGTGCCGGGCTGGGAGCGCTTCGTCGTCACCGGCAAGGCGCGCGCCCGAATCCGCAAGTTCCTGCGCACCCAGCAGCGCGCCCAGTACATCGAGCTGGGCCGCGCGATCCTGCAGCGGCAGTTCAAGACGGAAGGCTACGAGTTCTCCGACAAGGCGCTGGAAGCCGTCGTCAAGATCTTCCAGCAGCCGAGCGTCGAGGACCTGCTGGCCGGCGTGGGGTCCGGCCTGCATTCCGGGCGCGAGGTCTTCCACGGCGTCTTCCCGGGCCACAAGCCGCCGGTCAAGGACGCGGACGAGCGGGCGGCCACGGCGCCCAAGCCCAAGCCCAAGCGCAAGGACGCGCCGCTGCCCATCCGGGGGCTGATCCCGGGCATGGCCGTTCACTACGCGCGCTGCTGCCACCCGCTGCCGGGCGACCGCATCGTCGGCATCGTGACCACCGGCAAGGGCGTCACGATCCACACCATCGACTGCGAGACGCTGGAGAGCTTCCACGAATCGCCGGAGCGCTGGATCGACGTCGCTTGGGACATCGAGTCCGAGCGCGCGGAGGAGCATGTCGGCCGCGTGTCCCTCGTCGTCGCCAACGAACCGGGCTCGCTCGGAACGCTGTCCACGGTGATCGGCAAGAACGGCGGCAACATCAGCAACCTGAAGATCACCAGCCGGAACGTCGACTTCTTCGAATTGCTGATCGACGTCGAGGTCAAGGATGCCAAGCACCTGACCAACATCATGGCCGCGCTACGCGCCACCCCGGCCATCAGTTCGGTGGACCGGGCGCGGGGATAGGGGAGGGGCCGGGTGGCCGGCGCTGTCCGGTCAACTCTCCGGGTCTTCGGCGAGGTCCGGCCGCATCCGGCGGTGAATGACCGCCTGCACCAGAACGCCGCCGCCGTCCTCGCGGTAATAGATCACATGCCCGGCGTGCTCGTGACGGGGGCTGCCCTGCCGGACATTGTCCGAGGGTTCGCGGCCATGATTTCGAACATCCGCTTGATGCCCTCGGTGTATTCCTCCGCTTGCCTGAACCCGAAGTTCTGCAGTGTATACAGGCAGTGTGTACAGGTAGATGTCGTGAGGTCCTGTTCGGCTCGTACCGTGAGCCTGTACCGGGTCATTCGGCGGTTCCCGGCAGCATGCCCCGGCTCCGCGCGATCGCGCGCGCTTCCGCGAAGATCTCATCCACCGTCCGGGAGCCGACGCCGCTGGCTTCGGCGTCGTCGATCAGCGCGCGAAGGCCATCAAGGCGATCCTTCTTCTCGCGGTCGCGGCGGATCAGGTCATGAACATAGTCGCTCGAACTGGCGTACTCACCGGATCGGATCTGCGCATCGACCCATTCCTGCATGGGCTCTGGCAAGGATACGGTCATGGTGGCCATGCGACATCCTGGGTTCCTGCGGGCCTGGTTCCGTCAGCCTAGCTGAAACAGTAAAAATCAGGAAATTTCTTATCGTCCTGGTCAGCGCCTCTTCCTTGTGATTTTCAGAAAAGGCCGGACCCGCTGGCTTCGAGCGTGAGCATCGTCCGCGGGCGCCCGTCCGGACGCCTGGGTATCCCGCGCCATCAAAGGGTGACGGGACCCCCGTGCGCCGCTATATAGACGGGATGATCCGCCCCGAGGGGCGGGCGCGCGTTTTGCGGAGTTGCGTTTCCATGTCCCGTCCCCTGCGCCTCGGCGTGAACATCGACCATGTGGCGACCGTACGCAACGCGCGCGGCGGGCCGCATCCCGATCCGGTGCGCGCGGCGCGGCTGGCGGCGGAAGCCGGGGCGGACGGCATCACGGCGCACCTGCGCGAGGACCGGCGGCACATCCGCGACGGCGACATCGACCGGCTGATGGCCGAGGTGGCGCTGCCGCTGAACCTGGAGATGGCGGCGACGGAAGAGATGCTGGCCATAGCACTCCGCCACCGGCCACACGCCGCCTGCCTCGTTCCCGAAAAGCGGACCGAGGTCACGACGGAAGGCGGGCTCGACGTGGCCGGCCAGTACAAGCATCTGGTCCGCCATGTGGAGGAGCTGGGTGCCGCCGGCGTGCGCGTGTCGCTCTTCATCGACCCGGAGGCGGCGCAGCTCGACGCCGCCAAGGCGCTCGGAGCGCCGGTGGTGGAGCTGCACACGGGGGCCTATTGCGAGGCCCGCGGCGAGGAGCAGCGGCGCGAGCTGGAGCGCCTGGCGCGCGCGGCGGCCTACGCCGAGGCGATCGGGCTGGAGTGCCATGCCGGCCATGGCCTCAGCTATTCCGACGTCGGGCCGGTGGCGGCGATCCCGACCATCGTGGAACTGAACATCGGGCACTTCCTGGTCGGCGAGGCGGTCTTCGTCGGGCTCGGCAACGCCATCGCGCGCATGCGCAGCGCGATGAAGGCGGCTCGCGCGCAGGCGTGAGCGGCGGCAAGGAAAGGCGAGCCTCATGATCCTGGGCATCGGAAACGACCTGATCGACATCCGCCGCATCGAGCAGTCGCTTGAACGTTTCGGCGACCGCTTCATCGGGCGCATCTTCACCGACGTCGAGCGCGCCCGGTCGGAGCGGCGGGCCGGCAGCGCCGGCCGACACAGCGCGCGCGCCGGCAGCTACGCCAAGCGCTTCGCGGCGAAGGAAGCCTGTGCCAAGGCGCTCGGCACCGGCATCAGCCGCGGCGTGTTCTGGCGCGACATGGGCGTGTCGAACCTGCCCTCGGGCCAGCCGACCATGCGGCTGACTGGCGGCGCGCTGGAACGGCTGCAATCCATCACCCCGCCCGGCATGACCGCGCAGATCCACGTCACCCTGACCGACGAATACCCGATGGCGGAAGCCTTCGTGATCATCAGTGCGGTCCCTTCCGATTCATCCTCCCCAAACGCGGCGGCATCCCCGGCATGAGCATCAACAAGCAGACGGACGTGACCGAGAACACGAAAGAAACGGGCGGCTTCGCCGAAACGGTGAAGACGGTGCTCTATGCCGTGCTCATCGCGTTCGGCGTGCGGACCTTCGCGTTCGAGCCGTTCAACATCCCCTCGGGCTCGATGATCCCGACGCTGCTGGTCGGCGATTATCTGTTCGTCTCGAAGTTCTCCTACGGCTACAGCAAGCATACGGTGGCCTTCGGCTTCCCGCTGTTCCAGGGGCGCATCTTCGAGTCCATCCCGGAGCGCGGCGACGTCGCCGTCTTCAAGCTGCCGCGCGACAACAAGACCGACTACATCAAGCGCGTGGTTGGCCTGCCTGGCGACACGGTGCAGGTGCTCGGCGGCGTGCTGCACATCAACGGCCAGCCGGTCAAGCGCGAGCGCATCGAGGATTACGTGACGACCGATGCGCTCGGCCGCGAGATACGCGAAGCGCAGTACATCGAGACGCTGCCGAACGGACGCAGCCACCGCATCATCGAGGAGTCGGACAACGGTCCGCTCGACAACACGCCGCTCTACACCGTGCCGCAGCGCCATGTCTTCATGATGGGCGACAACCGCGACAACTCGCTGGACAGCCGCGTCGCGTCGCAAGTGGGCTATGTGCCACTGGAAAACATGGTCGGACGCGCCGAATTTCTGTTCTTCTCGCTGGAGGACGGCACACGCTTCTTCGAAGTGTGGCGCTGGCCCGTCGATCTGCGCTTCAGCCGGCTCTTCAGCGGGGTCAACTAAGTGCGCGTCTTGAGTGCGGGGGACAGCATGGCATCCGGTGCGGCAGCGGGGGAGGACGGCATGTCCGGCAATCCGGAGGCGCTGCTGGCCGACCTCGATGATCTGGCGAAGGCGCTCGGCCACGGGTTCCGCGACGGCAGCCTCCTGCTCGACGCCGTGACGCATCCCAGCCTAATGGGGCTGGAGCGCACGGGCCGCGGCGGTGGCCGCCCGGCGCAGGGGCCGGGGCTCGCCTATGAGCGGCTGGAATTTCTCGGCGACCGGGTGCTTGGGCTCGTGGTGGCCGAATGGCTGCTGGAGCGGTTTCCGGCGGAGCGGGAAGGGGCGCTCGCCAAGCGCCACGCCTCGCTCGTGCAGCGCGAGGCGCTGGGCCGCGTCGCCGACACGATCGGGCTCGGCCGCCATCTGCGGCTGTCGCCGGCCGAGGCTTCGAGCGGCGGGCGCAACAACCGCACCATCCTCGCCGACGCATGCGAGGCGGTGATCGGGGCGCTCTATCTTGACGGCGGGATGGACCCGGCGCGGCGTTTCATCCGCGAGGCCTGGGCCAGCCAGATCGAGCGGGTGCAGCCGCCACCGCTCGATCCCAAGACGGCCTTGCAGGAGTGGGCGCAGGGCAAGGCGAAGGCGCTGCCCACCTATGAATTGGTCGATCAGACAGGCCCGGCCCACGAACCCGAATTCCGGGTGCGGGTGCGGGTCGAGGGATGCGAGCCGGTCACGGGGACCGGCTCTTCGAAACGGATAGCGGAAAAGCAGGCGGCGAGCGCGCTCCTGCGGCAGTTGGGAGTGCAGGTCGATGGCTGACGGAACCAATCAGGACCGGACGGACGAGGACCTCGAGAAGCTTGAGAATGCCGAGGACGAGGGCAGGGACGGCGACGAGGATTTCGACGACGAGGAGGATGAGGGCGAAGAGGACGGGGATTACGAGGACGAGGAGGACGGCGAGGACATGAGCGGCGCCGGCCTGATCGGCGGTGCGCTTGGCGCCATGCCGGAGAACCCGCGTTGCGGCTTCGTCGCCCTCGTGGGCGCGCCGAACGCCGGCAAGTCCACCCTGCTTAACGCCATGATCGGCTCCAAGGTGTCGATCGTCAGCCCGAAGGTGCAGACGACGCGCACCCGCGTGCTGGGCATCACCATCGCCGGCGACAGCCAGCTGATCTTCGTGGACACGCCGGGCATCTTCCGGCCCAAGCGCCGGCTGGACCGCGCCATGGTTCAGGCCGCCTGGCAGGGGTCGGAGGACGCCGACCTCACCGCCGTGCTCTTCGACGCCTCGCGCCGGAGCATCGACGAGGACACGCAGGGCATCGTCGCCAAGCTGAAGGAGCAGGGGCGCAAGGCCATCCTGATCCTGAACAAGATCGACCTCGTGAAGCGCGACGTGCTGCTGGGATTCGCCGACAGCTTCAACCAGGAAGGCGTCTTCACCGACATCTTCATGATCTCGGCGGAGACAGGCGACGGAGTCGAGGATCTGCGCAAGTTCCTCGCCGCGCGCGTGCCGGAAGGCCCCTGGCACTATCCAGAGGACCAGATCTCCGACATGCCCATGCGGCTGCTGGCCGCCGAGGTCACGCGCGAGAAGCTGTTCCTCCAGCTCCACCAGGAACTGCCCTATTCCGCCACGGTCGAGACCGAGGTTTGGGAGGAATTCGACGACGGGTCGGTCAAGATCTCCCAGGTCATCTATGTCCAGCGCGAAAGCCAGAAGGCCATCGTGCTCGGCAAGGGAGGGCAGCGCATCAAGGCGCTGGGCCAGGCGGCCCGCACGGACCTGAACGAGATGCTGGAGCGCCGCGTCCACTTGATCCTCTTCGTCAAGGTCCGCGAGGGCTGGGTGGACGATCCGGAACGCTACGAGGCCTGGGGCCTGGACTTCGGCGCCTCGTAAGGGCACGTACGTTTTATCCTCCTTTGGCCTTCCGAGGCCCGTCACCGAACCCCGGCTCCCCAGAGCCGGGGTTTTCACATTTCGGCTCCCGTTCGCACGCTTTGGCCGCGCCTGCCGCCGCCCTTTGGGTTTTTGCTGTCGCTAACAAGTCAAGTTGGCCGGTTTTCGTAACATGTGAGTTGGCCGCTCTGTTCGCTATTTGGACCGGGGGCATGCCCCCGGTCC
>NZ_JAFIQV010000068.1 GCF_017356015.1 Azospirillum sp. SYSU D00513
TTCATGAAGTCCTGACCTGTGGTCAGGACTTCCGCGCCACGGGGCGCGGGGCCGCAGTCGCGGCCCTATACCGGGTTCGGATGTCGGAACTTTCCGAACCCGGTATCACTTGCTCTTGGTGGTGTTGTCGGGCTCGTTCACGGTCGGCGGCTTGCCGGCCTGCGGCCCGGTGGTGTCGCGCCCGTGGCTGCCGGTGGTCCCCATGGAGGAGGCGCCGGAGCTGTCGCCGGTGCCCCAGGTCGAGCCGGAGGTGCCCAGCCGGCTCCTATCCTCGCAGCCCGCCTGGGTTGTCCCGGCCGCGCAGTTGGAATCGACGCTGGAGCTCCCACCGGTCGCGTTGGCGCCGCCGCCCGCATTGACGCCACCGGTGTCGCCGGTCTTGCCGGTCTGCGCGGCACCCTGGTGGCCGGAGGCCTCGTTGGAGGGGCCCTGCTGGGCGAGCGCGGCGCCGGCGGGCAGGGCGAGCATCACGGCCATGGCGCCGGTGATCAAGGCATGTCGCATCGTTTCGTCTCCGTTATGGGCTTGACCATGACAACAGCCGAACCGGCAAAACGGCATCACGCCGCCTGCCCGGCTCCCGTGCGGGAGGCGCCCGGCAGCCGCTGGCGCAGCTCGAAGAAGCCCTGCCAGGGATCGCGGCTCCGCAGCAGGGCCGGATCGCCGGCCGGGACGGCGGGTGCGCCCTCCAGCCCTTCGAGATCGCCCCAGTCCAGGGGAAACGCCACTGGCGCGCCGGCGCGGGCGCGCACCGACCACGCGGCGACGGCCGAGGCGCCCCGGCCGTTGCGCAGATAGTCGATGTAGATCCGGCCCTTCCGGGCTTCCTTCAGGGGATTGGCCGTGTAGCGGCCGGGGCGCTCCTCGGCGAGGCCGGATGCGAGGCCGTGGGCGAAGTCCCTGACCTCGTCCCAGCCGGCGGAGGGCTCCAGAGGCGCCACCACATGCAGCCCCTTGCCGCCCGTCGCCTTCACGAAGCTTTGCAGGCCGAGCGCGTCGAGCCGGTCGCGGATCGCCAGGGCGCCTTCCACCACGGCGTTCCAGGCGACACCCTCCTCGGGATCGAGGTCGAGGATCAGCCGGTCCGGGCGGTCGGGATCGTCCAGGGTGGCGCCCCAGGGATGCAACTCCAGCACCCCCATCTGCACCAGCGCGATCAGGCCGGCCGTGTCATCGACGGCCAGCCATTCGTCCTGCTCCCTCTGCTTCTCTTCGCTCTTCAGGCGCACCCGCCGGACGGCGTCGGACAAGCCGGGCCAGCCGTGCTTCTGCACGAAGCAGCGCCCGCCGGTGCCGCTCGGGCAGCGCAGCAGCGTGAGGGGGCGGTTCCGGAGATGCGGGAGGATGCGGTCGGCCGCGGCCTCGTACCAGGCAGCCAGATCGCGCTTGGTGAGCCCCTGCCCCTCCCACAGGAGGCGGTCCGGGTGCGTCAGCCGGATGCCGGCGACGATGTTGTCTTTGGTGGTGTCTTCTGCCTTGGCCCTGATCTCCGGCACCGCATCCTCCCCCGGCGACACGCCTGTCCCGAAGGGGACAACGCGGCGCCGGGGAGGAGGTTGCGGCGGGAGGTGCGGAGAAAGGTCAGGCCGGGATGGCCAGATGCTCCTCGATGACGTCCGTGCCCTGGACGCCGCGCCAGGGCAGCAGCGACTGCCCGTCATCGGCCAGGCGAGGCGGCGTGAAGTGTGCGATCACCGCCGTCTGCTGCGCCGAGAGGCGGATCAGGTCGCCGTCCTCGGGCACCAGGGCGCGCTCGACCCCGCATTCGCGGGCGAAGCGGGCGTGCGCCTCCAGATGCGCCAGCGTGCCGTGCAGCGGCACCGCGACGCGCGGGCGGATCAGGGCGTACATGCGGGCCAGATCGTCACGGGCCGGGTGGCCGGAGACGTGGACCGGCGCGTCCGACGGGGTCAGCACCTCGACGCCCATGCGCTCCAGATGGGTGCGCACCTCGCCGATCGCCTCCTCGTTGCCGGGGATGGCGCGGGCGGAGAAGATGGCCGTGTCGCCGCGCTCCAGCCACAGGGACTGGTGGTCGTTGCGGGCCACGCGGCTGAAGGCCGCGCGCTCCTCGCCCTGGCTGCCCGTGCAGAACATCACGAGGTTGCGGCGCGGCGTCCAGGACGCCTCCTGCATGGTGAGGAACTCCGGCAGCCCGTCGAGCATGCCGCAGGCGCGCGCCGCCTTTTCCATCTTCAGCAGCGAGCGGCCGGCCAGTGCGACCTTGCGGTCGGTGGCCCGCGCCGCCTCGGCGATGGCCTTCATGCGCGCGATGTTGCTGGCGAAGCCGGTCACCGCGATGGCGCCCTTGCGCTGGCGGAACACCTCCATCAGCCCGTCGCGGGCGGTCGCCTCGGACCCGGTGCTGCCCGGCACCATGGCGTTCGTGCTGTCACAGAGCATCGCCAGCACGCCCTCGTCGCCGAAGCGCTTCAGGGCGGCCACGTCGGTGGTCTGGCCGACCAGCGGGTTGGGGTCGAACTTCCAGTCGCCGGTGTGCAGCACGTTGCCGGCCGGAGTCCGGATCGCGATGGCGACCGGCTCGGGCACGGAGTGGGTGACCGGGATGGCTTCCAGGTCGAAGGGACCCATGCGCCAGCGCGCTCCCACCTCGAAGGTGCGGATGCGCACGTCGCGCATCGTGCCCTTCTCCTTCAGCCGCTCACGGATGACGTGCGAGGCGAAGGGGGAGGCGTAGATCGGGACGTTCAGGCGCGGCCACAGATGGTGGATGGCGCCGATGTGGTCCTCGTGCGCGTGGGTGACCACGAGCCCGACCACGTCCTGCATCCGCTCCTCAATGAAGCGGGGATCGGCCATCAGGGCATTGATGCCCGGCGCCTCGTCGCCCATGAAGGCGACGCCGGCGTCCACGATCAGCCATTTCCCGGCATGGCCGTAAAGGGCCATGTTCATGCCGATGCGCGTGCAGCCGCCGAGCGGGATGAAGAGGATTTCGTCCTGGCCGGGAACCGGACCCTTGGCCCGGATCGGGGTGGACATCAGGGGCCGGGGCTGCCCAGCGGGCTTGCGGCCTTGCGGCGCGGGGCGCCGCCGTCTCGGAACAAACGTCATTAAGCCTTTCGTCTAACCTTAGTTCTTGTCGTTGCGACCAGATGTCGTTGCGACCAGGGTTCTGCCGGCATTCGACGCTGCCGGACGGGCGTGCATCCGAGGGATGCGTGATCGTTGTCTTCTCCGGGCCGCAGAGCAGCGCCAGGGCCTGCGGTGCAGGCCGAGGCTGCCGGCGCGAGCGGGCAGGGAAGTGAAGAACAGCCGCGCGCGGAACGGCGCGGATGAACCGGAAGGGGCGGCGGGCGCCGCCTCGGCGAAATCCTCGGGGGCGATATCGCCGCCCCTGCAATCCTATGTAATCACCTGATCGATTTCATCAAGTCGCCGCAGGGGGCACCACCCTGGAAGCACCGCATTTACCGACCTCTCATCCATGGTTGTACATGCTTTCGGAGGAGAAGGGAACCGGCTGGATGGCGCGAACCGTCCGCGTATGCTAGCAAAAATGGGACACAGCCATTCGGAGGGCCGGTATGGGGCGGTTCGGGTCGTCGCTTCTGCTGCTCGCCGCCCTCGCGGCGGCGGCCTTCCCCGCCCGCGCCGCCGACATCCGGATCCTCGTCCCCGACCTGCCGCCGATGTTCTTCGCGGACGGAACCGGGCGCGAGGCGGCCATCATCGCCGAGGCGCTGGCGGCCTGCGGGGACAGGCCCGTCCTGACGCCGGTTCCCTTCGGCCGGCACTGGCAGGACTTCACCGAAGGACGCGGCGCCGACGCCGTGTCCACGGTGCCGCCCGGCGTCGCGATTCCCGGCGCGCGCTCCGTCCCCTACATCCGCTACCAGAACGGCGCCGCCGTCATGCGGTCGAGCGGGCTGAACGTCCGCTCGCTCGAGGATCTCGCCTTCCGGCGGGTCATCACCTTCGCCGGTGCGGAACAGGTGCTGCCCGGCCTTGCGGAAGCCGCACCCCGGCTGGCCGACCTGCGGGAGCGCGCCGACCCGCTCGTCCATTCGACCATGCTCTTCGCCGGGCGGGTGGACGCCATCCTGGCGGACCAGCTGATCGTCGCCGAGCACAACCGCCTGCTGGAGGCGCGGAGGCTGGCGGGCGAACGGCTGTCCTTCGATCCCAGCCAGGAGGTGGTCTTCACGCCCATCTTCCCCCCCACCCCCTACAGCATGGTGTTCCGTGACCCGGCGGTCCGCGACCGGTTCGACCGTTGCGTCGCCGACCTCCAGGCCAGGGGGCGGATCGCCGAGATCAACCGCAAGGCCATCGAGCCCTACCGCGCGGCCGTCGGCGACCGGTACCCGGTGGAATAAGCACCCGGCGAAGGTGGCGGGGCTGACGGCTCAGCCGATGGCCGACAGGCGGTCCACCCGCCGCAGCTCCGGGAAGCGCCAGGCCCAGAGTGCTGCGACGCCCATCGCGCCGAAGCCCCCGGCCACCACCGCCGTCACGCCGCCGAGCAGGGCGGCCGCGGCGCCGGACTCGAACTCGCCGAGCTGGTTGGAGGCGCCGATGAACAGCGAGGTGACGGCACCCACCCGCCCGCGCATGTCGTCCGGGGTGGAAAGCTGCACCAGGGTCTGCCGCACGAAGACGCTGATCTGGTCGGCGGCGCCCAGCCCCAGCAAAGCCAGGAAGGACAGGGCGGGCACGGTGGACAGGCCGAACAGCACGGTGGCGGCGCCGAAGCCCGCGACGGCGGCGAGCATCCAGGCCCCGGCGTTGCGCTGGACGCCATAGCGGGCGAGCAGCACCGCCATGGTCAGGGCGCCGACCGCGGGCGCGCTGCGCAGCAGCCCCAGCCCGACCGGGCCGACATGCAGGATGTCCCGCGCGTAGAGCGGCAGCAGCGCCGTCGCCCCGCCCAGCAGCACCGCCACCATGTCCAGCGAGATGGCGCCGAAGATGGCGGGCCGGCTGCGGATGAAGGTCAGCCCGGCCAGCATCGATTCCAGGCTCATCGCCCGGCGCGGCAGCTCCACCGGCCGCGGCCGCACCAGCAGGATGAACAGGGCGGCGAGCGCCAGGAAGGCCGTGCTCGTCCCATAGACGACCGACGGGCCGGCGATGTAGAGCAGCCCGCCCAGCGCCGGACCCGTGACCACCGACACCTGCATGCCCGAGCTGTTCCAGGCAACCGCGTTGGGCAGGTCCCTTGCCGGCACCAGCGCCGACAGAAGCGCCTGGTTGGCCGGCCCCTCGAAGGCTTTGACGGTGCCGAGCACCAGCACCGTGGCGTAGATGAAGAGCGGGCTCGTCAGTCCGGCGACGGTCACGGCGCAGAGCGCGCCGACGGCGCCCATCTGCATCACCAGGGCCGCCAGCAGGATGTGGCGGCGGTCGTTGTTGTCCACGACATGGCCGGCGTAGAGCGCCATCACCAGCGTCGGCAGGAACTGGAACAGCCCCACCAGCCCCAGATGCCAGGCCGAGCCGGTCAGCGCGTAGATCTGCCAGCCGACCGCCACGACCTGCATCTGCATGGCCATTCCCGCCGCCAGCCGGGCGAGCCAGAACAGCGTGAAGGGGCGATGCCGGAAGGCCGACTGGAAGGCGGATCGGGACGCATCGGGCGGAACCGGGGCGGCCCCGGTCTGCGGGTGACCGGCACCACCCGTGGAGGGCTCGGGACTGGACGGGCTGCTCATCGTGATCTCAAGGCGTGGGAATGGCGCGCGGGCGCAAGCGGGCCGCCCGGAATGTGTCGGATCCATGAATATTTCAGATCGCGTGGGGCGGTCGAGTGGCGCCCGGTCATGGCCGGTCTGCGCGCGGGTGTTTTCTTGCCCCGAGCCCCGGCAAAATTGCTTTGCCGCCGCCCGGACCCGCCGCATAAAGGGGCCTGGACGTCTCAAAGGAAAGCGCCCTCGCCATGAAAACCGAACTCCTCTTCCGCGACGACGCCTATCTGCGGGACGCGACGGCGCGCGTCCTCGCCGTGGAGGAGGGCGGAATCCGGCTGGACCGGACGGTTTTCTACGCCCAGGGCGGCGGGCAGCCCGGCGACCAGGGCACGATCACGCGGGAGGACGGGTCCGTCCTCACCGTCGCGAACACGGTCTACGCCGCCGACCGGCTGGGCATCCTTCACCAGACCGCCCCCGGCCAGCCCCTGCCGACCGTCGGGGAGATGGTCGCCCTGGCGCTCGACTGGCCGCTCCGCTTCGCGCGGATGCGCGTCCACACGGCTCTCCACCTCCTGTCCGTCGTTCTGCCCTACCCGGTGACCGGCGGCGCCATCGGCGACGGGGAAGGGCGGCTCGACTTCGACCTGCCCGAGGCGAACCTCGACAAGGATGTCATCACCGAAAAGCTCAACGCCATGATCCGCACGGACGCCGAGGTGACGGAGCGCTGGATCACCGACGAGGAGCTTCTCGCCAACCCCGGCCTGGTCAAGACCATGTCGGTGAAGCCCCCGATGGGGAGCGGCCGCGTCCGGCTGGTCGAGATCGCCGGCCTCGACCTCCAGCCCTGCGGCGGAACCCACGTCCGGCGCACCGGCGAGATCGGCGAGGCGGTGGTCCGCAACGTCGAAAAGAAGGGCAAGCAGAACCGCCGCGTGCGCATCGCGCTGGTGTGAAGGGCGGGGCCGCGTCCCCGCAGACTCATCCGGAAGTCCGGCTCCACACCGAAACAGGTGCCGGGGCGAGTGGCTCGGCCGGCGACGCGGCTTTGCCCCCGTCGCTGGCTGGCCTAATAGTTCTTCCTTTGCTGAAGCCCACGACCGAGCCCATGGCGACCATTTCCGAAGCCCTGTCCATCGCTCTCGACCTACAGGTTTCCGGCCGGCTGGACGAAGCGGGCGTGCTGTACGGCCGGATTCTGGACGCCGATCCCGACAACCCGCGGGCACTCTATCTCGCCGGCACGCTGATGTGCCAGCAGAGCCGTTTCGGCGAGGCGGAGCCGCTGCTGGCACGAGCGGTGGCGCTCGCTCCTGAGATGGGCGGGGCGCATCTGACTCTCGCCAAGATCCACGCCCGCGCGGCGGACTGGGGGGCGGCGGCCAGGGGGAGCCGCCGCACTCTCGCTCTCGATCCCGGCGACACGGGCGCTTGGGATCTCCTGGCCGCTTCCAGCCAACAGGCGGGGCTGTCCGACGAGGCGATCGCCGCGCTCGCCCGAGCCCACCGCGCCGCGCCGGAGGACGCCGGTACCGCCGAACGGTTGGCGCTTCTGCTGCAGGAGCGCGGCTCCCGCCATCTGGGAGAGCAGCGGAACGAGGCGGCCCTGGCGGACCTCTCCGCGGCCGCCGGGCTGGTTCCGTTCGACATCGGGACCGGCTACGCGCTCGGCGCGGCGCTTCTTGAAACCGGCCGGAACGCCGAGGCGCTCGCGCTTCACGAGCGGCTGCTGGCCTCGAGCCCCGGCGAGGCGAGGATCCTGCGCCAGCTGGGCACCGCCCTGTGGCGGGCTGGCCGCACCGATGCCGCCGCGTGCGCGTTTCAGCGCGCGGCCGCCGCCGACCCGGATTTCGTGGAGCCCTGCGAGGCGCTTGCGTCCTTGTTCGACCGGCACATCCCGGCGCAGGCCGTCCACTGGTCGACGCGCGCGCTCGCCCTGAAGCTCGGGAAGCTTCCTGAAACGGAGCGCGGGCCGCTCTTTCCCGCCGACCGGGAGGCCGGGGGGAGCGCACGGACCTCGGACGTAGTGAGCTTCAGCCTCTGGGGGGCGCTGGAGGCCTACTGCGCCGGCGCCGTCATGAACGCGCGGCAGGTGCCCGTGGCGCTGCCGGGCTGGCGCTGCCGATTCTACCACGACGACACGGTCCCCCCGCACATCCTCGCCGAACTCGCCTCGCTCGGCGCCGAACTTGTGGCGATGCCCTCCGAAACAACCGCGCGCCAGGGCATGTTCTGGCGCTTCCTGGTGTGCGACGACCCGGCGGTCCGGCGTTTCCTGTGCCGGGACTGCGATTCCCGCTTCACGGCGCGGGAGCTTGCCGCGGTGGAGGAGTGGATCGCGTCCGGTCTGCCCTTCCACGTCATGCGCGATCATGTCATGCACATGGAGCCGGTGATGGGCGGCATGTGGGGCGGAACCGCGGGGCTTCTGTCGGCGGTCGGGCCGGCCATCGACGAGTTCACGGTCAGCCACACGAGCCGGTGGAATGACCAGCATTTCCTGGCCGCATGGCTGTGGCCGCGCATCGCGGGCGGTGTGCTGGTGCATGACGGGGTTCATGCAGGGATGGGGCGGCCGTTCCCCGAATGCGGAAACCCTGAGGAAGACCATGTGGGAGCCAAGGTCTTCCATCTCGTGCTCCTGCCTCCGCCACGGGCGGTCGAAGCGCCGGGAAACCGGGCGGAGGGCGAGGGCAGGCGTGGCCGCCTCGTCTATCCGTCGGATGCCCCGCACATCGGGCGTTCCCTCGCCATGCTGGGCGAATGGCTGGAGCTGGAAACCGCGTTCCTGGCGGGCTTCCTGAGGGAGGGCGACGCCGTGGTCGACGCGGGCGCCGGAATCGGTGTGCATGCGGCGGCCTTCGGCCGCGCCGTCGGGCCGGTCGGCCGGGTTCTGGCGGCTGAGGAGTCGCCCGCCCTGTTCGAATGCCTCGTCCGCACCATCGCGGCCAATGGGCTGGAGAACGTGACAGCCCCCCTTGAAGCCGGGAAGCGGCTGGAGGAGGCGTTGGATGCCGGTCCGGCGGACCGCCTTCGCCTGGTCCGGGTGACGGTCGGGCGGTCCGGTCTCTCCCTTGGCGACGGGCTGGCCCGTGCCATCCTCCGCAGCCGTCCGACCGTGTATGCGCGAATCGAGGACGACGCGGCCGCGGCCGGAGCCTTCGCCCGGCTTCAGGATCTCGGCTACCGGCTGTGGTGGCACATCGTGCCGGTCTTCAATCCCGGCAACCGGTTCGGCGCGTTCGCCAACCCCTTTCCGGGCCTGGTGACCGTGAACGCGCTCGCGCTGCCGGACGGACGGACGCCGCCCCGCCTCCTTCCGGAGATCGTGCGGCCGGACGCCGGCTGGAGCGACGCGGCTTGGCGGCTCAGATGCGACGGACGGTGATCGTTTCACCCGTGCCACGACGCAGACACGTCAATTCCGGGAAGGGGTAAGGCATCATGGCCAGCATCGGCGAGGCGCTGCTGATCGCGTTCGATCTGCTGGAGGCCGGGCGGCTGGACCAGGCCGAGGTCCTTTGCGGACGGATTCTGGACGCCGATCCGGGGCAGCCCGACGCTTGGCGCCTCTCGGGCCTCGCGGCTGCGAAGGCCGGACGGATGGAGGAGGCCCGCAGGCGCCTCGCCACCGCGGTGTCGCACGCGCCGGAACGGGTGGACCTGCGCCTCAACCATATCGCCGCGCTCGCGCGCCAAAGGACCGCCGCGATCCGGAGGGTGCTGGCGCTGGAGCCGGCGCACCCGGCGATCTGGTCCGCGCTTGCCGAGGCTGCCGGGCAGGAGGAGGGACCCGGAGCCGCCGTGGGGCCCTGGCGGACGCTGACCAGGCTACAGCCGGGCTCCGCCGCGGCATGCTACAATCTGGGCGTGGCGCTCCAGGAAAGCGGGCGCCTTTCCGAAGCGGTTGCCGCTTACCGCGCGGCGGCACGCATCGATCCCGTCCTGGCCGACGCTCACTTCAACCGAGGCAACGCGCTGCGGGACGCCGGGGACACCGCTGCCGCCATTGGCGCCTACCGCGTTGCCCTCGCCGCCGAGCCCGCCGCGCGGGCCGCCGCTCACAATCTCGGCCTGCTGCTGCTGCCCGGGGATCCGGCCGCCGCCGCCGCCCTCTTCCGAATGGCCGAGGCCTTGGAGCCGGAACGCACCGACGGCTCCCTGGACCGCGCCACCGCGCTGATCGCCGCCGATCGGCCGGGCGAAGCCGTCGCGGCGCTGGACGGTTTGCTCGCGCGCCACCCGGGCCTGGGGCGCGCACACAACAGCAGGGCGCTTGCCCTGCGCGCGCTCGCGCGGGAGGCCGAGGCCGAGGCCGCTCTGACCCGGGCGCTCGCAAGCGACCCTGCCATGTCCGAGGCATGGACCAACCGCGCCCAGGGTTTGCTCGACCAGGGACGGCCGACCGCCGCGTCCATCGCGCTCCGCCGCGGCTTGCGCCTGTGCCCGGACAATCTGATGGCGCTCGGCGTGCTGGCCCAGCTCCATCACCAGTCCGCCCGCCCCGAGGAGGCGGTCGCCGTCCTGCGCCGCGCCATGTCGGTGAGCCCGCAGCTTCCGCGCGCGCTTCACAGCAGCTACCTGTTCTTCCGGCAGAGCGATCCGGCCGCCGATCCGGCCGGCATGCTGGCCGAACACCGGCGGTGGGCGCGCCTGCACGCCCCGCCGCCCGCCATGCGGTCCGCCGCCCGCCCACCCCCGATCCCTGCGGCCGTCACCGCCCCGGCTGGCTCCGGCGGCGTCCTGCGCATCGGCTATCTCTCCGCCGATCTGTACACCCATTCGGTGGCGAGTTTCCTCGAGCCTCTGCTGGCGGCGCACGACCGGCGGAGCGTCCAGGTCGTCTGCTATGCCGCGGTCAGGCGCCCCGACGCCACGACGGCGCGGTTGCGAGCGTTGACCGATGCGTGGCGGGACGTCCTGGGGCTTGGCGACGCCGCGCTTGCCGACCTGATCCGCGCCGACCGGATCGACGTGCTGATCGAACTGGGCGGCCACACCGGCGACAGCCGTCTGGGCGTGCTGGCCCTGGCGCCCGCGCCGGTGCGCATCACGGCCCTGGGCTATCCGGGCACCACGGGACTGGAGATCGAGGGACGCCTCACCGACTCCATCGTCGAGCCGCCGGAAGCTGGGCGCTGGAGTTCGGAACCCCTGATCCGCCTGCCTCATGGCTTCCTCTGCTACCAGGCGCCGGACGGCGCGCCGGAACCGCGCCTCCCCCCGGCGGAAAGGGCTCCCGTTTTCGGTTCCTTCAACGCGCTGGGCAAGGTGACCCCGGCCGTCCTGACGGCCTGGGCGCGGATCCTCGCCGCGGTCCCCGGGGCGAAGCTGCTGCTGAAGAGCCGGGCGCTCGGCGACGCGGCGCTTGCGGATGAGTTGCGGGCGCGTTTCGCCGAGCGGGGCATCGCCCCCGAACGGCTCGACCTCGTGGGCTGGACCGCCGGTCGGGGGGCGCATCTGGCTCTTTACGAACACATCGACGTCGGCCTCGATCCGTTTCCCTACAACGGGACCACGACGACCTGCGAGGCCATGTGGATGGGCGTGCCGGTGGTGACGCTGGCCGGCGACCGGCATGTCGCGCGGGTGGGGGCGGCGCTGCTGACCCGCGTCGGTTTGGCCGACCTGATCGCCGGGGACGTCGAAGGCTACTGCCGGACGGCCGTGGAACTCGCCGCCGACAGGGATCGGCTGGCCTCGCTTCGCACCGGCCTCAGGGAACGCATGCGCGGCGGCGCTCTGGGAGACGCGGCCGGTTTGGCGGCGGCCGTGGAGGCGGCCTGCCGGGCGCTCCTGCCCTACGCGGCGGGCCGGCACGGCCAGGGCGGACTCCCGCGGTCTCGGGCCTGATGCCGCCTGCGGCAACGTCCGGCTCGTGACGTCCCGCAAGCGGCCGTGGTGGCGGTCGGGAGCACGACTCTGCCTTATCACTAGGCAGAACACCGTGAATGACAGGTGGTCCCGGCACCCTGTTCCGGAAAAATGCGCCTGATTGACCGCGGATTGGGCAGACATGGGCGGTGCTGCCTCGGATTGAGCAGAACGCCGCTTCCCGCGAAGGAGCAACCCGAACCCCTCGGCCTTGACCTTTGCCGTAAAAAGCATGGAACCCCGTCCTTTCCCAGAAACTTCGCAAGCCTTCTGCCCAGTTGGCACGGCTCTTGCGAGAGTTTCGGCGAGATCACATGGGCGGCGGCAAAGATGCCGGTGCCCGCACTTCCGGGACGACTGGCCGACGGCGCGCCAGGAACCCGGGGTTCGAGGAAGAACCACACCGGACAAAGGCGTCCGAATCGACCGAGGCCCCTTCAACGGGGGCGAGCGGCCGGTTCGGGCGCCTTTCTTTTTTTCCGCTGCCCGCCGCCCCGGCGGCCGGGCTGGAGACGAAGGCGACAGGTCATGAGCACGCAACAGATCGGCATGGGGAACCACGGCATGAACAGCACCGCACCGCGCGAACGCCTTGTGGTCGTCGGCAACGGCATGGCGGGCATCCGCACCGTGGAAGACCTCCTGGCCAAGGCCCCGGGCCGCTACGACATCACGGTCTTCGGCGCCGAGCCGCACCCCAACTACAACCGTATCATGCTGTCCCCGGTGCTGGCCGGCGAGAAGACCTTCGACCAGATCGTGCTGAACACGCGCGCCTGGTACGAGGAGAACGGCATCCGCCTGATCAGCGGTGACCGGGTCGAGAGCATCGACCGCGCCGCCCGCACCGTCACCGCCGTCTCGGGCCTGACGGTCGGCTACGACAAGCTGCTGCTCGCCACCGGCTCCAACCCCTTCATCATCCCGGTGCCGGGGGTTGACCTGCCGGGCGTCATCGGCTTCCGCGACCTCGCCGACGTCGAGGCGATGCTGGCGGCCTCGAAGTCCGGCCGCCACGCCGTGGTGATCGGCGGCGGCCTGCTGGGGCTGGAGGCCGCCAACGGCCTGAACATCAACGGCATGACCGTGACCGTCATCCACCTGATGGACACGATCATGGAGCGCCAGCTCGACAGCTCGGCCGGCACGATGCTCCAGCGCGAACTGGAGGGGCGCGGCCTCACCTTCCTCACCGGGGCCAACACCGCCGAGATCGTCGGCGAGGGCCGCGTCCAGGCCGTCCGGCTGAAGGACGGGCGGGAGATCCCGGCCGATCTCGTGGTGCTGGCGGTCGGCATCCGCCCGAACATGGCGCTCGGCCAGTCGGCCGGGCTGGAATGCGGGCGCGGCATCAAGGTGGACGACGCCATGGTGACGTCCGACCCGGACATCCTGGCGGTCGGCGAATGCGTCGAGCACCGCGGCATGACCTACGGCCTCGTCGCCCCGCTCTTCGAGATGGCGAAGGTCGCGGCCGACCGGCTGGCCGGCGGGGCGGAGGCGGCCTACGCCGGCTCGGTCACCTCGACCAAGCTGAAGGTCACGGGCGTGGACCTCTTCTCGGCCGGCGACTTCACGGCCGACAAGGACTGCGAGGACATCGTCTTCCGCGACGCCTCGCGCGGCGTCTACAAGCGCATCGTGCTGAAGGACAACCGGGTGCGCGGCGCCGTGCTCTACGGCGACACCAAGGACGGCGCCTGGTACTTCCAGATGCTGAAGGACGGCGAGGACGTGACGCCCGTCCGCGACACGCTGATCTTCGGCCAGGGCTTCGGGGGAGGAGAGGCGGCAAACCCTAAGGCCGCCGTTGCGGCGCTGGCGGACTCGGCGGAGATCTGCGGCTGCAACGGCGTGTGCAAGGGCGCCATCGTCAAGGCCATCAAGGAAAAGGGCCTGACCTCGGTGGACGAGGTGCGCGCCCACACCAAGGCCTCGGCCTCCTGCGGCACCTGCACGCCGATGGTGGAATCGGTCCTGGCCGTGACGCTGGGTGCGGCTTACGCCGGCGAGGCCAAGGCCAAGCCGATGTGCAAATGCACCGACCGCACCCACGACGAGGTGCGCCAGGCCATCAAGGCGCTGGGGCTGAAGTCCATCCCCGACGTCATGCAGCGGATGGAATGGAAGACGGCGGACGGTTGCCACAGCTGCCGCCCGGCGCTGAACTTCTACCTGCTGGCCGAATGGCCGGGCGAGTACAAGGACGATTACCGCTCCCGCTACATCAACGAGCGTGTCCACGCCAACATCCAGAAGGACGGCACCTATTCGGTCGTGCCGCGCATGTGGGGCGGCGTCACCACCGCCAACGAGCTGCGCGCCATCGCCGACGTGGTGGACAAGTTCGCCATCCCGCAGGTGAAGGTCACCGGCGGCCAGCGCATCGACCTGTTCGGCGTGAAGAAGGAAGACCTGCCGGCGGTCTGGGCCGACCTGAACGCGGCCGGCATGGTCTCCGGCCACGCCTACGCCAAGGGGCTGCGCACGGTGAAGACCTGCGTCGGCTCGGAATGGTGCCGCTTCGGCACGCAGGACTCCACCGGCATGGGCATCAAGCTGGAGCGCATGACCTGGGGGTCATGGACGCCGCACAAGTTCAAGATGGCCGTGTCCGGCTGCCCGCGGAACTGCGCCGAGGCGACCATCAAGGACCTGGGCGTGGTCGCGGTGGACAGCGGCTGGGAAATCCATGTCGGCGGCAATGGCGGCATCCACGTCCGCGCCACGGACTTCCTCGTGAAGGTGGAGACGGAGGAGGAGGTGCTGGAATACACCGGCGCCTACATGCAGCTCTACCGCGAGGAGGCCCGCTACCTGGAGCGCACGGCTCCCTGGATCGAGCGCGTCGGGCTCGATTACGTGCGGACGCGGATCGTGGACGATCCCGAGAACCGCAAGGCGCTGCACGCCCGCTTCCTCTTCTCGCAGACCTTCTCGCAGGACGACCCCTGGGCCGAGCGCGCCTCCGGCGGGGTGGACCGTCACGAATTCTCAGCGCTCGCTCAGGTGGGGTAAGGAACATGGATCAGTCGATGAAGTGGACCGTCGTCGGTCAGGTCGAGGACATTCCCCGCCAGGGCTCCCGCGTCGTGCGGACCGAGAGCGGCAACATCGCCGTCTTCCGCACGGCCGCCGACGAGGTCTTCGCGCTGGAGGACCGCTGCCCGCATCTCGGCGGGCCGCTGTCCCAGGGCATCGTGCACGGCAAGCGCGTCACCTGCCCCCTGCACAACTGGGTGATCGAGCTGTCGAGCGGCGAGGCGGCGGCGCCGGACGAGGGCTGCACCGGCTCCATCCCCGTGCGGGTGGAGAACGGCACGGTATCGCTCGGGCTGGCGGGCTTCCGGCCGGGGCTCGGGCGGGGCGGGTGCAGCCATGGCTGAGGCGCTGGCCGGAGCGGGAGGGAGAACCGTCCGCACCACCTGCCCCTATTGCGGGGTCGGCTGCGGCGTGCTGGCGACGGTGGCCGCGGACGGCGCCGTCAGCGTGCGCGGCGACGCGGAGCACCCGGCCAACCTCGGCCGGCTCTGCTCCAAGGGCTCGGCCCTGGCCGAGACGCTGGGGCCGGAGGGCCGCCTGCTCCACCCGGAGGTGGACGGCCGGAGCACCGGCTGGGACGAGGCCATCCGCGCCGCCGCCGACCGGCTCTCCGCCACCATCGCCAAACACGGCCCGGATTCCGTCGCCTTCTACGTCTCCGGCCAGCTGCTGACCGAGGATTACTACGTCGCCAACAAGCTGATGAAGGGCTTCATCGGCTCGGCCAACATCGACACCAACTCGCGCCTGTGCATGGCCTCGAGCGTCGCCGGGCACAAGCGCGGCTTCGGGGCGGACGCGGTGCCGGTGACCTACGAGGACCTGGAGCTGGCCGACATGGTCGTGCTGGTCGGCTCCAACCTCGCCTGGTGCCATCCGGTGCTGAACCAGAGGCTGCTGGCCGCGCGCGAGGCGCGGGGAACGAAGATCGTCACCGTCGATCCGCGCCGCACGGCCTCGGCCGACAACGCCGACCTGCATCTGCCCGTCCGTCCGGGCCGCGACGCCACCCTGTTCAACGGGCTGCTGGCCTACCTGGCCGAGCAGGGCCGCACCGACATCGAGTTCGTCGGCCGGCACACCGCCGGGATCGAGGCGGCGCTCCAGGCGGCGGGCGCCGACGCCGGCTCCATCGAGCGCACGGCCGAGTTGTGCGGGCTGCCGGCCGAGGACGTCCGGCGCTTCTTCGAGAGCTTCGCCGCCACCCGGCGCGTCATCACCGTCTACTCGCAGGGCGTCAACCAGTCCTCCCAGGGCACCGACACGGTCAACGCCATCCTGAACGTCCATTTCCTGACCGGCCGCATCGGCCGGCCCGGCATGGGACCCTTCTCCGTCACCGGCCAGCCCAACGCCATGGGCGGGCGCGAGGTCGGCGGCCTCGCCAACACGCTGGCCGCCCATATGGGATTCGGGCCGGCCGAGGTGGACCGGGTCGGCCGCTTCTGGGGCAGCGGCCGGGTGGCCGGCAAGCCCGGCCTGAAGGCGGTGGACCTGTTCCGGGCCATCGGGGAGGGAAAGGTCCGCGCCGTCTGGATCATGGCGACCAACCCCGCCGTCAGCATGCCGGACGCCAACCGCGCCCGCCGCGCGCTGGCGAAATGCGAGACGGTCATCGTGTCGGACTGCATCGCCGGCACCGACAGCGGCCGTTTCGCCCACATCCGCCTGCCCGCCACGGGCTGGAGCGAGAAGGACGGCACCGTCACCAACTCCGACCGCACCATCTCCCGCCAGCGGCCCTTCCGCGCGCCTTCGGGCGAGGCGCGGCACGACTGGTGGATCATCACCCAGGTGGCCCGCGCCATGGGCTTCGGCGCCGCCTTCCCCTACGAGACGCCGGCCGACGTCTTCCGCGAGCACGCCGCTCTGTCCGCCTTTGAAAACGACGGGACCCGCGCCTTCGACATCGGCGCCCGCACCGCCATCACCGAGGCCGAGTACGAGGCGCTGGAGCCCGCCCCCTGGCCGCACCGGGCCGGCGGCCAGCCGACCCGCCGGCTGTTCGAGACGGGCCGCTTCGCCAGCGCCGACGGGCTGGCGCGCTTCGTGCCGGTCACCACGTGCGTGTTGCCGCGCCGCCGGGACGAGACTTTTCCGCTCCTGCTGAACAGCGGGCGGCTGCGCGACCAGTGGCACACCATGACGCGCACCGGCCTGTCGGCGCGCCTGATGGCCCACGCGCCGGAGCCCTGCCTGGACGTCCATCCGGACACCGCGGCGGAGAACGGGCTGACCAACGGCGGGCTCGCCCGCGTTGTGACACCCGCCGGCACGGCGCTGGCGCGCGTCCGCCTCACCGACGCGCAGCACCGGGGCGAGCTCTTCCTGCCCATGCACTGGACGGACCGCTTCACCGGCTCCTGCGTGATCGGCCGTCTGATCGACGACGAGGCGGTGGACCCCGTCTCCGGCCAGCCGGACCTGAAGCGCATGCCGGCGCGGGTGGAACCCTATGGGGTGGGCTGGACCGGCTTCCTGATCGTCCGGCATCCGGTGGAGCCCGCCCATGAGGGCTACTGGAGCCGCCGCACGGTGCCCGGCGGGCAGCTCATCGAGTTGGCCGGGGAGGGGGAGATGCCCTCCCTCGACGATCTCGCCGGCTGGCTGCCCGGCCTGAACGCGGCGGGCGCCGTGGTCGATTACAGCGACGCCGCGCGCGGCGTGCTGCGCCGCGCCTGGATGACCGCCGACCGGCTGGAGGCCTGCCTCTTCCTGTCGGCCGGAGGCGGGCTGCCCGGCCGCGACTGGCTGGTTGGGCTGCTGTCGGCGGACACGCTCGACGCCGGCGCGCGCCGGGCGCTGCTGTCGGGCCGCGCGCCGGTGCCGGTGCCGGACGAGGGGCGCACCGTCTGCTCCTGCTTCGGCGTCGGCATCAACCGCATCGCCGCCTGCGTCCGCGACGGCGCCGCCAGCGTGGAGGCCGTGGGCCAGGCTCTCAAGGCCGGCACCAACTGCGGATCCTGCATTCCCGAGATCAAGGAGATCCTCGCCCATGCCCAGCGCAGCGATGTGGCGTAACCCCGCCCCGGCGAGCCTCGGCGACCGTCTCGGCGGTGCCCTGGACCGGCTGCGGGAGATCCTGTTCCGGGCGCCCGCCGGTGCTGCCGGTGTCCGGAGCATCGAGGCCACGATCCGCCCCGTCGGGCGCGAAGCGGCGGCCACCGGCGACCGTCCCGGCCGCGCGCGCAACCGCGTCACGCTGGTCGGCGCCGGGCCGGGCGATCCGGAACTGCTGACCGTCGCGGCGGTGCGGGCGATCCAGGCCGCGGAGGTGGTGCTCTACGACCATCTCGTCGGGCCGGGCATCCTCGACCTCATCCCGGCGGGGGCGGAGCGGGTCTGCGTCGGCAAGCGGTCGGGCTGCCATTCCCACTCGCAGGAGTCCATCAACAGCCTGCTGGAGCGCCATGCCGCGACCGGCCGCCGCATCGTCCGGCTGAAGGGCGGCGATCCCATGGTCTTCGGCCGCGCCGGGGAGGAGATCGACCATCTCCGCGCCCGCGGCCATGAGGTGACGGTGGTGCCCGGCGTCACCGCGGCGCTGGGCTGTGCCGCCAGCGCCGGCATCTCCCTGACCCGCCGGGGCGTCTCCCGCTCCCTCACCTTCGTGACCGCCCATGGCCGCGAGGGCGACCTCGGCGAGCCCGACTGGGCGCGGCTCGCCAGCCCGACCGGCACGCTCGCCGTCTACATGGGCCGCGAGCAGGCCCGGCGCGTCGCCACGGGCCTGACCGGCGCCGGCCTGTCCCCCGGCACGCCCGTGCTGGCCATCGAGAACGGCTGCCGCCCCGACGAGCGCCGCCACTGGACGACGCTGCGCGGCCTGATCGAGGACGGCCCGCTGCCCGGCAGCGGCCCCACCATGCTGCTGATCGGCGCCGCCCTCGCCCAGGGCATGCCCGAGGAGGTGGCGGCGATCCTGGAAGCGACGGCGTGAAACCACCATGCGTCCTGTCTGTTGAAGAGCCAATACAACCTGACAGGAGGGCGCACGATGTTCGACATGGGGAATTTCAACGTCGCATTCTGGAACCGCGGCACGCGCTACAACAGTGTCGGCACCCCGGGCGTCGGCCGCAGCCGCGGCTTCGCCCTTCCCGGCGGGATCGGCCTCGTCCTGCTGATCATCCTGCTGATCGTGCTGTTCAGCTGAGCTAGGCTTCGGCCCGCGGTTTCCGAAGAAAAGGCGGGAACCGCGGGTCGGGCGTGCGGTCAGCCGTTCCGCTTGGAAGCCTGGATCAGCGCGCGGCCTTCCGCGCGCATCGCCTCAATGTCGATTTCCTCGTCCGGCCCGTCGAGCCCTTCCATGAGCTGCGCTTCGAGCGCGTCGTCGGCGTTGATGGAGGGCTTCGGCGGCTCGGCATTCATGGCGGTCTCCCTGATCCTGAACAGGATGTTCAAAGGGATGTTTGTTGGCAAGGCACGTCCGTGCGTGCACAGCGCCGAATAAAAACATCCACCTTCCCGTCATCCCCGCGAAAGCGGGGATCCAGGACTCTTGCACGATGTTCGTTCTGCGAACCTCTGGATCCCCGCTTTCGCGAGGATGACGTATGGGTTGTGCTTTTTCCTGATGCCGTTGCTATGCAGAATGCGTGAACGCTCTTGCCTCAAGGCAAAAGGCTTCCACTCTCCCCTCAAACCCCCGACCAGTTGAAGCAGCCTACCGGCAGCAGGCCGTTGCTCACCAGCAGGGCGCCGTGGCGGTAGAGGCTGGTCGCGTCGCCGGCCGCGCCCACGTCGATGGCCCAGAGCTGGCCGGAGGGGTCGGTCCAGACGGTGCGGCCGTCGACCGCCGCCGTGGCGGCCAGCACCTGCGCGGCCGTGGTGCCCGGACGGAACAGGACCATGACGGTGGAGACGTCCGGCGGGGGCAGGGCGGCGACGGGGCCGGCGGCGAGCACGGCGAGCGCCAGCATCGCGGGCGCTGCCCGGCGCAGGCCGTCCGCGCCGCCATCGCCGTCCCCGCGCCGGCGCAGCAGCCAGCCGGCGGCGAGCGGCGCCAGCCCGAAGACGGCGAACCACAGCAGGTCCCAGAACAGCGGGTTGCCCGCATCCATGCGGATGCGGTGGATGCCCAGGATCCAGTGCGACAGCAGGGCGTCCACGACGTGCCAGCCGCCGAAGCCGACCAGCGCGTGCCCCAGCAGCCGGTGCCCGGCGCCGGGCGCCTCCAGCCCCCGCCGGCCCCGCCAGAGCAGCCACAGCCCCGCCGCCGCGACGAGGTACATCAGCGCGTGGAACAGCCCATCGGCGAGGATCTGCACGCGGATGTCCTGCCAGTCCGGCCCCTCCACCGCGCTCAGCAGATGGTGCCATTGCAGGATCTGGTGCAGCAGGATCCCGTCGAAGAAGCCGCCGAGCGCGAAGCCGAGCGCGAGCCCGGCCCAGCGGACCCGCCCGGCGCCCCCGGTCCCGGCCATGCCCTCAGTTCCAGATGTGGGCATGGATGCGCCAGTCCGCGCCTTCGCGGCGCAGGATGAGGGAGTAGTTGCCCTCCCGCCGCTCGCCATGCTCGCCGCCGCCCGGCGATTGCGCCTGCCAGCGCCCGACCTGCCAGGCGGTCGCCCCCTCCTCGGCCCCTTCCACCGGCTCGAAGCGGTGGCCGGCGATGCCGTGGTCCAGCAGCGTCGCCAGATAGCCCCGGATCTCCTCCGCGCCCGTGGCGATCACGCGGGTGGGGGTGAGCAGGCGCGCCTGCGGGGTGTAGAGCGCGGCCAGCCCGGCGGCGTCCTTGGCGTTGAAGGCGTTTTCCCAGGCGCGGGTCAGGCTCGATAAGGCGTCGCTGGTCATGGGGGCTCTCGATCCATCTGGTTGGTGTGGGGGATGGGAGACTCTTTGGGGGTGCCTTGGTCCGATCACCGCAACAGAAGGGCGGCGGGCAATGTTCCGTGTCCGGCGAAGCCGCAGCATGGCGGTTCGCCGTGCCGCGTCATCGCGGGCGGGGACCGGCTTCCCCCGCCGGCGCCAAGAATTTCCGGCCAAGGAGACCGGCGTTGGAACTCGACCCACTCATCCTGTCCCGCATACAGTTCGCCTTCGTCGTCTCCTTCCACATCCTGTTCCCCAGCTTCACGGTGGGCCTCGCCTGCTGGATCGCGATGCTGGAAGGGCTGTGGCTCGGCACGGGCAAGGCGATCTACCGCAGCCTGTCGGAGTTCTGGACGAAGATCTTCGCCATTTCCTTCGGCATGGGCGTCGTCTCGGGCATCGTCATGTCCTACCAGTTCGGCACGAACTGGAGCCGCTGGTCCGACATCGTCGGCAACGTGCTGGGGCCGCTGATCCAGTACGAGGTGGTGACCGCCTTCTTCCTGGAGGCGGCCTTCCTCGGCATCCTGCTGTTCGGGCGCGACCGTGTGCCCCGCCCGATCCATTTCATGTCGGCGGTGCTGGTGGCGCTGGGGACCGTGCTCTCCTCCTTCTGGATCCTCTCGGCCAACAGCTGGATGCACACGCCGGCCGGCTTCGACTTCCGCGACGGCCGCTTCTTCCCCGTGGACTGGTGGCAGATCGTCTTCAACCCGTCCTTCCCCTACCGCCTGTCGCACATGCTGACGGCGATGTTCCTGACCACCAGCTTCGTGGTGGCGGGCATCAGCGCCTGGTACCTGCTGCGCGTCCGCTACATCGAGCATGCGCGCATCGGGCTTGCCATGGCGCTGGGAATGATCACCGTGCTGGCGCCGCTCCAGCTCTTCCTGGGCGACCTGCACGGGCTGAACACGCTGGAGCACCAGCCCGCCAAGATCGCCGCCATGGAAGGCCACTGGGAGGGCGGCGCGCGCGCACCCCTGATCCTCTTCGCCATCCCCGACGACGAGGCGGAGATGAACCATTACGAGCTGGCCATCCCCGGCCTCTCCAGCCTGATCCTGACGCACGAGCTGGAGGGCAAGGTGCCGGGGCTGAAGCAGTTCCCGAAGGACGAACGGCCGAGCCCGCGCATCATCTTCTGGACCTTCCGCATCATGGTCGGCATCGGGCTGCTGATGGTGCTGGTGGCGGTGCTGCACCTGTTCCTGCGCATCCGCGGGCGGCTCTACCACACGGACTGGTTCCACAAGATGCTGGTCGGCTGCATGCCGCTGGGCTTCATCGCCATCCTCTGCGGCTGGTTCACGACGGAGATCGGCCGCCAGCCCTGGGTGGTCTACGGGATGGTCCGCACCTCCGAGGGCGTCACGCCGTCGCTGACCGTGGGGGCGGCGCTAACCTCCCTCATCGCCTTCGTGGTGGTCTACACGCTGATCTACGGGGCGGGGACCTACTACCTCATCCGCCTGCTCCAGATCGGGCCGAAGCCGGCCAGCGACGATCTGGCGGGCGACGCCGTGGGCGAGGCGCTGCGGCCCAAGCGGCCGATGTCGCTGCCCGATGAAAAGATCGAACCGGCGGAGTGACGCGCATGGCGAACGAAGCATTCGAGTGGAGCCTGCTGACCCTGACCTGGGTCGGGATCGTCGGCTTCGCGGTCTTCATGTATGTGCTGATGGACGGCTTCGACCTCGGCATCGGGATCCTGTTCCCCTTCGCGCCGAGCCACGAGGACCGGGACGTCATGATGCACTCCATCGCCCCGGTTTGGGACTTCAACGAGACCTGGCTGATCCTGGGGGCGGCGGGGCTGTTCGCCGCCTTCCCCATCGCCTACGCGGTGATGCTGCCGGCCATGTACCTGCCGGTCCTGCTGATGCTGATCGCCCTGGTCTTCCGGGGCGTCGCCTTCGAGTTCCGCTTCAAGGCGAACCGCAGCCGCCATCTCTGGGACCGCGCCTTCTTCCTGGGCTCGCTCCTCGCCACCTTCGCGCAGGGCGTGATGCTCGGCAGCTTCATCCAGGGAACCGAGGTGCAGGGCCGCGCCTTCGTCGGCGGCACCTTCGACTGGCTGACGCCCTTCAGCCTCTTCTGCGGGCTGGCGCTGGTGGGCGGCTACTCGCTGCTGGGCGCCACCTGGCTGATCTGGCGCACGGTCGGCATCCTCCAGGACTGGTGCTTCCGCATCGCGCGGCGCCTGCTGCTGGCCGTGCTGGCGGCGGTGATCGTCGTCAGCCTCTGGACCCCCTTCCTGAACGAGGCCATCGCCGCCCGCTGGTTCACCCTGCCGAACCTCTTCTATTTCGCGCCCGTGCCGCTGGTGACGGCGGGTATCGCCATCGCACTCTGGCGGGCGCTCGGCAACGGGCGGGAAGCGCTGCCCTTCGTCCTGTCCATGGCGATGTTCGGCCTCTCCTACCTCGGCCTCGCCATCAGCGTCTGGCCGATGCTGATCCCGCCGTCGATCAGCATCTGGCAGGCCGCCTCGCCGCCGGAATCCCAGGTCTTCCTGCTGGTCGGCATGGCCTTCCTGATCCCCTCGATCCTGGTCTACACGGCCTTCTGCTACTGGGTGTTCCGCGGCAAGGTGACGGGGGACGTGGGGTATCACCACTGAGGGCGGCGGGCGCGGGCTTCATCATACGACGTCGTATGGCGAGGCGCCGCGCCGGTCGTTCCGGACCCGGTGTCTCCCCCGAAATGGGACCCTCTTGAACCCGTTCCGGCCCTACCCATCTCTGAGGCCGGGCGACGGAGGGCTGCGCATGGTGCGGGCTCTTCCCGGCGCCTTCCCGCGCCTCATGGAGGGCGGGTGACCATAGCGGAGTGCCGGATGGACTTCGAGAATTTCACCGAACGTGCGCGCGGCGTGCTTCAGGCCGCGCAGATGGCTGCCCTCGCGGGGCGCCACCAGCAGCTTCTCCCCGAACACCTGATCAAGGCGCTGGTCGATGACGGCGACGGCATGGCCCGCCGCATCGTGGCCGACGCCGGCGGCGACCCGGACCTGCTGAAGAAGGCGGCCGACGAGGCGCTGCGCCGCCTGCCCGCCGTGATGGGCCAGGGTCCGCATCCCGTCTACATGTCCCCGGCGCTCGCCTCCGTCCTCCAGACGGCCGCCGAAAGCGCGCGGGAGAACGGTGACCGGTTCGTCACCTCCGAACGCTTGCTAGAGAGCCTCGCCGGCCGCGCCAGCTCCGTGCGCGGCCTGTTCGCCCGCGCCGGCGTCGATCCGGCGGGTGTTGCCCAGGCCGTGCAGAGCATGCGCCATGGCCGCACCGCGGATGCGCCCTCGGCCGAGCAGAACTGGGACGCGCTGAAGAAGTATGCCCGCGACCTGACCGAGGAGGCGCACCAGGGCCGTCTCGACCCGGTGATCGGCCGTGACGACGAGATCCGCCGCACCATCCAGGTCCTGTCGCGCCGCACCAAGAACAACCCCGTGCTGATCGGCGAGCCCGGCGTCGGCAAGACCGCCGTCGTGGAAGGCCTCGCCCAGCGGCTGGCCGCCGGCGACGTGCCGGAGGGGCTGAAGGACCGGCGCGTGCTGGCCCTCGACCTCACCGCACTCCTGGCCGGCGCCAAGTTCCGCGGCGAGTTCGAGGAGCGGCTGAAGGCCGTGCTCGCCGAGGTGCAGGCGTCCGAGGGGCGGATCATCCTGTTCATCGACGAGCTGCACACGCTGATCGGCGCCGGCCGTGCCGACGGGGCGATGGACGCCGCCAACATGCTGAAGCCCGCCCTGGCGCGCGGCGAGCTGCGCTGCGTCGGCGCCACCACGCCGGACGAGTACCGCAAGTACATCGAGAAGGACAGCGCACTCGCCCGCCGCTTTCAGCCGGTGAACGTGGACGAGCCGTCGGCCGAGGACGCGGTCTCCATCCTGCGCGGCATCAAGGGCAAGTACGAGGTGCACCATGGCGTCCGCATCACGGACGCGGCGGTGGTCGCCGCCGTGCAGCTCTCGGCGCGCTACATCTCCGACCGGCGGCTGCCGGATAAGGCCATCGACCTCGTGGACGAGGCGGCGTCGCGCCTGCGCATGGCGATCGACAGCAAGCCCGAGGCGCTGGACGCGGTGAACCGCCGCGTCGCCCAGCTCAAGATCGAGCGGGAGGCGCTGAAGGCCGAAAGCGACATCGCCTCGCAGGAGCGCCTGGCGAAGCTGGAGGGCGAGCTGGCCGAGGCGGAATCCCGCCAGGCCGATATGGAGGCGGAGTGGCAGGAGTCGCAGTCGCGGCGCAGCCACGGCCGCCGGCTCCAGGAGGAGCTTGAGCAGGCCCGCGGTCGGCTGGAGCGCGCCCAGCGCGACGGCGACTGGGCCAAGGCCGGCGAGCTGACCTACGCGGTCATCCCCGACCTGGAGCGCAAGCTCGCCGAGGAGGAGGCCCGCCCCTCCACCGAGCGCGAGGAGGTGACGGCCCGCGACATCGGCGCCGTGGTCACCCGCTGGACCGGTATCCCCGTGGACCGCATGCTCGAAGGCGAGCGGGAGCGGCTGCGCGGCATGGAGGACAAGCTGGGCGAGCGCGTCGTCGGCCAGCGGGAGGCCGTCCGCGCGGTGTCCAAGGCGGTGCGGCGCGCCCGCGCCGGCCTCAAGGACCCGAGCCGCCCGACGGGCTCCTTCCTGTTCCTCGGCCCGACCGGCGTCGGCAAGACGGAGCTGGCGAAGTCCCTGGCCGCCTTCCTCTTCGACGACGAGAACGCGGTCACGCGCCTCGACATGTCGGAGTACATGGAAAAGCACGCGGTCAGCCGCATGATCGGCTCGCCTCCGGGCTATGTCGGCTATGACGACGGCGGCTCGCTGGCCGAGAAGATCCGGCGCCGGCCCTACCAGGTCGTCCTGCTGGACGAGGTGGAGAAGGCCCACCCGGACGTGCTGAACGTGCTGCTGCAGGCGCTCGACGACGGCCGCCTGACGGACGGTCAGGGCCGCACGGCGGACTTCCGCAACGTGATCCTGATCATGACCTCCAACCTCGGGGCGGAAGCCCTGACGGCGCTGGGCGAGGAGGAGTCCATCGAAGCCGCCCGGCTGGAAGTCATGGACGCGGTCCGCAAGGCCTTCCGTCCGGAGTTCCTGAACCGGTTGGACGACGTGCTGATCTTCCGCCGTCTCGGCCGCGACCAGATGGCCCGGATCGTCGACATCCAGCTCGCCCGCGTCAACGAGCGTCTGGCCGAACGCGGCCTGACCCTCCAGGCGGACGAGGCGGCCCGCCACCGTCTGGCCGACCTGGGCTGGGACCCGGCCTTCGGCGCCCGTCCGCTCAAGAGGGCGGTGCAGGGCCTCGTCGAGGACCCGATCGCCGAGCGTCTGCTCGACGGCGAGATCGAGGAGCGCACGGTGCTGACCCTGTCGGTCGAGGACGGCCGCCTGACGCTGAACGGCGTCGGGGTGGAGGAGGACGCCTCGCACGGCTTCAAGGCCCCGGAGCGTCCGCAGCTCGGCTTCGCTCTCAGCGCCGCCAAGCCCTCGGCCGTCCGCAGCTCGGCGGCGGTCCACTGACCGGGAACCTCGGTAACTCCCTGAACGGAAGAGGGGCGGTGCTTCGGCACCGCCCCTTTTTTATGGTGCGCCCAGCATGGGCGTTCTCTTATGGGTGGAAGTCCCATCGTAAGCTGATCACGGCGAGCGAAGTGAAGCGCAACTGCGGAAG
>NZ_JAFIQV010000069.1 GCF_017356015.1 Azospirillum sp. SYSU D00513
CAACTCCTCGAACCGCCCGGTGCGGACCCGCATGCCGGGTGGTGTGGGAGGGGTGCGGTCCACTAGGATCGCCCCCTATCCCGATTGGTGCGCCCGGCATGGGCGAAGGAATGCGGAAGCCGCCGGATGTCCGGTCGGCAGGGCGAGGATTAGCTGAGCGGACCTCCGTCAGGAGAGCGTCTTTTCGAAATAGACCCGGTTGAAGCCGTCCTCCGTGCGGCGCCCGACCTCGGCGTAGCCGAGCCTGGGATAGATCGCGAGATTCTCGCTCATCGCCTCGTTGGTGTAGAGATGAACGGTGTCAAGGCCGAGGTCCCGCGTGGCCTCTTCACAGAAGCCGATCAACCCCTTTCCCACGCCACGGCCGGCCGCATCGGGACGGACGGCCACATTTTCCAGGAGAACGTACCCCTCTTCCGCGCGGAACACGATGAAGCCCTGGAGGCGATCCCGCTCATCCACCGCGACATGGACCTCTCCGGCTGCGATCCGCGCCGCGAAGTCGGCAATCATCGGGGCGGGCTTCCGTCCGATCAGCGGCACGTAGCGCGCATAGGCCTGTTCCGCGCAGGCTCTGATGTCCGCTTCGTCACCCGCCGAAGCCCGCCTGATCATGCCACCCTCCCGCCTGTCTGATGCGATCCTGCTCCGGGGCAAGCTATGGCGCAACGAGCGGAACGGGTTGCCGCCGCTCGCCGCCGTCCGGATCGAGCAGCCGCGCCAGACCGGCGCAGCCCTCATGCCAAGTCTCCTCGAAGAAGCCGTCCGTCCAGACCGGCTCGCCGGGAAGGATGATCCGGCGGCAGCAGAAACAGGTGCTGGAACGGGCGGGCATGGCGGGATCCGGGCTGGTGGCGCGCGCTCTTTCCACCTTTACGAGACCTTCCGGGATTCGGATCGTTTCTCGACACATCGGGTTCGCTCGCTTCGAGCCGCCTTGCGAGGGGCTTTTGCTCGTGAACCAATAAAGAAGGGGCGGCCCCGCGGGACCGCCCCTTTCGCCCGGCAAGCCTGTCCGTTGCCGGTCAGGGCGCCTTGAGGAAGCCGACCAGCTCGTGCTGGAACAGAAGGTGGCCCTTCTGAAGGTGCATCATGTGGCCGGCCTCGGGCACGATCACGTAGGCCTTGCGCGGGTTCGGGAGCTGCGCGAAGAAGGGCAGCAGCCCGTCCGTGTCGGCGACGTCGTCGTGCTGGCCGTGGATCAGCAGGGTCGGAACGGTCACCAGCCGGGGGTTGACCATCGGCAGGCTGGTGGCGAGGTCGAGCTGCGGGCCGGTCGGGGAACTGGGCTCGGCGATCACCGCCGCCTTGGCGAAGCTGTCCACCACCTCCTCTTCGTTGACCGACGCCGGGGCCATGGAGGTGAAGCGCGGCTTCCAGCCGGCCTCTGGGATGGTGACGTAGGCGTTCGCGCGGAAGAAGTCGATCCGAGCACGGCGCCGGGCGACGTCCGGGCTGTCCACATGCATCTGGGCGTAGCTGACGTAGCGGCGGACCTTGTCCGGGTTCTCCATGACGTACATGCCGCCATACTGCGTCCCCCAGGACCAGCCGACGAGATCCACCTTGGCGGCGCCGCGCAGCGTCAGCACGTAATCGACGGCGGCGCGCAGGTCGTCCTTCGCCTGGGCCGTGGTCATGTGCCCGGCGGGGCGGGTGGAGCGGCCGAAACCGCGCGTGTCGAGCGCGAAGACGTCGAAGCCCTCGCGCGCCAGCCGGTCCATCAGGCTGTAGGAGGGCTTGCCGGGAACCTGGAGGTCGAAGCTCTCCCGGCCCGCCGTGGCGGAGCCGTGCGCCAGCACGACGATGGGCTTGCCCTCCGGCGTGCCCTGGGATTTCTCCCAGAGATGGATCCGGACGTCCCCGTTCCCGACCCAATGTTCGGTTCCGGTGATGCCGGCGGCCATGGCGGCCGGGCAGGCGAGGGCGTAGAGGGTCATCCCGAGTCCGAGCAGGAGTGCGCGTCTCATCATTCCAACCTGTTTTTGTTTGTTTGTCATGCGAAGAGAAGGGCGGCGGTCATGCCGCCCTTCGAGGGCCGTGCCCCGTCAGGCCGCCTTCAGCGTGGCGATGAAGCCGGCGACCTCCTCGCGCAGCCGTTCGGCCTCGCGGGCCAGCCCTTCCGAGGCGCCGAGCACCTGGCTGGCGGCGGCGCCGGTGTCGGTGGCGGCACGATTCACCCCGACGATGTTGCTGGAGACCTCCCCGGTCCCGCGCGCTGCCTGGGCGACGTTGCCGGAGATGTCGCGGGTGGCGGCGTTCTGCTGCTCGATGGCCGAGGCGATGGCGGTCGCGATCTCGTTCATCTGGCCGATGGTGCGGCCGATGTCCGCGATGGCGCCCTGGGCGCTGCCGGTCGCACCCTGGATCTCCTTGACCTTGGCCTGGATCTCCTCGGTCGCGCGGGCGGTCTGGGTCGCCAGCGCCTTGACCTCGCTCGCCACCACGGCGAAGCCCTTGCCGGCCTCGCCCGCGCGGGCCGCCTCGATGGTGGCGTTCAGCGCCAAGAGGTTCGTCTGGCCGGCGATGCTGTTGATCAGCCCGACCACCTCCCCGATCTGGCTCACGGCGTCCACCAGCCCGTTGATGGTGTGGCTGGTCCGCTCCGCCTCGTCGACGGCCTGGACGGAGATCCGCGTGGAGGTGGCGACCTGACGGCCGATCTCGCCGATGGAGGCGGACAGCTCCTCGGTGGCGGCGGCCACCGTCTGCACGTTGGCGCTCGCCTGCTCCGACGCGGCGGCGATGGCCGTGATCTGGCGGACGCTGTGCCCGGCGGCCGAGGAGAGCGAGGAGGCGGAGCCCTGCATCTCCGCCGCCGCCGAGGCGACCGTCTCCACGATGCCCTTCACGCTGCCCTCGAAATCGGCAGCCAGATCCAGCATCGCCTGGCGCTTCTCCTCCTCGGCGCGGCGCGCCAGTTCGGACTGCTCGGCTTCCAGCCGGACCCTGGCCTGCGCGTTCTCGCGGAAGACGCGGACGGCCTTGGCCATGGCGCCGATCTCGTCCCGGCGCCCGGCCTCGGGGAATTCGACCGACAGGTCGCCGCCGGCCAGCGCGTGCATCTTCCGGCCCAGCCGCGCGATGGCGGTGCTGACATTCTGGCCGACCAGCGCGATCAGCGCGATGGCGGGCAGCGCCAGCAGGGCGATGACGCCGAGCAGGGTCCAGAGCTGGCTGTAGAAGGCCGCCTGGAGGTCGTTGATGGTGACGCCCGTGCTGATGAAGATCTGCCAGGGCTCGAATCCGCGGACGTAGGACAGCTTCTCTTCCGTCTCCTCGGCGCCGTTGTTGTTGACGAACCAGGGGTAGAGGTAGGTGCCCTCGCCCCGGCGGGCGACCGCGACCATCGCCGGCAGGATCGGCACGCCGTTGGCGTCCTTCAGCCCGGAGGCGTCCTTGCCCATCACCTTGGCGTTGGGGTGGGCGAAGCCGAAGTTGTCGTAGGTGTAGGCGAAGAGATAACCGTTGCCGTGATACTTCAGCGAGAGCAGCAGCTCCTTGAAGCGCTCTTGCGCCTGGTCCCGGCCGATGGCGCCCGCGGCGGCGTCGGCCTCCAGCTTGACCGCCAGGCTGTGGCCGGCGTCCACCAGCGCCTTCAGGCTGTGCACCCGGTCCTCGTACATCCGCTGCTGGTTCAGGTACAGGCCGGAACCGGCGATGGCGAAGGACGCCACGCTGGCGGCGGCCACGAGGCCCCACAGCTTGGCCCGGATCGACAAATGCAAATTGAGCATGACCCCCAACAATCTCTATTACAAACTACCAAACCACGCTGTTTCCTTCGTTAGAGGTAAAAGCTTACCTAAATATTGAGGTATGCGCGTTTTCACAGATGCGTAGAATGCCGCATAACTGGCATTGGCGTGGTTGTATTTGTCTGAGGTTGCATTTCTACAGGAGCGCTCCTGTCGGAAATCCTGTCGAAATCTCGTTTGCTTTTTCAACCATTGGGCAGTGCCGGGAGGGCGGAGCGGCAGCCCGGCAGGACCGTTGCGCATCCGCCGGAATGATGCGGCGGACAGAACGGGAAGCTGCTAAGACGGTTTTGTCATTCGGGAGCGGGCCTGCGCCGCGGCGGACGTCCGGTCCCGGCTGTATGAACCACCCTAGGAAAAGGACGACCCCGATGTCGAACCTCCACAAACAAGCCATGGACGCGGTGCTTCAAGCCGCGGCGCACGACATCGTCGCCACCCTTCAGGAACGCGGGGTCGAGGACAAGCACGGCGAGGACGGGGACCTCGTGGTGATGGACGTGGCCATCCTGCACGCCTACCGCATCTTCATGCGCATCTGCGAGGAACACGGGCTGGAGGCCGACGCGGGCTACTTCGCCGACATGGCCAACGACCTCGCCGACGAGGTCGCCCAGGACGTCGACTGAGCGCCATAGAAGGAGCCCCTTTTCCCGGAATCAGGGCAAGCACATGTCTTCCAGCTCGGCCATTCGAGAGAACGCAACAGTTTGCACGTCATCCCCGCGAAAGCGGGGATCCAGAGGTCCGCAAGGCGGATCTCACGCAAGCTTCTGGACCCCCGCTCTCACGCAAACGTCGTTTGCGCTGACGCGGCAGGCGGATGCCCACGGCATTCGCCGAGAGCGTTTCGCGGGGGTGGCGGAAAGGTGCTTTTCTCCCACGGGCGTGCTGCTGAGAGACATGTGTGACGGCCCTGGCCTGGGGAGAGGGGTTCCGAGCCACCCCAGGGGAGCATTCCTTGAGCATTGACGTGGCCGTCGTCGGGGCGGGACCGGCCGGGCTGATGGCGGCGGAGGCGATGGCCGCGGCCGGACGGTCCGTGGCGCTGTACGAACACACGCCCACCCCCGCCCGCAAGCTGCTGCTGGCCGGGCGCGGCGGGCTGAACCTGACCCATTCCGAACCGCCGGACGCCTTCGCCGCCCGCTACGGCGGGCAGGAGACCTTGTTCCGCGATCTGCTGGCCGGCTTCTCGCCGTCGGACATGCGGGACTGGGCGGCGGGGCTGGAGATCGAGACCTTCGTCGGCAGCAGCGGGCGCGTCTTCCCGGTGCAGATGAAGGCCTCCACCCTCGTGCGCGCCTGGCTGCGCCGGCTGGAGGGGCTGGGCGTGACGCTCAACACCCGCCACCGCTGGACCGGCTGGGACGGGGAGGGCCGGCTGGTCTTCCGCCGCGCCGGTGGGGAGGAGACGGCCATGGCGCCGCGCGCCACCCTCCTGGCCCTGGGCGGGGCGAGCTGGCCGCGCACCGGGTCGGACGGCGCCTGGACCGGGCTGCTCGCCGCGCGCGGCGTTGAGATCGCCCCCTTCCGCCCCTCCAACATGGGTTTCGAGGTTCCCTGGTCCGACCACCTGCGCGGGCGCTTCGCCGGAGAGCCGGTGAAGAGCGTCGGGCTCTCCTTCGGCGGGCGCCGCTTGAAGGGCGAGTTCGTGATCACCGAGGCGGGCGTCGAGGGCGGGGCGGTCTACGCGCTGAGCGCGCCGTTGCGCGACGCGGTGGAGCGCGACGGCTACGCCGTGCTGACGCTCGACCTGCTGCCGGACATGGCGGAGGCGGAGCTGCTGAAACGGCTGCGCCGGCGCGGGGCGGAGTCGCTCTCCACCTTCCTGAAGAAGGCGCTGTCCCTGACGGGTGCGCGTGCGGCACTCCTGCGCGAGTTCGCTCCCGCCGCCGACCTCGGCGACGCGGCGGCGCTGGCGCGCCATCTGAAGGGGCTGGCCATGCCGCTGACCGGCATCCGCCCGCTGGAGCGCGCCATCTCCAGCGCGGGCGGCGTCCGGCTGGAGGAGTTGGACGGCTCCCTCATGCTGAAACGCCTGCCGGGCGTCTTCGCCGCCGGTGAGATGCTGGACTGGGAGGCGCCGACCGGCGGCTATCTCCTCCAGGGCTGTTTCGCCATGGGCCTGCGGGCCGGGCGCGGCATCCTGGACTTTCTGGAGAGGGAGAGCCATCAGCGGGGCGGGCCGACGGAGTGACGGGGCGGGCCTTCCGGCCCGTCTCCGCCGCCCCTGTTTCCGGCCTCAGTGCTGGTTGGTCTCGTAGTCGTACTGGACTCGGGGGGCACTGCCCCCGGAGCCCGTCAGCTTCTCGATCAGCGAGCCGATGCCGCTGACGACCCCGCCGCCGGAGGCGGGGACCGGGGCGGGTGCCGCCGGGCGGGCGGCATAGACCGGGGCGGCGGCCCCGCCGGGCAGGGACCGGACCGGCTTGCCGGCATGAGCGTCCATCATGAAGGCGTGCCACAGCTTGGCTGGCAGCGTGCCGCCGGTGACGCGCTTCATCTCCGAATTGTCGTCGTTGCCCAGCCAGACGCCGGTCACGAGGTCGGCGGTGAAGCCGACGAACCAGGCGTCGCGGTAGTCCTGGGTGGTGCCGCTCTTGGCCGCCGCCGGGCGGTCGAGCTTCGCCGCCTTGCCGGTGCCGTACTCGATGACCCCCGCCATCATGCCGGTGAGCTGGCCGGCGTAATAGGGATCCACCACCGGGGCCGACCCGCCCCCCTTGCGGCGGTAGAGGAGGTTGCCGTCGCGGTCCTGGATCTCCTGGATCGCGTAGGCCATCATCGGGCGGCCGCCGTCGGCGATGCCGCCATAGGCGCGGGTCAGCTCCAGAAGGCTCACCTCGCTGGTGCCGAGCGCCAGGGAGAGGTCGCGCGTCAGCGGGGAGCCGACGCCGAGTGCCGCCGCTACCTCGCGCACGGGGTCCACGCCGATCCTGTCGATCAGCCGCACGGTCGCGGTGTTGGAGGAATGGGCGAGCGCCGCCGCCAGCGACAGGTTGCCCCGGAACTTGCCGTCGTAATTGCCGGGGCTCCAGTTGCCGATGCGCACGGGAGCGTCGGCGATGGCGCTCTCCGGCGTCCAGCCGGCCTGGAGGGCGGCAAGATAGACGAAGGGCTTGAAGGCGGAGCCCGGCTGGCGCTTGGCCTGGGTGGCGCGGTTGTACTCGCTGGCGTCGTAGTCGCGCCCGCCGACCAGCGCGCGGACGGCCCCGTCCGGCGTCATGGCGACGATGGCGCCCTGGCGCGCGTTGGCCGCGGCGGCGGGGCCGGACAGCATCTCCTCCAGCCGCTGCTCCGCCGCGCGCTGGAGCTTCAGGTCCAGCGTGGTCCGGACGATGACGTCGCCATGGCCCGGGCCGATGAACTCCGGCACCAGTTCGGTCACCCAGTCGGCGAAGTAGCGCCCGTCGCCGCCCGGCTTGTGCCGGGGCGCCGGGGTCGCCGTGCGCGCCACCGCGCGCTCCTCGGCCGTGATGAAGCCGGCATCCTCCATGGCGGCCAGCACGACCTGGGCGCGCTGCGCCGACTCCTCGGGGTTGGAGGTCGGGGCGTAGCGCGAGGGCGCCTTCAGCAGCCCGGCGATCACCGCCGATTCGCGCAGGTCCACCTGCGTCGCCGGCTTGCCGAAATAGGTGCGCGCCGCGGCGTCCACGCCGAAGGTGCCCGCCCCCAGATAGACGCGGTTCAGGTAGGCGGTGAGGATCTGGTCCTTGGTGAAGCGCCCCTCCAGCCAGACCGCCAGCATCGCTTCCTGGATCTTGCGCCTCATCGACCGTTCCGGGGACAGGAACAGGTTCTTGGCGAGCTGCTGGGTGATGGTGGAGCCGCCCTGCAGGGTCCGGCCGCTCTTCCAGTTCACGTAGATCGCGCGGGCGAGGCCCATCGGATCGACGCCGAAATGCGAGTAGAAGCGCCGGTCCTCGATGGCGAGCACGGCGTTCACGAGGTGCGGCGGCAGGTCGTCGACGCTCAGCGTCGTGCCGTACAGGTCGCCGAACCGCGCGAACTCGCTGCCGTCGGCGGCCAGCACCACGACCGAGGCGCGCCGCTCGAACTGCGCCACCTTGGAGATGTCCGGCAGGTCGAGGGCGAAATAGCCCAGCACCATGCCGCCGGCGATCCCGCACCACAGCCCGGCGACCAGCGCGACGTTGGCGAGGGTGCGCAGGATGGGGCGCCGCCGGGTGGGCTCCGCCTTGCGCGGCGGGCGGGAGGGCTTGGGCGCGCGCGACGGCGGCGGGGCCGGGCGCTTGCGGCGCGGCGGCTCCCCGCCGCCGTTTCCGCCGCCGGGCCGGGGACCGGGGAACAGATCTTGCGGTCGGTTGGGTCTCACGGCTCGGTCGCGGCTCCTCTGACGTGGCGGTCCTCGGCGGGCGCCCTTTTCCGACCTATAGCCCCGCGACCCCATTCTCCGAAAGAGCGGGTGGGGCCGGACTCGGTTTTGTCTCCGCAGCGTGGCGGAAGAATGGCGGCGGTGGCCCATGCCGGTGGATCGAAACGGCGGCTGGGCTGTTGTCCAGGGTCCTGGTTTTTGTTCCGGACCGGAGGCCGAACGCCATGCCCAAGCCCATGACCATCTCCATCCCGCATCAGCTCGGCCGGGCGGAGGCGAAGCGGCGCATTCAGGAAGGGATGGGCCAGGCCCGCGCCCAGCTCGGCGCCGTCGCCACGAGCATGGAGGACAGCTGGAGCGGTGACCGCATGGATTTCCGCGTGGTGGCGCTGGCGCAGGCCGTGTCCGGCCGGATCGAGGTGCGCGAGGATGCCATCGACATGGAAGTCGAGCTGCCCTGGGCGCTGGCGATGCTCGCCGGCAAGCTCAAGACGCGCATCCAGCATCAGGGCACGCTGATGCTGGAGAAGAAGTAGGAAGCGGCCAAGCAGGAGCGGCCCCGGACTGTATCCGGGGCCGGTCAGGCCCTACGCGGCGCGGACGCCGTCGAGGAAGGAGGTGACCTCGGCGCGCAGCGTCGCCGCCTCGCGCGCCAGGCCGCCGGCGGCTTCCAGCACCTGGGCCGTCGCCGCCTGGGTCTCGCCCATCACGCCGTTGACGCCGGTGATGTTCTCCGACACGTCGCGCGTGCCCTCCGTCGCCTGCTGGAGGTTGGCGGCGATGCTCTGGGTCGCCGCCGCCTGCTCCTCCACCGCCGCCGCGACCATGGCGGCGATCTCGTTCATCTGATTGATGGTCCCGGCGATGTCCTGGATCGCCGACACGGCGTTGCCGCTGGCCGCCTGCATCTCCGCGACCTGGGCGGAGATCTCCTCGGTCGCCCGGGCGGTCTGGGTGGCGAGCGCCTTCACCTCGCCGGCGACGACGGCGAAACCCTTGCCAGCCTCGCCCGCGCGGGCCGCCTCGATCGTGGCGTTCAGGGCCAGCAGGTTGGTCTGGCTGGCGATGTCGCTGATCAGCCCGACCACCGCGCCGATCCGCCGCGCCGATTCGGAAAGCGCCATCACCAGCTCGTTGGAGCGGCCGGCCTTCTCCGCCGCGGCGCCGGCGATGTCGGAGGAGCGCCCGACCTGCGAGCCGATCTCCTGGATGGAGGCGCTCAGCTCCTCGGTCGCGGCGGCGACGGTGCCGACGTTGGCCGAGGCCTGCTCGGCCGAAGAGGCGACGGCGAGCGCCTGGCGGCCGGCCCGCTCGGCCAGCGCCGACATGCCGGCGGCGGTGGACTGCATCTGCGTGGCCGAGGAGGCCACCGCCTCCACCACGCCCTGGACGCTGCCCTCGAAGCGGGCGGCGAGGTCGAGCATCGCCTGGCGGCGCTCGCGCGCCGTCGTCTCGCGCAGGGCCTCCTGCTCGGCGGCCATGCGGCGCAGGGCCAGCGCGTTGTCGCGGAAGCGCTCCAGCGAGCGTGCGAGCGAGCCGACCTCGTCCTTGCGCCTGGTGCCGGTGACCGCGACCTCCAGGTTGCCGTCGGCCAGCTCGGACAGGGCCGAGGCCATGCGCGCGACCGGGCGCGCCACCATGGCGTGCGCGATCCAGAGCAGCAGCCCGATGCCCGCCGCCATGCCGCCGGCCAGCACCGCCGTCACCGTGCGCACCGTGCGCCCGGCGACGGCCTCCGCCTCCGCGACCGCGCGGGCCATGGCCGCCTCGCTGCGCTGGACCGCGGCTTCGACCGCCTTGCCGATCTGGACGCGCGCCTGTTCCGTCTCCATGGCGGTGAGGTCGGCGGCCATCTCCTTCTCGTTGGCGGCGCTGTATTCGATGACGGCCGAGGCCGACTGCTCGTAGCCCGTCAGCAGGCCCTGGAGTTTGCGCGACGCCACCTCCTCCGCCTGGTCGGGCGCGCTCTTGGCGAGCGCCAGGGCCAGCGCCTTGGCCTCCTTGGTGAGACGGTCGAACTCCTCCCCATGGGCGCGGATCGCCGCCTCGCGGCTTTCCAGCACGGCGCTCTTCTCCTGGATGACGGCGGCGTTGACGATCCGGCTGAGCTGCGTGAGCTGGATCTGGCGGGCGGCCTCCCCGCTCAGGACGCCCTGGTTCATGGCCTGGAGCGAGGCGATCCGGTCGGCCGTCAGCCACACCGCGCCGGCACCCGCCGCGAGCAGCAGCAGGGTGGGGACGAGGAGCTTCCGGGTGATGGGCAGATTGGCGAAACTCGGCTTGGCGAATCGGATTGCCATGTCGATGACCTCCAGCGCGCGGCCCGCGGCTGTCGCCCGCGGGCTCGTTTTCTTTTTCTCCTTCGAGCTTAAGCACTTCGCTCCCGGCCCTGTCCATTAGGACAATGGGCAGCAACGGATAGTACCGCCGCCTGACCTTTCCGGGGGTGGTGCAGGGAACGGGGGCTCAGCCGTCCTGCGGCCCGCCGATGAGCCCGTGCTTCTTGAGGTAGCCGCGGAGCTGGTGGTAGCCGAGCCCGAGCGCCTCGGCCGTGCGGCGCTGGTTGAAGCGGTGCCCTTCCAGCGCCGCCCTCAGCAGCCCGGCCTCGTAGGAGGCGACCCTCTCCAGGAAGTCTCCCTGCGGGACAGGGTCTTCCGGGGGGAGCCGGTCTGGCGCGGGGATGTCCGGAGCGGGAGCCTCCGCCGCAAGCGAACCATCCGCCCACCGCCGGGCGAAGGGGTCGAGGATGATGGTCTCCACCGGTCCCTCCGGGTCGGAGGCGGCGACCGAGCGCTCGACCGCGTTGCGCAGCTCGCGGACGTTGCCGGGCCAGCGGTGGCCGCGCAGCTCGTCGAGCGCTCGCGGGGTGAAGCCGGCGAAGAAGGGGCGTTCCAGCTCGCGGGCCATGCCCAGCGCGAAATGCTCGGCCAGCGGCGGGATGTCCTCAGGACGGGCGCGCAGCGGCGGGAGGTTGATCACGTCGAAGGCCAGCCGGTCCAGAAGGTCGGCGCGGAAGTCGCCCCTCTCGGCGAGCGCCGGCAGGTCGGCGTTGGTGGCGCCGATCACCCGCACGTCCACGGTCGCGGTGCGGCCACCCACCCGCTCGATCTCGCCGTATTCGACCGCGCGCAGAAGCTTCTCCTGCACGGCGGTGCTGGCCGTGGCGATCTCGTCCAGGAAGAGGGTGCCGCTGTCCGCCTGTTCCAGCCGCCCCGCCCGGCGGCGCACGGCCCCGGTGAAGGCGCCGGCCTCATGGCCGAACAGCTCCGAATCCAGCAGCGTCTCCGCTAGCGCCGCGCAGTTCACCTTCACGAAGGGCCGGTCCCAGCGGCGGGACAGGTAATGGAGCCTCGCGGCCACCAGCTCCTTGCCGGTGCCGCGCTCCCCGATGACCAGCACGGGCCGCTCCAGCGGCGCCACGCGGGAGACGTGGGCCAGCGTGGCGAGCAGGGCCGGGGATTCGCCCAGCAGTGGCGGGAGCGAGGCTTGGGGCATGGTCGCTTCGGCGATGATCTGTGAGTTTTCACGAACTATTCGCTGAAAAAGCTAATCCTCCCGGCGGGCCGGGTCAAGGGCGCGTCCGGTGCAGGCCGGATTTCCGGGCTTTCCGGCCGATCGGCCGGTCTGGCACGGCGTTTGCGATGCCGGTGGCATGTCCAAGGAGACAAGCCCGATGAGCAACGCCAACGACTTCCGCCGCCAGTACGACCGCTATGGCCGTGAGGCCCGCCCCTTCGTCGAACGCGCGCGGCGCTATCTCAGCACCCGCCCGACCGAGAGCTGGCTGTTCTTCGCCGCCGGCATCCTGGTCGCCGGCATCCTCGGCTGACGCACCCGTCCCACCCCATAGGGAATCTTCGACCATGAGCATCTTTTCGCGCCTGACGGACATCGTTCAATCCAACCTCAACGCGCTGCTCGACCGCGCGGAGGAGCCGGAGAAGATGATCCGCCTGATCATCCAGGAGATGGAGGACACGCTGGTCGAGGTCCGCTCCTCCACCGTGAAGATCATCGCGGAGAAGAAGGAGATCGAGCGGCGCGTCCTCGAGCTGCACCGCGAGCGCGACGCCTGGGACGGCAAGGCCGAGACGGCCCTGACCCACGGGCGCGAGGACCTCGCCAAGGGCGCCCTTCTCGCCAAGCAGAAGGCGGCCGAGCAGGCCGACACGCTGTCCCAGCAGCTCGTCCATGTCGAGGAGGCCTTGTCCAAGGCCAACGAGGACATCGGGCGGCTTCAGGCAAAGCTGACCGATGCCAAGAACCGCGAGGCGGCGCTGGTCGCCCGCACCAAGACCGCGGCCAACCGCGTGAAGGTCCGCACCGCCATCCATGACGAGCGCATCGACGACGCGCTGTCCCGCTTCGAGCAGGTCGAGCGCAACCTCGACGAGCTGGAGGGCCGGGTCGAGACCTTCGACATGGGCCGGACCAAGTCCCTGGCCGAGGAGATCGGCGAGCTGGAAGCCACCCACAAGGTGGAGGAGGAGCTGAGCGCCCTGAAGGCCCGCATCGCGGCGCGGCGCGGCGCCTGAGCCGGCCCGGAGACGGCATCTCCCCTCCCGTCCGGCATGGCCGGGCGGGGGGGTGCGCTTCCCTTCCCATCCCCACGATGAAAGGCTGACCCGTGATGAGTGGTTTCGGCTTCGTCCTGCTGGTGCTGTTCCTGGTCTTCGTGGCGCCGCTGTGGATCATCTTCCACTACGTCACGAAGTGGCGCTCCCAGCGCGGCCTGTCGGCGCAGGATGAACAGCTGCTGGCCGAGCTTTGGGACATCTCCAACCGGCTGGAAGGACGCATCCAGGCGCTGGAGAGGGTGCTCGACGCCGAGGCGCCGAATTGGCGCAACAAGGTCTGAGGCGCGGTCCGCAAGGCGGATCGCACAGCGAACAGGAAGGCCGCGATGAACCGTTCCTCCCCTTCATCCCCGTTTGAATCGCCGAACCCGCACCGCCTCTACCGCAACCCGGAACGGGGCATCTGCGGCGGGGTGTGCGCCGGCATCGCCGATTACTTCGGCATCGGCACCGGGCTCGTGCGCCTGGCGGTGGTCGCCGCGGGGCTGTTCTTCTTCACCCTGCCGGTGCTGATCGGCTATGTGGCGGCGCTTCTGCTGCTGCCCGTCAAGCCGGCGCAGATCTACCGCACCGCCGAGGACGAAATGTTCTGGCGGTCGGTGTCGACGAAGCCCGACCGCACGCTGGCCGGCCTGACGCAACGCTTCCGGGATTTTGAAAAGCGGGTGATTTCTCTGGAAGCCCACGTGGCTTCCAAGGAGTTCGAACTGAACCGGGCGATCCGCGACCTCGACCGCTGAAGCGCCGGTTCCGGCCGACGCGGCCCATGGCCGCCTGTCGAGCCCGATGCGGGCCGCCGTGGCATCCTCGTGCGCGGTGGCCCCGCCACCCATGACGATGGAGAACCTCCGGCCCCTACGGGCGAGGGCTTACCGGTGGCGGCGGCGGTCGCGCGTGCGGATGCGCACGGGCTTGGGTTCCGGCCGAACCGCGACAAGGCCGGCCAGGATCACGGCCATGGTACCACCCAGCACTATGAGATCCATCCGTTGGTCCTCCGCTGTTCTCACCCGATGGTGAGGCAAGTAGGTTGAAACATGGTAGCGAAAAAAGCGAGGGCAATGTTGCAACCGGCGGAAATCGGGAACATCACCCTCGCCCAACGGGGTAGCCCAGCCCTTTCTGCGCGCCAAGGGCGGGCAGGGAGACCGGGCGCCGCCGGATCGCTCCGGATTCCGGCCTTCAGTCCTCCTGCTCCTGCACGGAGTGAATGACGAAGCCTTTGTGGTCGGGATAGCGGGCGAGCAGCTTTTCCCGCGCCTTCTTCTCGTCAAGCGCCCAGACGAGGATGCGGCGGCCGCGCTTCCAGCTCTCCTGGGCGGAAGCCACCAGCGCGCCGTTCACGCGCCCCGCATAGTCGGGGTGCGACAGCCGGGCGATCCAGCCCAGGTCGGCGCCGGTGCGCTGGTCGTCCAACACGTAGAGCGACCGGTCCAGGGCGTTGAACGCCTGCAGCCGCTGGTCGAGATCCTCGCAGGCGGCCTCCAGCGACTCCTTGCGTCGTTTCGCCTCCCGGATGGCGCGGGCCAGGGCCAGCGTGGCCTGGGCCGCGCGCCGGATGCGGTCCACCTGCGCCTGCCGGCGGGCGACCGCGTTCTCCAGCCGCGCCTCCACCGCCTCCAGATGCCGGCGGGCGCGGCTCACGCCGAAGAAGAGGGCGGTGGCCCCGACGAGGGCCGCGAAGATGTAGGGGCTGCTGTCCACGGGCCGTCCCCTCAGCCGGCCAGGGCGGTGATGCCGTCGGCGGGGTCCTTGTTGGCGGCCTTCGTGGGGCGGGCGGGGCCGGCGACGTCCTGGAGGCGGGTCACGACGAAGCCGAAGGCCGGCGGGTAGCGCCGTTCGATCTCCGACCGTGCCTCGATCATGGTGCGCGCCCACACCTGGATGGTCTGCGGCTGCGCCCAGGAGGAATCGACGAAGGCGTGCGCCCGCTGCTGCCCGGCCGTGCCGACATATTTGTTCACCACCAGGGCGATGTAGCAGGACAGGCCGGCGACCTCCTCCCCGATGAGGCGGATGAGATGGTCGCCGGCGCGCTGCGCGTCCTTGACCTGCCGTTCCAGCCCGCCGCGTCGCCTCACCAGATTGGCGTTCTCCTGCTGCGCCTCGCGCAGCGCTGCGGCCCGTTCCCCCTTGCGCGCCTCCAGCCCGGTTTCCAGCCGGGCGCGCCGGGCGAAGAGGTCGCGCAGGTTGCCGCCGTAGCGCTGTTCGAGCTTGCGCTCCCCCAGGAAGGCCACCAGCTTGGCGATGCCGAACGCGACCGCGGACAGGGCGAGAGCCGCGAAGAAGGCCTGGGCGTAATCCTGGAGCATGGGGCGGGCTCGGAATGCGGCGGGGCGCCGGTGGGCACGGCCGGGGCGGCCCGTCCGGGCGTGCTCGCCGCCGGCCGCCGGTCCCGCGAAAGATGCACGGGATTTTAGCCTATTTGAATTGGTTCGTCTCGCAACTTTGTCACAGGCCCCGCCCCGGACCCATGAGCAAAGCGCAGGGCTCGCGCCGCCTGGCCCCTCGCTGCCGGGCGCGGGTGCCGTTCAGACCCGGATGAAGCGGTTCAGGAAGCGGCCGATGCTGCCGGTCATGCGGATTTCGCCGTCGGCGACCGACAGGCACAGGCAGCCCTCCGGATCGGCCACCGGCCGGTGCGTCACCGCATCGTCGCCGACGCCGATGTCGCCGGGCAGGAACTGGTGAAACTCGTCGGAGAAGCCCCCGCGCAGCACCAGCGCCAGCTCGATCCCGTGATGGGTGTGTTCCGGCAGGGCCGAGCCGCCCTGGAGCCGCAGCAGCCGCGTGCGTGCGCCGCCGTTCGTGGGGATGTTCACGTAGGCGAGGCCGGGCATGGAGCGGCGCCAGGGCAGGCCGGACAGGTCGCCTTCCCCCGGCCCGCCGCGCCACAGCCGGGCCAGCCGGCCGCGCAGGGGCTCGGGCAGGAAGGGCGGCAGGAAGGGCGCGCCCGTCTGGATGGAGGGGGGAAGCCGGCGGGGCGGCTCGGCCGGCGCCTCGTCCAGCCGGGCCAGCAGGCGTTCGAGCCCGCCGGGCTCCAGCGGTTCGGGCTCCAGCTCCTCAAGCAACGCACCGCCCGCCGCCTCCATCTCCCGCACCGTGTGGCGGCAGGCGGGGCAGAGCGCCAGATGGGTGGCGATGGCGAGCGACGCGCCTTCGCCCAGCGCGCCGCCGGCATAGTCGAGCAGCAGCGGCTCGCCCGGATGGTGGGCCGGCGGGGCGGAGGGATGGGGGGGCATGGACAGGATGCCGTGCGGCAGCGTCAGCGTGCTCATCCGGCATCCCTCAAGGACTTGCGCAGCCGGTCCATGGCGAGCCGCAGGCGGGACTTCACGGTCCCCAGCGGGATGCCGGTTTCGGTGGCGATGGTGCTGTGGGGCTTGTCCTCGAAATAGGCCATGCGCAGCAGCACGGCCTGTTCGGGCGGCAGGCCGCCCAGCGCGTCGCGCAGCCGTCCGCTCGCCTGGGCGGCGGACAGCGCGCTCTCCGCGTCCTCGACGGGGTCGGGCACCAGCGCCGGATCGTCCAGGTCGATTTCCGGCCGCTGCTCGCGGCGCAGGGCGTCAATCCGCTTGTTGCGGGCGATGGTGAAGATCCAGGTGGCGGCGGAAGCCTGGGCCGGGTCGAAGGTTTCCGCCCGCCGCCAGACCAGCAGCATGACCTCCTGCGCCAATTCCTCCGCCGCGCCCGCGTCGCTGCCCAGCCGGCGAAGGTAGGCCTTCAGCCGTGGCGCGAACTGGGCGAACAGCGACGCGAAGGCGGCGCGGTCCTGCCGCCGCCCGACCGCGAGCAGCAGCGCTTCCGCGGACTCCTCGGAAGGCGCCGCGGCGGTGAAGGATGACGGCGCCGCGCCCGGCTGGTCGGTGTTTCGCATGGGCGCATTGAAAAGCAAGCGGGGGCGCCGCGCAAGGGCCGCGCAGTGCCCGCGTTGCGTGTGGGCGTGGTCGGCGTGGGCATGGCCGGGGCGCGCCGGGGCGCCGGGGGAAGGCCGGCCGGGAAGCGGGCCAGGGTGGAGGCGGCTGTGCTGCATCATGCCTCCTGATACGGAGCGCTCACTCGTTTGGATTAGGCTTCCCCTTATGATCTTCACCGAAGGGAGTGTCCCGGCCTGGAAAGGCCGGGCGGATTGGTCTAAGGTCCGCCCTTCCCAAAACCACGGAACAGTCGCACAAACGATGTTGGCAAACCGCACCCGCCGCCGCGCCGCCCGCGCCGCCCTGGTTCTGGCCGGCCCCATCCTGGTCGCGCTGGGCGGCACCGCCGCCGCCGCCGAGCCGCGCCAGCTCGGCACCTTCAAGGACTGGAACGCCTTCGCCTTCGAGGAGGGCGGCAACAAGGTCTGCTACGTGTCCAGCCAGCCCAAGAAGACCGAACCGGCGAACGTCCGCCGCGGCAATATCTATGCCCTGGTCACGCACCGCCCGGCCGAACGGGCGCTGGACGTGGTCAGCGTCCTCATCGGCTATCCCTTCAAGGAGGGCACCGAGGCGACGGTCGAGGTGGACCGCAAGCCCTTCTCGCTGTTCACGGACGGCGAGACGGCCTGGGCCCGTGACGCCGAGACCGACAAGGCGCTCGCCGCCGCCATGCGCGCCGGCGCCAGCATGACCGTGAAGGGGACCTCCTCGCGCGGCACGCGGACCACCGACACCTACAGCCTGGCCGGCATCTCGCAGGCCTACGAGGCGATCAACGAAGCCTGCGGCCTGAAGCGCTGAACGAAAAACCGGCTTTTCCCGTGAAATCGGCGCGGAATCCCGCGCCGGCCTTTTGACTCCTGGTGCTCCTGGCCTTATCTAGTGGGCCATGAGCGCCTCCAATCATGCGAATGCCTTTGCCCTGCCGGATGTCGATGCCGACGGGCGCAAGAACCTTGTCGGCCTGTCCCGCGAAGAGCTGGAGGGCGAGTTGCTGTCCCTTGGCCTGGAGAAGTTCCGGGCCAAGCAGATCTGGCACTGGATCTACAACCGCGGGGCCACCGACTTCGGCGTGATGACCACGCTGGCCAAGCCGGTGCGCGAGCGGCTGGCGGAGGCCTACATGGTCGCCCGGCCGACCGTGGTGCGCGACCTGAAATCCACCGACGGCACGCGCAAATGGCTGCTGCGCATGGCCGACGGCCAGGACGTGGAGGCCGTGCACATCCCCGAGGAGGACCGCGGCACGCTCTGCGTCTCCTCCCAGGTCGGCTGCACGCTGACCTGCCGCTTCTGCCACACCGGCACGCAGCGGCTCGTGCGCAACCTGTCGGCCGCCGAGATCCTGGCGCAGGTCATGCTGACCCGCGACATGCTCGGCGAATGGCCGGCCCCGCCGGACGGGCGCATGCTGTCCAACATCGTCATGATGGGCATGGGCGAGCCGCTCTTTAATTATGAGAACGTCGCCAAGGCGCTGAAGATCGTCATGGACGGCGACGGCATCGCCATCTCCAAGCGGCGCATCACGCTCTCCACCTCGGGCGTGGTGCCGATGATGAAGCGCTGTGGGGAGGAGCTGAACGTCAACCTCGCCGTCTCGCTGCACGCCGTCACCGACGAGCTGCGCGACATCATCATGCCGATCAACCGGAAATACCCGCTGGCCGAGCTGCTGGACGCCTGCCGGAACTATCCGGGCGTGACCAACGCGCGCCGCATCACCTTCGAATACGTGATGCTGAAGGGCATCAACGACAGCCCCGCCGACGCGCGGGCGCTGGTGAGGCTGCTCGACGGCATTCCGGCGAAGATCAACCTGATCCCCTTCAACCCCTGGCCGGGCTCGCCCTACGAGCGCTCGACCGACCGGGCGATCCAGGTCTTCGGCGACCTCGTCAACGCCGCCGGCTACGCCAGCCCGGTGCGCACGACGCGCGGCGACGACATCATGGCCGCCTGCGGGCAGCTGAAGAGCGCCTCGCTCCGCCTGACGGCCGCCGACCGCGCCGCCATGGAGAAGGTGCTGGCCGAGAAGGACGCCGAACTGGCGGTGTGACGCCGCCAAAACGGCCTCGCCCGCGACAAACCGTCCCTCGACAGGCCGCCCTTTGTGCGGTCAAGTGCGCGCCACATCGCCCCGCCCCCGGAGAGAGCCTTGCAGGAGCTGGTCCAGGATCCCGTCATCGGGATGACGCTGTTCAACGCGCTGACCGTCTGGCCCTTGTGGCGGATCCTGCGCCGCGCCGGGCTGAACCCCTGGTGGGCGCTGGCCGTCTTCGTGCCGATGATCGGTCTGGCGACGGTGTGCGGCGTGCTCGCCCACAAGAAATGGCCGGTCCTGCCGGAACGGGCCAAGCCCGTCCGCAAGGCGCGCCGCACGGCCTGAGGAGCATCGTCCCATGGAAACCGTCCTCGGCCTGCCGGCCTGGCAGGGCTATCTGATCATCGCCGCCATCCTGGTCTACACGCTGGTGGCGGGCGGCTGGGCGCTGGCCAAGGCGGGGCGCAGCCCGCTCTGGGTCATGTTCCTGCTGATCCCCTACGCGAACGTCCTCGCGATCTGGGCCTTCGCCTACATCCACTGGCCCTTCGTGGACGGTAAGGCGGGGCAGGATACAAGGGAACCTGCGCGGGATTCGGCCCCGCGGGCTTGAAGGCGCGCGGGAAAGGCCGTAGGGTCCCGGCTCTTCCCCTTCCATCCGCGTGAGTGGTCCCATGAGCGGCGCGTCCGGCAAACAGATCAAGAAAGTGGTGCTCGCCTATTCCGGCGGCCTCGACACCTCGGTCATCCTCAAGTGGCTGCAGGAAACCTACGCCTGCGAGGTGGTGACCTTCACCGCCGACCTCGGCCAGGGCGAGGAGCTGGAGCCGGCGCGCCGCAAGGCCGAGCTGCTGGGCATCAAGCCCGAGAACATCTTCATCGACGACCTGCGCGAAGAGTTCGTGCGCGACTTCGTCTTCCCGATGTTCCGCGCCAACACGCTGTACGAGGGCACCTACCTGCTCGGCACCTCGATCGCCCGGCCGCTGATCGCCAAGCGCCAGATCGAGATCGCCAACATGGTCGGCGCCGACGCCGTGTCGCACGGTGCCACCGGCAAGGGCAATGACCAGGTCCGCTTCGAGCTGGGCTATTACGCGCTACGTCCCGACATCAAGATCATCGCCCCCTGGCGCGAGTGGGACCTGAACAGCCGCACCAAGCTGATCGACTACGCCGAGAAGAACCAGATCCCCATCGCCAAGGGCAAGCGCGGCGAGGCGCCCTATTCCACCGACGCCAACCTCCTGCACATCTCCTACGAGGGCAAGGCGCTGGAGGATCCGTGGCTGGAGCCGGACGAGGAGATGTTCACCCGCTCCGTCAGCCCGGAGAACGCGCCGAACACCCCGACCTACGTCGAGGTAGAGTTCCGGCACGGCGACGCGGTCGCCATCGACGGCAAGGCCATGTCGCCGATGAACATCCTGACCGAGCTGAACCGGCTGGGCGGCGAGAACGGCGTCGGCCGCCTCGACCTCGTCGAGAATCGCTATGTCGGCATGAAGTCGCGCGGTGTCTACGAGACCCCGGGCGGCACCATCCTGCTGGCGGCGCACCGCGCCATGGAAAGCATCACGCTCGACCGGGGTGCGGCGCACCTGAAGGACGAGCTGATGCCCCGCTACGCGGAGCTGATCTACTGCGGCTACTGGTGGAGCCCGGAGCGGCTGGCGCTCCAGACGCTCATCGACCAGACCCAGGAGCTGGTGAACGGCACCGTCCGTCTGAAGCTCTACAAGGGCAACGTCACGGTCGTCGGCCGCAAGTCGCCGAACTCGCTCTACCGCATGGACTATGTCACCTTCGAGGAGGACAGCGTCTACAACCAGAAGGACGCGGAAGGCTTCATCAAGCTGAACGCGCTCCGCCTGCGTCTGGGCGCCATGGCGAAGCAGAACGTGAAGTAAGCCGGGCGGCAACGCCGGCCGGGAAAAAACGCGGTCCGCGCGAGCGGGCCGCGTTTTTTCGTTCTCGAGGTGCTTGGAGCGCGGCTCGCCTTGAGCGAATGGGTTCTATAGGGTACAAAGTTCGGCCTTAGGGAACCTGTAGGGTCCAGAATGCCAAGGGACGTTCTCCTCACCACCGACGAGCACGACGCGCTGGAGCGGCTGGGACGTCGGGTCCGGCTGGCCCGGCTGCGGCGCAACCTGACGCAGGAAGACCTGGCCGAGCGCGCGGGCACGACGCGCAAAACCGTCCGCGCGCTCGAACAGGGCCGCGAGACGGTGTCGGTCGGGCTGCTGCTCAAGGTCATGACCATCCTCGGCTACCCGGACCGGCTGCCGGCGCTGCTGGAAAGCGACCCGATCGGCGAAGACCTCGAAGAGGTCCACGGGCGCAAGCGCGCGGGAGGCGTCAGTGGCGTGGCGGATTTCTGAGAGCGGGCGCATCGACCGGCTGGTCGTGTTCTCGCTGGCGTCTGGCGCGCCGCAGCCAGCCGGCGAGCTTGTCTTCGAAGGCAAGGGACCGGTCCGGCGTTCCTTCTTCCGCTACGCCACGAGCTGGCTGAGGAACCCCGACGCGCCGCCCCTCGTTCCGGCCCTGCTGCCCAAGCGGAACAAGGCGGTGCGCAGCGACCCCTTCGAAGTGCCGCTTCCCTTCCACGATGCCGGGCCGGACGGTTGGGGCAAGAGCATCCTCGCCGCCGCCTTTCCCAACACCACGTTCGGCATGGGGGAGTTCCTGGCGGCGGCCGGCGACGAGCGGACTGGTGACCTGGGATTCGGCCCCACCCCCGAGGAAGGACCGCAGCGCTTCGAGCCGGAGGAGCCGTTCCTCGATTTGCCGGGCGCCGACGAAACCCTGGAAGAGCTGATGGAGGCGGCGGAGTCCGTCGAGGAGGGAAGGGCGGAGCGCCATCACCTCCGCCTGCTGTTCCGGTCGAGCGCCGATGTCGGCGGAGCTCGGCCCAAGGCGCGCGTGCAGCGTGACGGCAGGGGATGCATCGCCAAGTTCCCGGCACGCGGTGACCCTTTCGACGATCCGAAGGCGGAGGCGGTCTGCCTGTCGCTGGCCGGAGCGTGCGGCATCGAGGTTCCCGGCCACGAGACGGTCCGGATCGCCGGGCGCACCGTGCTGCTGGTCGAGCGGTTCGACCGCGCCCCGGATGGCCGCCGCTTCGGCTACATGAGCGCGGGAACGCTTCTCGGCCACCCGCCGGACGCCTACCACACGCGCCACAGCTACGCGGATGTGGCCGTACGCGCGCGGGAGATCGGCGCCCGGCCCTGCGAAGCGGACCTCTACCGGCGCCTCCTGTTCAACGCCTTCATCCACAACACCGACGACCATCTGCGCAACCATGCCTTCCTGCGCGACGGGGCGGAATGGCGGCTGTCTCCCGCCTTCGACCTCGTGCCGCACCGCCAAGCCCGGCTGGTGTTGCGCCCCGCACGCGACGTGGATCCGCATCCCGACCCCGCCATCGCGGCCCCAGCCTACCCGGCCTTCGACCTGAGCCGGGCCGAGGCCTCCGCCGTCTATGGGGAAATCGTCGCGGGTCTGACCTTGCTGCCGGACCTACTGGACCGCTACGAGGTGAGCAGGGGCGACCGTGCCCTCCTGCTGGACCTCATGCGGCATGCCGCGGCACCGCCTCCTTTTCCGGGTTGACCGTGGGGGAGAGCGGCGACGCCGCGCTGAAGTAGCCGACGACGAACAGACGCAACGCGCCGGCGAGGCCCATGCCGTCCCGGCGTGCATCAAGCGTGGAGCAGAGATGGTCCAGGGACATTCCTTCGCGGGCGCAGATCTCCTGAAGAAAAGTCCAGTAGGCGCTCTCAAGACGGACGGCGGTTCGGCGGCCGGCGATGGTCACGGTCCGGCGGACCATGCGGCAGGCCCGGTCATCGAGGGCATCCGTTTCTCCGGATCCGTTCATGCCCGTCACGCTCCTTCCCCACGGCTGGCATGAGGGGCCAGCATCCATGTGGATGGTTTCACATTACGTGAAAAAATTACAGAGCGGTTTTCACGAGGTGTGAAGTGTTAGCCGGCGTTCGTGACGTCCGTTTCCGCTTCAGCGCGCTTCTCGGCATCCTGGGGCGGCACCTGGCCGAGCTGGTCCAGGATCTTCTGCGCAAGCTCGAAGGGCACGGCGGCGATGATGCCGCGATAGACCCAGTCGAGCGTCACGCCGTACCGATCCGCGAAGGGAAGCATCTGCATCAGGTCGGGGAAGCGTCGGCCGTTCTCGTACTGCGACCAGGTGCTTTCACCGATGCCGGTGGCGTGGTGAATGTCGCGTGCGCGCAGGCCGAGAGCCTGGCGCGTCGCCTTGAGGCGGCGGCCGATCTCGGCGCGGCTGTGCGGAAGGGGCGAGGGCGTGGTCACACCGCGAGAGTGCCGCAGCGACGGCATGGAAGTCAGTTAACGCAATGACGGTGGCTTGTTTCACGCGATGTGAACGGCATTGGCATGGTGAGGCTCCGTCGGTGCGTTCATATCGGGATATGATGCTTCCGACACGGCATCAAGCGTCAGGTGGGCAGCCCTCCGGAACGGACGCCGTCCCGTGTCCGACGATCTCAAAGTCGAGCTTGACCGGCGCAATGCGGCCTTTCCGGGCAGCCGAAGCAACGCTGTGCCTTGGGCGGAGGTTCGGGCGAAACTGCGGCCATCCCGCGCCTGACCTGCTGGTCACGTGATTGGTTGAAAGCTGCAATCAAAAGCGACGGTTTGTTTTATCGCGTCACTTGGCGTCAGGACGTTCCGACTCCTCGGGGGTATCCCAGCTTTCCTTCCAGCGCTTTACCGCATCGGCATCGTAAACCCGGCCGGCGTCAACATCGGCGCGGCCTTCCGCCACGGCCTCGGAACGCGTGCCCTCGAAGAGCGCCGCCACGGCCTCTTCATGTTCGTGGGCAACTGCCGATTCTGGGGTTCGTGCCGGTTTCATCATGGAGCTTGATCTAAATCAGCGCATGGGCTGCCGCCACCCCCCTCTTCGGGATCATCGCTCCCATTGCGGTGTTTCCCGACGATGGACATATGTCCGGGGCCGGCGGGCGGAATGCCGGGGCGGCCCATGACTTCGGGAGATCCCATGACCCAGACCACGGAGATGACGACCCTGGATCCGGAACGCGTCGAGCGGGAGGAGCGCTTCGTGCGCCGCCGCTTCTGGGACAAGCTGCGCGCCAACCTCGACCGCGTCCCCTTCCTGGAGGATCTGATCGCCGCCTTCTACTGCGCGACGGATTCGGCCACACCCTTCAAGGCGAAGGCGATGCTGTTCGCGGCGCTGGCCTATTTCATCATGCCGGCGGACGCGCTGCCGGACTGGCTGCTGCTGGCCGGCTTCACCGACGACGCGGCGGTGCTCGCCGCCGCCGTCCAAGCCGTGCGGGTCAACATGAAAGACAGCCACTACGAACTGGCCCGCTCCCGCATCCGGGCGATGAAGGGGACGGCGGACGCCTGACCATGCGCCTGACTGCCCTGGCCGCCGGTGGTGCCGCCCTGCTCGCCGGTCTGGCCTCCGCCGGCGCAGCACGGGCGGCGTCGGAGTGGAGCGCGCGGACCGAGGCCGGGCAGGTGACCGCCGCCGTCGTGAAGCGCGGGAAGGGGCAGGTGCTGACGGTCGCCGTGCGGACGGACAGGGGCGTGCGGATCATGCCCCCTGTGCTGCGCATCGACGTGCCCGCCCTGGTCCGCGACCGCGTCCGGGGCCGCTTTCCCATGACGGTGCGCGGCAAGGACGGCCAGCCGCCGCGCGCGTCGATCCCGCTGGCCGGCGCGCTGGCCTTCGCCGGGCCGGACAGCAACGACGGCATGCTGCGCGTCGAGTTCCGCTACTGCCCCCCGGAACCCGCCCGCTGCGGCGTCGAGCGGGTGGACATTCCCGTGAAGGCCGGGACGCGCTGAGCAGGTGCCGCCAGCTTGGCTTGACGGCTCCATGGCGCAGCCGTAAGGGTGACTCACCGGATTCAGGAACCGTGACGGCCATGGTGCCGTGGGCCATGAACACAAAGCTTGTCCGTAATCCCGGCGATCCCCTGCCGGTGGACACCGACACGGATTGGGCTGCGGTCGCCGCACTCACCGAGGAGGAGATCCACGCCGCGGCCCTGGACGACCCCGACGCTCAGCCCTTGCCGAGGGACGGCAAGGGGCTGCGGAAGCTGGTCAATGTGAAGAAGCTGCGTGAGCGGTTGGGGATGACGCAGGAACAGTTCGCCGCGACCTACCGAATCCCGGTCGGAACCGTGCGCGACTGGGAGCAGCGCCGCAAGACGCCGGACGCCCCCGCACGCGCTTATCTCGTGGTGATCGAAAGCAACCCCGAACTCGTCGCCGGCACGCTCGACGCCGCGTAGGGAGGGCTGAATCCGTTTGCCGGGGCGGAGCCTGACGGCGCAAAATCGCCTGTCTCCCTCGGGAAGCGGATCATGGCATGCTGAGCGTGCGGAATCATGGGCGCAGCAGCGGCAAGGAGCGGCGGCTGGCCTGGTCGCTGGCGGCCGTCGCGGGCTGCGTGAACGCGGCGGGTTTCTACGCCGTGGGACTCTATTCATCGCACATGACCGGCGCCCTGTCGGTCCTGGCCGACCACATCGCGCTCGGCGACATGGCGGGCCTTCTCGTCAGCCTCGCCATCGTCGCGTCCTTCCTGGCGGGGACCATCGCCTCCACCCTGCTGATGAACGAGGGGGAGCGGCACCGGCTGAGCGCCGTCTACGCCTACAGCGTGATGGCGGAGGCCGTCCTGCTCGCGGCACTCGGCTGCGTGGATCTGTGGATCGCCGAGATCGCGCGCGGGCCGCTGCTGGTGCTGGGACTGAGCTTCCTGATGGGGCAGCAGAACGCCATCGTCACGCGCCTGTCCAACGCCCGCATCCGCACCACCCACGTCACCGGCATGGTGACGGACATCGGCATCGAACTCGGCAACATGCTGGATTCGGCCCTGCACCGGCGGTCGGCGGTCCGCTTCGCCCCGAACCGGGACAAGCTGATGCTCTACGGCCCGACGGTGCTGTGCTTCCTCGGCGGCGGGGTGGCCGGGGTGCTGCTCTACCGGGCCGTCGGCTCGGCACTGCTGCTTGGGCTGGCCGGGCTGCTGGCGGTCATGGCCCTGCCGACCATCCGGGCGGAGCGGGGGCGCCTGCCGGACGGCACGACATGAATAAAGGTTTGATGATTTGCGCAAGATCGAGTTTGGTAACCGAGTAGTTTGCAGCGGTGAGGTTCTGGGACCATTTGTTGAAGAGGAACCCCTGAAGATCGTACAGGGAGGTCAGCTGTCGCTAACAAGTCAAGTTGGCCGGTTTTCGTAACATGTGAGTTGGCCGCTCTGTTCGCTATTTGGACCGGGGGCATGCCCCCGGT
>NZ_JAFIQV010000006.1 GCF_017356015.1 Azospirillum sp. SYSU D00513
GCTCATGCTCCGTTGCCAGATCAGAGCCTCACAACAGGCAAACCCCTTCCTTTTAACCGACTTTCTATCGAGTTCTGTGCAAGCCGTAGGCCAAGCGACCGGGGTGTCATGAGCGGTCAGGTGGTGCAGTTGGTTGGCGAGAACGCGCGGACCGACCGAATGCGCATAGGGCTTCCACGGCAGCGAGGCGGAGGCGCTGCGTTGCGCGGGAGCATCGCGGCCCAAGTTACGGAGCACGACCAGGAACAGCGGCCTGATCAAAGCCGGCGGCAGGCGTGCGATGAGACCGCGCACCGCGCGTGCCATTGGAACGAAGGGCACCGGCCAGTTGTCGAAGGCCACGCAATCGACCAGCATCAGGCCCGAGAAGAGTTCGGGATGGAAGTCAGCATAACCTGAAGGACGCCACCGCCGACGTCGTGGCCGACGAACGCCGCCTGCCGGATGCCCAGGCCGGCCACGGCGCCGCCGATAAAGAGGTGAGCGTTGCGTTTTATCCTGCGACCATCCTGTCGTTTCCACTGACGCGCCAAGCCTCACCAAGAGATGACAGGGGCGAAGGCGGGCATGGCCGAGGCGGTCGTCGGGCCGGACGTTTCAATCCGTTTCCAGCAGCGCTTCCCGGCCTTTCGCCTGATCGCACCGGGCGATGCGCGTCGTCGCCGTCGTAGCGGGAACCGTTGCCCTGATTGGATGGTTTAGCAGCGCCGCTCCCGTGCCGCTCAAGTATCCCGGCGACCGTCCTCGTCTTCGGCGGGTTCTGCCCCGTCGGCCATCCTTCGCGCTGGCGGGCGCGGTCGCCGACAGGCGTGAAGAGCGGCTGCACTCGGGGCGCCCTCCCATGATGCCGGCGCGTTCAGGGCATCCGGCACCCCGATGCAACGACGCCGCTCGCCGGCGTGGCTCAGTCGATCAGCTTGCCGTCCTCGAAGAAGGGGTAGGGGCCGTCGAACCCCTCCATGAGCGCGGTGTGGCTGACGAGGAGCCCCGCGCCGGCGTCCCACCGGTGCAGCTGGAAGCCCGGCGGTTCGAGCACGAAGGCCGACGGCGCCTCTTCCCGGAGGTCCAGCGCCACCTGATGCGCCGTGGAGGGCGCGACCGAGGCGATGGTACCGGCCCAGCGGGCCTGGATCGGGCGGTGCACATGCCCGCACAGCACCCTTTCCACCTGCGGGTTCCGCCGGATCACCTCAGCCTGCCCCCCGGCACCGGCCAGCCCGATCCGGTCCATGTGGCCGATGCCCGTGGCGAAGGGCGGATGGTGCTGGAAGACGACGGTCGGGCGATCCGGCTGCTCGCCCAACCGGGCCTCCAGCCATCCCAGCCGTTCGGCGCAGAGTTCGCCGCCGCCGGAGCCCGGCACCAGCGTGTCGAGCCCGACGAGCCGCACCGGCCAGTCCTCGACCGTGTATTGCAGGAAGGGTCCGGGTCCGGCGCGCCGCGCGATCGCGGGAAAGGCGCCGGCCATGCCGGCGCGCGCGTCGTGGTTGCCGGGGATCGGGAACAAGGGTGCCTGCAGGGGACGCAGAAGCTCCATCAGCAGGCCGTACTCCTCCTCGGTGCCGAAGTCCGTGAGGTCGCCGGTCAGGAGGACGAGGTCGGGCGCCGGGTCCAGCGCGTTCACCGCCTCGACCGCGCGGGCGAGGCAGGCCGCCGTGTCAACGCGGCGGTAGGCGAGGCGGCCCGCCGGCTTGATGTGGAGGTCGGTGAGCTGGGCGATGAGCATGGTTCAGGCCGGAAGAGTGAGAAGGCGGTTGGGATCGAGGCGCAGGGCGACGCTCTGGCCTCGGGCGAAGTCGGCCCGTCCGGGCGCGTCCACGGTCAGCGGCTGCCCGCCCTCGGTCTCGACGACGAGGCGGGTGCGGTCGCCGAGGAAGACGCTGGCCGCGACGCGGGCATCGAAATGCCCGCCCTCCTCCGCCAGGTCGATGTCCTCGGGGCGCACCAGGAACTCCTGGGCGCCGTCCGGGCCGGACCAGGGCAGGGAGGCAAGCGCCACCCCGAACCCCGGCCCGAGCCGCATCCGTCCGTTCCGCGCCTCGCCTGAAAGGCGGTTCATGGTGCCGACGAACTCGGCCACGAAGGCGTTGGCGGGCCGATAATAGATTTCGCGCGGGGTTCCCACCTGGGCGATGCGGCCCTCCGCCATCACGACGATCCGGTCGCCGAGCGCCATGGCCTCGCCCTGGTCGTGGGTGACGTAGACGGCGGTGATGCCGAGCTGCCGCAGCAGCCGGTCGATCTCCAGCCGCAGGCCGTCGCGCAGCTTCGCGTCGAGCGCCGTCAGCGGTTCGTCCAGCAGCAGAACGCGCGGCCGGACCACCAGCGCGCGGGCGAGCGCCACGCGTTGGCGCTGGCCACCGGACAGCTGGTCGATGCGCCGCCCGGCGAATTCGCCGAGCTTCACCATCTCCAGCATCTCCTCCGCGCGTGCCGCGCGTTCAACCCGCGGCACGCCGCGCACCTTCAACCCGTAGGCGACGTTCTCGATCACCGTCATGTTCGGGAAGAGCGCGTAGCTCTGGAAGACCATGCCGACGTTGCGGCGCTCGATGGGCAGTTCCGTGACGTCCTCCTCGCCGAAGAAGACGCGCCCGCCGGGATCGGGGCTCTCCAGCCCGGCGATGATGCGCAGGGTCGTCGTCTTGCCGCAGCCGGACGGGCCGAGGAACACGATGGTCTCGCCGCCCCGGATGGCGAGGTCCAGCGGCTCCAGCGCGCGGCCGCCGCCCTCCCAGCTCTTCCCGCAGGCTTGGAGGCGGATGGGCACGGCGTCGAGATGGAAGTTTGAGGGCATGGGTGTGCTCAAGGGCTAAAATGTTCAGGGGTTGGAGCGCGCGCGCCGGGCGAGCGCCTGCAGCAGGATCAGGCTGGGGACGATCATCAGGAAGAAGACCAGCGTGTAGGCGCTGCCGACCTCGATCCTCAGCGATGCGTAGCTGTCGGCCAGCCCGACGGGCAGCGTCTTGGTCATGGGCGTGTGCAGCAGCCAGGTCAGGTTGAACTCTCCGACCGAGAGGGTCAGCACCATCAGCGAACCGGCGAGGATGCCGGACGCGCAGTTCGGCAGGACCACCCCGAAGAAGCGGCGGGCGAAGCCGGCGCCGAGACTGGCGGCCGCCTCCTCCAGCGTCCGGAGATCGACGGAGGTCATCACCGCCAGCACCGAGCGCACCATGAAGGGCAGGGTGAACAGGACATGCCCGATCAGGATGAAGAGCCAGCTGCTGCGCAGATCCCCGACGCCGCCGTAGGTGACGATGAGGGCGAGCGCCGTGGCAAGGCCGGGCACCGCGACGGGCATCATCAGCAGCTCCTCGGCCAGCCGGGCGGCCGGCCCTTGCCGGCGTGCCAGCGCGTAAGCCGCGGGCACGCCCAGCAGCAGGGTGCAGCCGAGGCAGGCGAAGGCGATCCGCAGGGACAGGAAGATCGTGTCGGCGTAGAGCCGCCAGACCTCCTCCACCCAGCGCAGCGTCAGGCCGCTCTTCAGCCCGACGAAATAGTTGGCGGTCACCCCGGCCAGCATCGACAGGATGATGGGCGTCACCAGGAAGGCGCAGAGCAGCAGCGTGAAGGCCAGCTGCGCCCAGAAGGACAGGCCGCGGCGTCGCATGGCGTCCCTCACCCCGCCGCCGCGACGGAGGAGCCGGCGAAGCTGCGCGCGGCGGCCAGCACCGCCCAGGTGACGAGCCCGAGCACGAGGCTCAGCGCCGCCGCCGTGGCGAGGTTCGCCTGGAGCGTGAATTCGGTGTAGATGATCATGGGCAGCACGTTGATCCGGGTGGCGAGCGTGAAGGCCGTGCCGAAGGCGCCCATCGCCGTGGCGAAGCAGAGCGCCCCGGCCGACAGCAGCGCGGGTTTCAGCGCCGGCAGGATCACATGGGCGACCAGCTGGGCGCGCGTCGCCCCCAGTGACCGGGCCGCCTCCTCCAGCCGCGGGTCGAGCTTCTCGGCCGCGGCCATGACCGTCAGGATGACCCTGGGGATCGAGAAGTAGAGATAGCCCAGGAACAGCCCGGCCATGGAGTAGGCGAAGACCAGCTTCCCGCCGAACAGCGCCTGGGTGATGGTGCCCAGCAGCCCTTGACGGCCGGCCAGCATGATGACCATGAAGCCGACCACCACGCCGGGAAAGGCCAGCGGGAAGGTCAGCATGGCGACCAGCAGCGCGTGGCCGGGAAAGCGGTGGCGCACCAGGAACAGCCCGGCCACGGTGGAGGCGGCCAGCGTGGCCGCCGTGACGGCGGCCGACAGCAGCACGGTCGCGATCAGCCCGTCCCGGTGGCCGGCGTCGGTCAGGATCGTCGCATAGGCGGCCCATCCCTCCGCCCCGCCGCCGCCGATCGCGAACAGGCGCGCCAGCGGCAGCAGGAAGAAGGCGCCGAACACAGCGGCCGCCGGGGCGATCATTCCGGCCAGCAGCGGCAGGTCCCGGCCGCCGCTGCGGACCCGTCCCCTCCCGCCCCGGCGGAGCGGCGGCAGGAGGGAGGAGGCGTCGCGCAGGCTCACCGCACTTCGGCCTGGTAGCGCGCCATGAAGCCCTTCTGGGCCTCCGCCATCCGGGCCAGGTCCACGGGCCGGGCGCGGGCGTAGTCGGCGGCGGGCAGGAACTTGGCGGCGGTGTCCGGCGGCATGGCGGCCGCGCGCACCGGGCGCATGAAGGCGTTGGCCCACAGGGCCTGCCCCTTGTCGGACAGGACGTAGTTCAGGACCTTCTTCGCGTTCTCCGGGTTCGGCCCGTTCTTCACCAAGCTCATGACGTAGGGCACCGAGACGGAACCTTCCGCCGGGATGACGAAGGCGGCCGGGGCCTTGTCGGTGTGTTTCGCGCGGTAGGCGTTGAAGTCGTAGTCGATCAGGATCGGGATCTCGCCGGACAGCACGCGGGCGTAGGAGGTCTGCTTGGGCACGATGGGCTGGTTCTTCTGGAGCGCCTTGAACCAGCCGATGGCCGGATCGAAGTTGCCGTAGCCGCCGCCGAGCGCCAAGTTCACCGCGACGGCACCGACATAGCCGACGGCGGCACTGGTCGGGTCGAGATAGCCGACCATGCCGGCATAGTCGGGCTTCAGCAGGTCGGCCCAGGATTGCGGCACCGGCTTGCCGCCCAGCGCCTCGGTGTTGACGAAGAAGCCGAGCGTGCCGGAATGGATGGTGAACCAGTAGCCGTCGGGGTCCTTCATGTCGGCGGGGATCTGGTCCCAGGCGTCCGGCTTGAAGGGTGCCACGACACCGGCCTCCTTGGCCTGGATGCCGACCGGGCCGCCGAGATAGACGACGTCGGCCACCGGCTTGTCCTTCTCCGCGAGCATGGCGGACAGCGACTGGCCGGAGTTCTTGTTGTCGAACGGCACGGCGATGCCGAGATCGTCCTTGATCGCCTTGAGCTGCGAGGCCCAGTCGGCCCATTCCGGCGGGCAGTTGTAGCAGATCGCGTTCTGCTGGGCGGCTGCCGGCGCGGGAACGGCGGCGGTCAGGGCTGCCAGCAGGGCGGCACCCAGGGTGAGAGGCTTCAGCAGGGGCATCAGCATGATGGTCGCGTCCTCAAGGCAAGGGGGTGGCGTGGCTGTGGCGCGGTACCGGCAAGGAGGGAGCCGGTCCGAGGGATTCGCCCTTCCGTATGGCGAAGGGGAGAATGGTGCTGGCGTCGTGCGGCTCGCCCGACAGGCGCGCGTGCAGGGCGGCGAAGGCGGCGCGGCCCATGGCGCGGGCCGGCTGCACCAGCGTGGTCAGGCTGGGGGAGACGAGCGCCCCGACCTCGATCCCGTCGAAGCCGGTGACCGACACGTCGCCGGGCACCGACAGGCCGAGGTCGCGCACCGCGCGGATGGTGGCGAGCGCCAGAAGGTCGTTGGAGGCGAAGAGGGCGGTCGGGCGCCCTGCGCCCGCGGCACCCGCCATGTGGCCGGCGAGGTGCTGGGCCAACCGGGTGTCGGCGAAATCGACTTCGATGACCGGTCCGGGGGCGAGCTCCGCGGCCAGAAGTGCCGCCTCATAGCCGGCATGGCGGCGGCGCGACCGGTCGGACTGGCGGAAGCGGCCCGCGACCATGCCGATGCGGCGGTGACCGAGGGCGATCATCCGCTCCACGATGGCCCGCGCCGCCGCCACATTGTCCACGGAGACGAAAGGCCGGCCGCTCAGCTCCGGCTGGTTGTAGGCGAGGACATAAGGGCGGCCCGCCGCGTCCAGCGTGTCCAGCGAGGCACTGCGGTCGGCATCGGCGACGGTGAGCACCAGCCCGTCCACCTGGTTGGAGAGCAGGCTTTCGATCGCCTGTGCTTCCCGCTCCGGGCTGTAGTCGGTGGACACGATGAGCACGCCGTGTCCGGCCTCCGCCGCCACCTCCTGAATGCCGGAGACGCTTTCGGCGAAGACGGGGTTCGACAGCGACGGGATCAGCACGCCGACCGTCCGGGTCCGCGCCGCCTTGAGGCTGCGGCCGATGGTGTTCGGCCGGAAGCCCAGTTCGGCCATCGCGAGGCGCACGCGCTCCTCCGTCGCGGGTGCAGCGAGGCCCGTGCCGTTCAGGACCCGCGACACCGTCGCGATGGAGACGCGCGCACGCGCCGCCACGTCACGGATGGTCGCCCCTCTGGTCATCGTGCCTTCCCGCCGTTTCATCGAACCAGGGGCAAGATGACGGCGCGGCGTTGCAGTCGCGTGACGCCTTGAAAACGTTTCCGTGAAGATGAAAACGTTTTCAGCGGTTACGCATCCGTCGGCGTTGTCCGCTGAAAGGCACGGATCTGCGGGCCGGGAATTCCGGCCGCCTCTTCTCCGGGCGGCAGGGGCTCGCCCGGGATACCGATGATGGCCCGCGCAACCTGCCGGTCAGTGTTCGAAGTGAAGCGCGAACACGGCCCGGTCTCCGCGCCGGAACGCCTTGGCGCGGTCGGCCAGACGCGCCAGCAGGGCGTTGGAGGCCGAGAGGATCAACAGGTTGAAGTCATCGTCGTCGCCGTCCAGAGCCTTCGCCGGATCGACCGTGCTTGGCGTCAGCGCGAGCGGCGTGCCGGCATAGGTGAATTCGAGATCCAGGTTGTATTCGTCGAAGCTCACGGTGAGTTCGATCGGCCCCTCCGCATGGCCGCTGTCCCGCAGAACCTCGACGGCTTCGACGACGGCGTTGCCGGCGCGCAGGATCGTGTCCTTGCGCGCGGCCCAGCTCGCTCCCGACGTTTCGAGGAAATCGGTGACGTCGCGCATGGGGGTTTGCGCGTCGATGGTCATCGAAACGGTCCGCGACGTCCCGAGCCGGAAGACGAGGTTCAGCAGGATGGCCAGAAGGGTGGCAACCGTCAGGGGCGAGGAGAGCATCTCGCGCGCCCATTCCGGCGCTCCATGGGGCAGGGCCGGCATGGCGATCAGGGCGACGCCGGCCGACATCGACAGCCCGACCATGAAGGTGCGGCGGCTGTCGAGCATGCGCGAGAGGATCAGCTCCATTCCGGACGTCACGAGAAAGGCCGCGGCATAGAGGGTGATCGCGCCCCGGACGGGTTCCGGCGTGAGCGTGACGATCTGGATCAGGGGCGGGAAGCAGGCCGCGGCGATCAGCACGAGGCCGGTCGCGACGCCGAGAATGCGGGAACTGGCGCCCGTGGCGCTGCTCAGGCCGATGTTGGCCGAGGAAATGCCGGTTCCGTACCCGCCGATCAGGCCGCCGAGGATGTTGGCCATGCCGCTGGCGCAGATGCCGCCGCTGACCGCGCGCATGTCGCTCCGCCGCCACCCGGCGTCGTTCATCTTTTCCATCACGGCGACCGAACCGACCGTGTCCAACCCGACCAGCAGGGCGATGAGCACCATCGGGAGCACGCCCGCCAGCGTGAAATCCAGGCTCGGGGCCGTGAGGGACGGCAGTGCCAGCCAGGCCGTGTCACGGCCGAAACCATCGAAATGCAGCGTTCCCGTCGCGTAGCTGGCCACCCCGCCGACCAGCAGCCCCACGATCAGGGCGAACAGCCGCAGTGTGCCACGCGACCAGATCGCCACGGCGACGATGCTGCCGAGCGTCAGCAGCCCAACGGCGGCCGACGTCGCGTCCACGGGGGCAAGGCTCGTCCTCATGCCCAGGAGGCGCTGCACGCCGCCGCCGGCCATGGACAGGCCGAGCATGCAGACCATGACCCCGATGACCTCGGGCGGAAACACCGACCGCATGCGGGGGATGACGCGCGAGAGGGCGATCTGTGTCATCGACGCAAGCGCCAGGGCGCCACCCGCGGCCGCCATGCCCGCGGATTTCGCGACGGCCGCGAAGGCGCCCATCAGCACCGGATCGGGAATATGGACCAGCATGAGGCCCGCCCCGAAGGGGGCACGGAAGGCCTGGAGGAGCGTTCCGACACCGATCACGAGAACGCTCGATGCGACGAAGGCCTGGGTGGCCGTGGCGTCGAGACCGATCTCCTGGGCGACGATCAGCACATAGACCTCCAGCGCCAGCGCCAGGGCCGCGTGCTGGAAAGCGAGAATGGCCAAGGCCGCCGCCGGCGGACGGTCGTCGACGCCATAGATCATGTTGGCCGGCCGTACGCGTCTGGCCGCGCCGGGGGGCGCATCCGGCCGTTCCGGCCCGGCGCCTGTGCCGGCTTGAGGACGGGAACGCAATCGTGAAAGCAGCCGGGAGGCGAAGGACGCTGATTGGCGGAAGGCGGACAGGGCAGACGCTCCTTGCTTGGGTGCGACCGGAACGGATTTCGGCGCGGCATCATAGCGCGCTTCGGGCCTCCGGGGCGAATTTCCGCCGCCCTGTCCCGATCCGCACCGGCCGCTGACGGGCCGGCAAGGGCGCCGATTATGGGACGCTGCTTCTGCGCGTGATCAGGTAACAGGCAAGAACGGAGCCAAAGGCAAGAGAGACGGCGAATATCCCCTCGATGAAGATGTCCATTTTCCAGTCATAAAGCACCTCGTCCATGGAGTAGGATGCCGTCACGACCAGCGGGAAGTCGGGCAGCTTCTTGTAGGCGGCCAGCCGGTGGGACTGGTCGAATATGCTCTGGACACTGTAGGTTCCTTCCGGTGCCCTTCGAAGGTGCTTGGTGAAAAGTGGGGCGTTCGCCGTATTGGCGCCGACCAGGTCCGTGGTGTGGGGGACGCGCATGAGGACGTCGCCGTTGCTCGTCAGCAAGGTCGTCGTCGCGCGGTATCCGAGATTGAGGCTCTCGTAGAGGTTTCGGAAGAACTCCGCGTCGATCGTGGCGAAGACCACCCCGGCAAGGTTGCCGTCCTCATCACGGATCGCCCGGCTCATCCCGAATATGATCCGTCCGCTGATGCGGCTTCGGAACGTGTTCGTGATGAAAACCTTGTCCGGTCTGCCGCCCCGGTGCGCCCCGAAGTAATCGGTGTCCGAGCCGTCCAGCTCCCGCGGAGGGAAGGACAGCGAGTCGGCGACGTTGCGGCCCCGTTCGTCCAGCACGACGATGCTCTGAAGGATGGAGGATGCCATCACGCGCTCGGCGAGGATGCGATGCAGGTCGTCACGGCCCTCCGAGGCTTTCAGGAAGGTTTCCCCCTGCGCCGAGACCCGCCGCAGGAGAAGGTCGGCCGCGGCGAAGGACCATTTCGCATGGTGCTCCAGAGCCCTGGTGACGCTCCGAAGCGAAATCTCGGCGCGTGCGATATGGGATTCGCGGAGTTTGTAGGCGTGAAAACCATATCCGGCAAGAACAGCAACCGCAAAGGCGACACTGCCGACCATGATCCCGGTTGTTCTCATGGTGGTGTTTTGCTACCCGACTGCGGAAGGAGCGGCGGTGATGGTGTCTTGTTGCAGGCACAAGACGGATCAATCCTGTGCACCCGCTTTTAAAGCCTTGCGTGCGGCAAGTCCACAAGGGCGAAGGAGCCTGCGCGGAGGGAGCCTTATCCTGGGTCCTACGGGCGGGCCGTCATGCGGCCTCCCCTTGCGCGAAGGCGGCGCCTCGCCCCTGTGCCACAGGGAAGGGCATCGTGAGCGCACACGACCTGTAGCGTTTGGCTGAAGAGGATGGCCAGCGAGTTGCTGGAGGAGAAGATCGCCGCGCTTGAGGGCAAACGCCTCCCGCCTTCGCGGGGGTAAGCTCTTTGGCCCTACGGAGGTCGAAGCGATGAGCCGGACCACTTCGCCATCCACCGGTCGGCGTTACAGTCTGGCCTGGGTTGCTCGGACGTGGCGGGTACCTTGCGCTACTGTGTATCGCCACCGGGCAGTCAGCCCGGCACGGACACCGCACCCCGCACCTCGGCCCAACTCCGGGCCGACCTCCATCGCCGAGCTATCCTTAGCCGCCTCAACAAGTCCAGTTGGGTGGCTCATTTCAGGGCCGCAGTACAGGTTGGCGCTCCCGATCCGGATCCTCGACGCCCCGTCCCGTTCCCTTCCACGGTCACTTCAGGCCGGGCGTGCCGTCGAAGCGCTTCTCGATGCCGGACCAGCAGTCGGCATAGCCCTCCTGCAGGGTCGGCAGGCTGGCGGCGAACTCGGTCAGTTGCTGCGGGAAGCGCGTCTCGAACATGAAGGCCAGCGTGTCGGTGAGCTTCACCGGCTTCAGCTCCGCCGTGCTTGCCTTGGCGAAGGCGTCGGCGTCCGGCCCGTGTGGCAGCATGCAGTTGTGCAGGCTCATGCCGCCGGGGGCGAAGCCCTCCTCCTTGGCGTCGTACTTGCCGTAGATCAGCCCCATGAACTCCGACATGATGTTCATGTGGTACCAGGGCGGGCGGAAGCTGTGTTCGGCCACCATCCAGCGTTCGGGGAAGATGACGAAATCGATGTTGGCGGTCCCGGCCTCGCCCGAGGGCGCGGTCAGCACGGTGAAGATCGACGGGTCGGGATGGTCGAACAGGATGGCGCCGACGGGCGAGAAGGTCCGCAAATCATACTTGTAAGGCGTGTAGTTGCCGTGCCAGGCGACGACGTCCAGCGGCGAATGGCCGATCTCCGTCTCCTGGAAGCGCCCGCACCACTTCACGACCAGCCGGCAGGGTGTCTCCTTCTCCTCGTAGGCGGCGACCGGCGTCTTGAAGTCGCGCGGGTTGGCGAGGCAGTTGGCGCCGATGGGGCCGCGCTCGGGCAGGGTGAACTTGGCGCCGTAATTCTCGCAGACATAGCCGCGCGACGGCCCGCCGACCGGCTCCACCTTGAACTTCATGCCGCGCGGGACGACGGCGATGTCGCCGGCCCCGGCCTCCAGCTTGCCCAGCTCGGTGAAGATCAGCAGCCGCCCGGCCTCGGGCACGATCAGCAGCTCGCCGTCGGCGTTGAAGAAACACTCGTCCAGCATCGGCGCGGTGACGAAGTAGAGATGCACCGCCATGCCGACCTGGGTGTGGACGTCGCCGGCCGTGGTGACGGTACGCAGGCCGGACAGGAAGGTCAGCTCCTCGTCCGGGATCGGCACCGGGCTCCAGCGCAGGGGGCCGAGCGCCAGGTCATGGTCGACGATGTGCGGAGCGGTCTTCCAGAAGGGCAGCTCGATCCGGTGGAAACGGCCGACATGCCGGACCGACGGGCGCATGCGGTAGAGCCAGGAGCGCTCGTTGGTGCCGCGCGGCGCCGTGAAGGGGGAGCCGGACAGCTGCTCGGCGTAAAGCCCATAGGCGCAGCGCTGGGGCGAGTTCTGCCCCTGCGGCAGGGCGCCGGGAAGCGCCTCGGTTTCGAAGTCGTTGCCGAAACCAGGCATGTAGCGAAGGGTCATCGTCTCCTCCCTGGAGGCGCCCCGCCGGTGGAGGCGCTTGACCGGATGGTATTGGCTGGGCTGGCTGGCCGGACCGTAGGGGCCGATGAGCGCTTGCCTTGCCGGCCGGCCCTGCGCAGGATATCATCTCAATTGCAACGACTGTCAACGGCGATGACCGCGAACGGCCCCTCCCTGGACCTCGACGGGTTCCTTCCCTACCTCATCAACGTCCTGGCCGGCCGCGTCAGCCGCGAACTCGCCGCCGTCTATGAGGAGCGTTTCGGCATCTCCATCGCCGAGTGGCGGGTGATCGCCCATCTCGCCCGGAACCGGGAGGTGTCCGTGCGGGAGATCCGCCGGCGCGTGGACATGGACAAGTCGAAGGTGAGCCGCGCCGCCGCCCGCCTGGAACAGGCGGGGATCATCGAAAAGAAGGCCAACGCGAGCGACCGGCGGCTGGTTCGGCTGTCGCTGACCCGTAAGGGCCGCCGCATGTTCGAAAACATAGCGCCGCTCGCCGTCGCCTATGAATCGGAACTGCTGTCCGGCCTGCCGGCCGAGGATCTGGCGGCCTTCCGGCGGGTGCTGGACCGGCTGCTCGCCCGCACCGCGGCGACGGCTCCCACGGAGGAAGCGGACAGCTGACCGGCCGGCGGGCAATGCGCCAGGTCATTGCCGCATCAGGCCATCCTGTTGCGGATGAGACGAACTCCGTGTGAGGATCGCCTTCCATCCAAGGGCGTCCGGAAAGCACGGCCGCCGTGTCGCGGGAGGGGGCTTTCATGGCCACGATCCTTTACGATTACTGGCGTTCGTCGGCGGCCTACCGGGTCCGCATGGCGTTGAACCTGAAGAGCGTCGCCTACGACAGCGTGCCGGTGAACCTGCTGGAGGGCGAGCACCGGGGCGCGGCCCACCTCGCGCGCAATCCTCAGGGGCTGGTGCCGGCGCTGGAGATCGATGGCCGCATGATGACGCAGTCGCTGGCCATCATCGAATATCTGGACGAAACACGGCCCGAGCCGCCCCTTCTTCCGGCCGATCCGGAGGGCCGCCAGCGCGTGCGGGCGCTCGCCCATGCCATCGCGATGGACATCCACCCGGTCTGCAACATGTCCGTCTCCAGATACGCGGCCTCGCTGATCGGCGGGGAGGATGGCGCCGCCCAGTGGATGCGGCGCTTCATCCGCCCCGGCCTGGAAGCCGTCGAGGCGTTGCTGGACAGCCCGGCGACCGGTGGCTTCTGCCATGGCGATGCGGTGTCCATCGCCGACCTCTGTCTCGTGCCGCAGATCTACAACGCGCGGCGCTGGCAGGTGCCGGTCGAGGATCTGAGGCGGGTCGGCGCGGTGATGGCGGCCCTGGAGGCGCTTCCGGAGATAGCGGCGGCCCATCCCGACCGGGTTCGCCCGGCGGCCTGAACAGCGCGCGCCGTCAGGGCTGCGTCAGCGCCGCGAGCCTTCCGGCGGCGGACATGACGGCGGCGATGGCGACCTCCGTGTTCAGGTCGTCCATCGCCACGACGCCGATGCAGGCCTCGAAACCGGTGCGGGGCCGGTCCGGCGCATGGATGGCGCTGGCGACGCCGACGGCGCCGCGCTGCAGTTGGCCGCGGGTCAGGCTGTAGCCGTCACGCCGTGCCTGCCGCACCGCCTCGGGATCGCCGGGCCGCTCCGGCCGGCTCGCCAGTATGGCGATGCCGGCGGCACCCAGCGTCAGCGGATGGCGGCTGCCGACACGGTAACCGACCCGCAGCAGCCCTTCCTCCGGCTCGGCAACCATGATCACGACGCATTCCTCCCCTTGCGCCAGCGAGACATAGGCGGTCGCCCGCGTTTCCCCGGCCAGCGCCTGCAGCAGGGGCCGCGCGACCGAGCGAAGCTGCGGTTCGAAACGGGAGGCCAGCACCAGAAGCCCCCCGCCCAGATAGATCTGCCCCTCCGGCGACCGGGAAATCAGCGCGTGCGCCTCCAGCGTCGAGACGATCCGGTAAACGATGGCCCGATGGATCTCCAGCCGGGCGGCAAGGTCGGCGATGGTGATGCCGCCTGCCTGCTGCGCAATGATCGCGAGCGCCTGAATGCCGCGGTCGAGGGTCTGCAACTGGTTGGTCGTCTTCATGATCATCCCGACTGTCTTCGGCCGGACCCGTCCAGCCCGGCGGTGCCCGGCCCGATGCGCCCTTTGCCTGCCTTGATCGAAAGCCGATCCATCTATATATGTTCGGAGAACGCACAGTCATGTGCGTTATTTGTAAACCAAACGAATTGGTTCCGCACGCCGGGAGGCCTCCAGATGACGCAGCATCGCAGCCCTTCCACGGCGCGTCCCGGCGCCGGGGCCTGTCCGTTCCATGACGCGGCATCCGGAGCGGGCGGCCATGCCGGCGTCTCTCCCACCGGCTGCCCCGTTTCCCCGAACGCCGAGGCCTTCGACCCCTTCGAGGGGCCGTATCAGGTCGATCCGGCGGAGGCGCTGCGCTGGTCGCGCGACCAGGAGCCGGTCTTCTACAGCCCGAAGCTCGGCTATTGGGTGGTCAGCCGCTACGAGGACGTGAAGGCGGTGTTCCGCGACAACGTGACCTTCTCCCCGTCCATCGCGCTGGAGAAGATCACTCCGGTCTCGCAAGAGGCCCAGGACACGCTGAAGCGTTACGGCTATGCGATGAACCGCACGCTCGTGAACGAGGACGAGCCGGTGCACATGGAGCGGCGCCGCGCGCTCATGGATTCCTTCTCGCTGGAGGAACTGGCGCACCACGAGCCGATGGTCCGGCGGCTGACGCGGGAGTATGTGGACCGCATCGTAGACCGCGGCAAAGCCGACCTGGTCGACGACATGCTGTGGGAGATCCCGCTGACCGTGGCCCTGCACTTCCTCGGCGTGCCCGAGGAGGACATGGATACCCTGCGCGAATACTCCATCGCCCACACCGTCAATACCTGGGGCCGCCCCTCGCCGGAGCAGCAGGTGGCCGTGGCCGACGCGGTGGGCAAGTTCTGGCAATATGCCGGCAAGGTGCTGGACAAGATGCGCCAGGACCCTTCCGGCCATGGCTGGATGCAGTACGGCATCCGCCGCCAGAAGGAGCTTCCGGAGGTCGTCACCGACTCCTACCTGCATTCCATGATGATGGCCGGCATCGTCGCGGCGCACGAGACCACGGCCCACGCCGCGGCCAACATGTTCCGCCTGCTGCTGGAGAACCGCGATGCCTGGCGGGAGGTCTGCGAGAACCCCTCGCTCATTCCCAACGCGGTGGAGGAGTGCCTGCGCTACTCCGGCTCGGTCGTCGCCTGGCGGCGCATCGCCACCGCCGGCACGCGCATCGGCGGGGTCGAGATCCCGAAGGGCGCCAAGCTGCTGATCGTCAGCGCCTCGGCCAACCACGACGAGCGCCATTTCGAGAACGCGGACGAGCTGGACATCTACCGCGACAACACCACCGACCACCTCACCTTCGGCTATGGCAGCCACCAGTGCATGGGCAAGAACCTCGCCCGGATGGAAATGCGGGTCTTCCTGGAGGAGCTGAGCAAGCGCCTGCCGCACATGGAGCTGGTGCCCGGCCAGACCTTCACCTTCCTGCCCAACACCTCCTTCCGCGGGCCCGACCATCTGTGGGTCCGGTGGGATCCGGCGCGGAATCCGGAACGGCGCGACCCGTCCGTCCTCGAACGCCACGCCGGCTTCAGGATCGGCGCGCCGGCCAAGCAGGACGCCGCGCGCGGGCTGCGGGTGGCCGAGGTCCATGCGGAGGCCGATGGCATCGTCCGGCTGGTGCTGGAGGACCCGCGCGGCCACCGGCTGCCGCGCTGGACCCCCGGTGCCCATATCGACGTGATCGCCGGGGACCATGTCCGCAAATACTCGCTGTGCGGCGACCGCGACGACGGGCACCGGCTCCAGGTCGCCGTGCTGCGCGACCCACGGGGCCGCGGCGGCTCCGCCTACATCCATGAGACGGTCCGGCCGGGCGCGCTGGTCCGGGTGCGCGGCCCCAAGAACCATTTCCGGCTGGACGAGGAGGCCGGCTCCTACCTGCTGATCGCCGGCGGCATCGGCATCACCCCGATCATCGCGATGGCCGACCGGCTGAAGCGGCTGGGCAAGGATTACGCGATCCATTACGCCGGTCGCACGCGCGCCGGCATGGCCTTCGTCGAGCGGCTGCGGCGCGACCATGGCGGCCGGCTCAGCCTCTACCCGGCCGAGGAGGGGCGGCGTATGGATCTCGCCCGGCTCGCCGGCGAGCCGCGGCCGGGCCGTCAGGTCTACGCCTGCGGGCCGGAGCGGCTGCTGACCGCGCTGGAAGCGCTGGGACGCGACTGGCCCGAGGGCATGCTGCACATCGAGCATTTCAGCACCAGCGGCACGCAGCTGGACCCCAGCCGGGAAACCGGCTTCGCGGTGGAGCTGAAGGATTCCGGCCTGACGGTCGAGGTTCCCGCCGGCCAGACCATGCTCCAGGCCCTGCGCGCGGTCGGGGTCGATGTCCCGAGCGACTGCGAGGAGGGGCTGTGCGGCACCTGCGAGGTCGCCCTGCTGGAAGGCGAGGTGGACCACCGCGACAAGGTGCTGAGCCAGGCGGAGCGGAAGGAGAACCGCCGGATGATGGCCTGCTGCTCGCGGGCCAAGAGCGGCAGGATCACGGTGGCGCTGTGACTCAGCGCTGGCCGGCCCGGGGCGGGGCGGAGCGGCGATACCGTTCGAATGAAAGCGTCTTCCGCGAAGCTGGAAGAACCACGAGGGAGGAAAAGAATGACATTCATCACGAAGCGGACGGCCACGAAGCTGGCGGCGCTCGCCGCGACCGCGCTGTTCCTCGCCGACACGGCGGCGGCGCAGACAACGTTGAAGCTCAGCCACTATCTGCCGCCGGTCCACGGCATCCACACCGATTTCATCGTGCCCTGGACCGAGCAGGTGTCCCAGTGCAGCGGCGGGGCGGTCAAATTCGAGATCTTCCCCGGCGGCACGCAGCTCGGCAACGTCGCCAAGCAGCAGGAGCAGGTGATGGCCGGGGTGGTGGACATCGCCCATGGGCTGCACGGCATCCCGCGCGGGCGTTTCCCCCGCACCTCGCTGATCGAGCTTCCCTTCATGACGCGCGACGCGGGTGCGGCCAGCAAGACGCTGTGGGAGATGTACCCGGACTATCTGGCGCCGGAATACCGCGGCCTGAAGGTGCTGGCGCTGCACGCCCACAACGGCGGCCTCATCCACACCTCGAACAAGAAGGTCGAGACGATGGAGGATCTGAAGGGGCTGCGGCTGCGCACCCCCAGCCCCGCCGTCTCCGAGATGCTGACGGCCCTCGGCGCCACGCCCCAGGGCCTGCCGCCCGGCGAGGTCTATGAGAACATCCAGAAGAACGTGATCGACGGCACGGTCTTCCCCTGGGATCCGGTCAAGTCCTTCGGGCTGAACGAGGTGCTGAAACACCATCTGGAGGCCGGCACCTACACGGTTCCCTTCTTCTTCGTGATGAACCAGCGCAAGTACGAGGCCCTGCCGGAACCGGTGCGGATCTGCATCGACAAGGCTTCCGGGGACGCGCTGGTCGCCAAGTTCGGCGACTGGTGGGACAAGTGGGACGAGGCCGGCCGCACCGAGGCCAAGCAGGCCGGACACACCATCACCGAACTGAGCGAGGAGGAGCGCGGGCGCTGGCGCGAGGCACTGCAGCCGGTCATCGGCGCCTACATCCAGCAGACCGCCAAACAGGTGGACAACGCGCAGGCGATCGTCGACGAGATGCGTAAGCGCCTCGCCGAGAAGCAGAAGTGACGGCCGGGTCCGGCTGAATCCCGACCGGGGCCGCGAGGATGGATCCCCCGCGGCCCCTCTTGCCCTTCTCCTCGCCCTTCTCCTCCCCGGCACCGGAGCCGTCATGAGGCCATTGGTCCAATCCCTGCGCGCTCTCATCGTCGGCGCCGCCGTTCTGGGCGTGCTCGCCTATGCCGCCGCCGCGCTGGTCACGGTCGCCGACGTCGTCGGCCGACAGATGGCAGCGCCGATCCCAGGCGTGGTCGATCTCGTCCAGCTGTTCGTGCTGGGTGGCGCCTGGCTGGTCATTCCCTACGCCTTCCTGACCGGCGCGCATGTGGGGGTGGACCTTCTCGTGGAATCCTTTCCCGATGCGGTCGGGCGGGGATTGCGGGCGGTGGCGAGTGTCGCCGCCGCGGGCCTGCTGGCACTGATGCTCGTCCACTGCTACGAGGCTTTCCAGCAGCAGCTGATGTTCGGCGACCGCTCGCAGCAGCTCGGCATTCCGATCATCTGGTACTGGGTGCCGCTGCTGGCCGGCATGGCCCTGTCCATCATCGCCGCCCTTCTCACCATCTTTACCGCCCCGCGCACGCAGGCCACGTCATGAGTTCCGCACTTCTGGGTTTCCTGGGTTTCGTCGCGGCGCTCGTGCTGATCGCCTTCGGCTTTCCGGTCGCGGTCGCGATGGCCGTCATCGGGGTGGCCGGCTTCTGGTGGCTGAACGGCTGGATGGGCGCCGCCTTCATCCTCGGCTCGTCGCCCTTCGAGGCGATCTTCCCCTATTCGCTCAGCGTCGTCCCGCTCTTCGTGATGATGGGCGTCTTCGCGGCGCGGGCGGGGCTGTCGCGCTCGCTGTTCGACATGGTGAACGGCTTCTTCGGCCATGTGCGCGGCGGGCTCGCGGTGACCGCGATCGGCGCCTGCGCGCTGTTCGGCGCGATCTGCGGCTCCTCGCTCGCCACGGTCGCGACCATGGGCCGCGTCGCCATCCCCGAGATGAAGCGGCACGGATACAGCGACAGCCTCTCCTCCGCCGCGATCGCCGCCGGCGGCACGCTGGGGGTTCTGATCCCGCCCTCCATCCTGCTGGTCATCTACGGCATCCTCACCCAGACCTCGATCGGCCAGCTCTTCATCGGCGCCATCGTTCCGGGCATGCTCGGGGCGGTCCTCTACGGTGTCGCCGTCATCATCCGCGTGCGGATGGCGCCGGAACTGGCGCCGCCGACGCCCCGGACAGGCTGGACTGCGCGCATCGCCTCGCTGGGCCGCGTCTGGGGCGTCGTCCTGCTCTTCACGCTGGTGATCGGCGGCATCTATCTCGGCCTGTTTTCCCCCACGGAAGCGGCGGCCGTCGGTGCCGTCGGCGCCTTCCTCCTGGCGCTCGTCTCGGGCGAACTCGACCGGGCGGCGTTCCGCGACGCGGTGCGGGAGACGGCGGGGCTGACGGGGATGATCTTCTTCATCCTGATCGGCGCTTCGCTCTTCAATTACTTCCTGGAGACGACCGGCCTTCCCAACGCGCTGATCGGCCTGATCCAGAACAGCGGTCTGAGCCCGGCGGTGGTGCTCATCCTGATCATGCTGTTCTACATCGTGCTCGGCTGCTTCATGGATTCCATGTCCATGATCCTGCTGACGGTGCCGTTCCTGGCGCCGGTCGCCCAGGCGCTCGGCTACGACATGGTCTGGTTCGGCATATTGATCGTGACCGTGGCCGAAATCGGCCTGATCACGCCGCCGATCGGCATGAACCTCTTCGTGGTCCAGGCGACGGTGCCGGGCCTGACGCAACGGGCCGTGGTGAGCGGCATCCTGCCCTTCATCCTCGCCGACATCCTGCGGCTCATCCTGCTGGCCGCCATACCGGCGCTGACCCTGTGGCTGCCGTCGAGGATGTTCTGACGCACGGGGCGGCGTCGCCGGAACCGCTGCCCTCGTTGATATGTCCAGGCACGCCGATCTCCCACAGGCACGCCTGAGCAATGGAGAAAGAAAGATCCCCGCTTTCTTCCGGGTTCCGCATCGAAATCTTGGCTGGGGTCCTCTTTCTTCACGCGTATTGGGTGCGGGAACGCCGTTCCCGTGTTCATCGCCTGCCTCGCTCACCACGGCAACCTCGACATCAAGAAAAAAGACGACGTCCACAAGATTACGCTTTAAAAAGATATTTCCGCACGCATCAACAAATGCGGCGATTAGAAATGGTAATTATCTATTAGCATATGGCATGTAGCTAGGATCTCAGCAGAAACCATTTTCCAATGGGGCGATCGGATGAGCAGTTCTAGCCGATATGCAGTCCTTCACAACGCAAAGAAGAAAAGCTGGAGCGTTATTGATCGTGTTTCCAACGACAATGCGCAGGCGAAGGGCAACGCGTTGACCGGGCTTTCCAGGGTGGTTGCGATCGTGTGGGCGGACCGGCTCAACAGCGAAGCCGACAGCCGGAGCCTCTGACCGGTTCCGTTGCGGCGTTCGGCGTAGGGGACGGGGAGCACGGGGCGAGGGGCGCCTGTTTCGGCATGCCGTCGGTGGGAACGGCTCCGGCCCTGTGAAGGGGCCGCTTCATTTGGTCCTCGATAGAAATAATCCCCGTCCGGAAGGCAGCGTAACTACAGGCTGCAAAGAAGAAAGCCCGCCCGGACGGCATCGACTTGCATGCGGAGTTGACGGAACAGGCGGGACGCTGCACCTTGTCTACCTCTATCGAATAGGGAGGGAACAATGGCCGGCACGCAGGACAATCTGGACAAGCTCAAGGACCTCATCGCGTCCGATCCCAACGCCATGCAGGGCGCGGCGGCCTCGGGCGATGTGAAGGAGGCGTCCAAGGCTCTGGCGCAATACGCGGCGTCGAAGGGCATCAGCCTGACGCCGGAAGAAATCGAAAAAGCCTTCACGAGCAACGACGCTCCCGCCTCTTCCAGCGAGCCGCTGGACGACGAGGCGCTGGACAACGTCTCCGGCGGTGGTTCGCCCTACTGCATCCTGACGAAGGGCTGCTACTGCATCCTGACGGGCAGGATCTAACCGACGGCTTCCGGAAAAGGACGGCGGACCCGGATAATGGGCCGCCGTATCGGTACGGCGCTCGGCCCGTCAATTCGCAAGGGGGCCGGCCGGGTTTCCACGTTCTTTTCCAGCCGCTCGACGTCCTGTGCACTCATCTCTTCATCCTGCCCCGGTCGAGGTGTGAAGGCTGTCGTGGGCCGGTTGTGCCGTCAATCGAAAGTCGCGATCCGCTGGTAATCGGCACGGGACTTTGGGCCTCCACCCGGCGTGGGCACAAGATCGGAACGCAAGAAAGCGCCCTCCCGGCGAACAGAACCGCTCGCCTCTCTAACGGCGTGGAAAGTCACAGCCGGATTACTACGTCCGTCTTGCGAAGGCGCGCCGTTTCGCGCAGCTTGTGAGAGGACGCGTGTGGTTGGACATGCGGTCCGCCAATCCGAACAAGGCTCGAATCCGGACCGATGGCGACTACCAGGCTCACCTTCCGGAACACCAACCCGGACCAGCTCGACCGCATGGTGCGGGTCGCCACGCCGTCCGGCTGGCTGGTGCTGGCGATCCTCGGCGCCACCGTGCTGGGCGGGCTGGTCTGGGCCTCCGTCTCCACGGCACCGGTCAAGGTCCGCTCGACGGGAGTGCTCCAGGGAAGCGGCGGCGTGCTGCTGGTCTCCGCGCCGAACTCGGCGCCCGTGGCCGAACTGGACGTGCGCGTCGGCAGCCGGGTGAGGCAGGGCGACATCGTCGCGCGGCTGAGCGAGCCGGTGCTCGACGCCCGGGCCGACACCGTCGCGGCGCGGCTGGCCGGACTGGCGCAGGAACGGTCCCGGCTCTCGGCCTTCCAGGCGCGGGAGCGCGAGGTGCGCGAGCGGGCGGACGCCCAGCGGCGCCAGGGGCTGGAGCGAACCTTGGAGCAGCTGCGCCAGCGTGAGGCGACACTCGTGCAGACCTTGGCGAACCAGCGCGACCTGCTGGCGCGCGGCTTCGCCACCCGCGACCGGCTCCAGGCCGCCGAGAACGATCTGGACCAGGCGCGCCGCGCCGCGATCGACGCGCGCAATTCGCTGAACGCGCTGCTGGTCGAGGCCGACGAGCGCGGCGTGCGCGCCGAGCGCGAACTGATGGACCTCGACGCCCGGCTCAACCAGGCTCGCCAGGAGCAGGCGGAAGTCGCCGCCGAGCGCGCCGCCCGGACCGAGGTGCGCGCGCCCGCGGCAGGCCGCGTCATCGAGCTGTCGGTCGCCGCGGGCGACCGGGTTCCGGCCGGCGCCGCGCTGATGCGCCTCGTGCCGGAGGAGGCGGATGCTCCGGAGACGGGCGCCGGAGGGCTGGAGGCCGTGCTCTACGTGCCGCCGGCCGACGGCAAGAAGGTCCGTCCGGGCATGGCCGTGCAGGTCGTGCCCTCGACCGTGCGGGTCGAGCGCGACGGCTTCATCCAGGGCGAGGTGGTGGCGGTGTCGGAGATTCCCGCGACGCGCGAGGCCATCCAGCGCACGCTGAAGAACGACACCTTCGTCGCCAAGCTGACGGCCGACGGCCCGCCCTTCGAGGTGCGGGTAGCGCTGCGGCCCGATCCAAACACCGTCAGCGGCTTCGCCTGGTCGTCGGACCTCGGCCGTACGCGCGCGGTCGAAAGCGGCACGGTCGTGGACGGGCTGGTGGTGGTCGAGCGCGTCCGGCTCATGACACTCGTCTTCCCCGCCTTCGATTCCGTCCTGCACGCGCTGGGGCTGGAGCCATGACGGCCGCCTTTACGGACGTCTTCGCAGGGCGCGCCCGATGAGCGCGGAGGCCGTGGCTTCGAAAACGCCGGTGCGGCGTCACCGGGCGCGCCGCACCCCCACCATCTTCCAGATGGAGGCGGTGGAGTGCGGGGCGGCGGCGCTCGCCATGGTGATGGCGCATCACGGCCTCTGGATTCCGCTGCCCGAGTTGCGGGAGACCTGCGGCGTGTCGCGCGACGGCAGCCGCGCCTCCAACATCGTGCGGGCGGCGCGGCGGCACGGCTTCACCGCCAAGGGCTTCCGGTGCGAGCCGCAGCATCTCGGCGATTTCCCGATGCCGGCCATCGCCTTCGTCAACATGAACCATTACGTCGTGCTGGAGGGGGTGCGCGGGCGGAAGGTCCATCTGAACGACCCCGCCGCCGGCCGGCGCGTCCTCACCCAGGCGGAATTCGACGCCATCTTCTCCGGCGTCCTTCTGACCTTCGAGCCGAACGCCGAGTTCCGGAAGGGCGGTGTGCGGCCGCAGCTCTGGAGCGACCTGTCGGCCCTGCTCGACGGGGCGCGCGGCGCCTTTCTCCTGGCGCTGCTGGCCGGGCTGACGCTGGTCCTGCCGGGGCTGGTCGTGCCGGCGGCGACGCAGATCTTCGTGGACTATTACCTGACCGACAGCCAGCCGCACTGGATGCTGGGCCTGCTCGGCGTGCTGGCCGCCGGATCGCTGATCCAGATCGGGCTCACCGCCCTGCAGGAGGGCGTGCTGGCGCGGCTGCGCACGCGCATCGCCGTGCAGGCGGCCGGGCGCATGGTCTGGCGCATGCTGAGGCTGCCGGTGCGCTTCTTCGGCCAGCGCCATGCGGGCACCATGGCGGGGCGGATCGACCTCGCCCGCCAACTCGGCGCCCACGCCGCCGATCAGACACTGAAGGCGGCGCTCGGGGCGGTGAGCTGCGTCTTCTTCGCCCTGGTCATGCTGACCTACAGCCCGCTGCTGACCGCCCTGACGCTCGGCGTGACCGGGCTGCTGCTGGCGATCTTCGCGCTGGTGCAGGGCCGGCTGGAGGAGCTGGCCCGCAAGGCCGGCATGACCGGCGTGAAGCTGCACGGCCGGGCGATGCAGGGCATCGGCATGATCGAGACGCTGAAGGCGAACGGCACGGACGGCGCCTTCTTCGCGCAATGGTCCGGCTATCTCGCCCTGCTGGTGCGGGACCGGCAGGCCGCCGGCCGCATCGAGGCGCTGCTCGGCGCCCTGCCCGAAAGCCTGATGATGCTGAGCCGCGCGCTGGTGCTCGCCGTCTCGGCCTGGCTGGTGGCACGGGGCGAGATGACGCCCGGCGAGATGGCCGCCTTCCAGGCGCTGGTCACCGCCTTTACGGCGCCGCTGAGCGCGATGATCGCCCAGACCGCGGCGCTGAAGCAGGCGCGCGGTTCGCTCGACCAGTTCACCGACGTGGCGACCGCCGGCATGGCCTGGGAATTCGAGGGCGAGAATGAAGGCGGGGAGGGAGGGCCGAGGACGGTCGCGACCGCCACCGGGCGCGTGCGCAAGCTGAGCGGCCGGGCGGAGGTGCGGGGCCTCTCCTTCGGCTACAGCCCGCTCGCCGACCCGCTGGTCCGGGGCTTCGATCTGGAGCTTCCGCCGGGCTCCCGCGTGGCGCTGGTCGGTGCCTCGGGAAGCGGCAAATCGACCATCGGCCGGCTGATCTGCGGCCTGTTCGACCCTTGGGAGGGAGAGATCCTGCTGGATGGCCATCCGGTCCGCTCGCTGCCGCGCGAGATCCTGCGCAACTCGCTGGCGGTGGTGGACCAGGACATCATGCTGTTCGACGGCACCGTGCGCGACAACATCACGCTGTGGGACGACACCATGCCCGAGCAGCGCATCGTGCGCGCCTGCAAGGACGCCGTGATCCACGACGACATCGTGGCCCGCGTCGGCGGCTACGGCAGCCGGATCGAGGAGGGCGGACGCAACTGGAGCGGCGGCCAGCGCCAGCGTCTGGAGATCGCCCGCGCGCTGGTGGCGGAGCCGAGCCTGCTCGTGCTGGACGAGGCGACGAGCGCGCTCGACCCCATCGTCGAGAAGGAGCTGATCGACAACATCCGCCGCCGCGGCTGCACCTGCCTCATCATCGCCCACCGGCTCAGCACGATCCGGGATTGCGACGAGATCATCGTGATGGACCGCGGCCGGGTGCTGGAACGTGGCCGGCACGAGGAGCTGATGGCGGCCGGCGGCCATTACCGCCGCCTGGTGGAATCGTGAGGACCGGACGGTGAGCATGGCCGATCCCATAGCCGACTTCCTGGCCGGCACCGTCCGGGAGGACCGACGCGTCTTCGACGTGACCGGGAACCGCCCGCTGTCGCTCGACGATCCGGGGCGCCGCTTCCTCGTGCTGCGCGGGGAGGTGCAGGTCTTTTTGGTCGAGCGGTTGGAGGACGGGCGCCCCGGCACGCGGCAGCACCTGTTCGGCGCGCGGGCCGGCGACCTGCTGTTCGGGATGGACAGCGCTGCCAGCCTGCTTGACGTGATGTTCCTCGCCGCCGGCACGCCCGACACGCGTGTGGCCGAGCTGGACCGGGCCGCCGAGCTGGACCGTGCCGGCCTCGCCGAGGGCGACGCGGCCGGCGCGGTGGAGCGCTGGGTGGAGGGGCTGTCCCAGGCCATCACCCGCCACATCGTCCCCCGGCCCCGCTTCGACGGGATCGTGGCGGCGGGCGAGACCGTTCCCGTGCCCAAGGGGGGCCGGGTCGGCGGGGCGCACGGCGTGGCTTGGTGCCGGGCGGACCGGGACGGAGCCCTCTACGTCGACCTTGAGCCGGTCGAGGAGGACGGCCCGCCGCTGCCGCTCACCGCCGACGGCTGGATCGTCGTGCCGGAGGGCGCGTCCGTCACGGCCGTCTCCACCGCTGCCCTGCTGGAGGATGACGGGCTGGAGGCGGCGCTGGAGCGCTTCCACGCGCTGGCGGTGGACGTGCTGCCCACGGCCTTGCGTCTCGCCTCGGTCGATGAGCTGAACCGGCTGCGTGCCCGCGCCGAGGGCAACCGCCGCTCGGCCGACCTAGCCCTGCGCGCGCTGGGCTCCGTCCTCGGCACCGGGAATGGCGGAGGAGAGGACCTCCACTCCGACCAGCCGCTGGTCCTGGCGCTCGCGCATCTGGGGGCGGCACTGGGCTTTCAACTCGAATTGCCGATGCGTCGCGACGACGAGCCGCGCCCGCTGACGCTCGACGAGATCGCCCGGGCGAGCCGGTTGCGGACTCGGGCGCTGACGCTCGATCCCGGCTGGTGGAAGACCGATTCCGGCGCCTTCCTGCTGCTGCGCGAGGACGGGGCGGGGCCGCTCGCCCTGGTGCCGGCCGGGCGTGGCGCCTACGAGGCCTACGACCCCGTCGCGCGGTCCGCGATACGCCTGACCGGCCGGGAGGCCGCCGCGTTGCGGGGCGAGGCCTTCGCCCTCTACCCGCCCTTGCCCGACCGTCCGCTCACCGTCCGCGACCTCGTTGCGAACACGCTGAAGGCCCGGAGGGGCGATCTGGCGACGGTCGCCGGGGCCACCTTCCTGGCCGGCTTGCTCGCCATGGGCGTTCCCCTGGCAATGACCTACCTGCTTGACTCGGTCATCCCCGACAACAACCTCGGCAAGATCGTCGAGATCACCGCCGGACTCGCCATCCTGTCGGCCATGACCCTGCTGCTGCGCATGGCGGCACAGCTCACCATGCTGCGGCTGGAAGGGCTGGAGGGCAGCCGGCTGCAGGCGGCGGTCATGGACCGGCTGCTGCGCCTGCCCACCGGTTTCTTCCGCGATTTCACCACCGGCGACATGGCGACGCGGGTGCTGGCGGTGGCACGGCTGGAGAAGGCGCTCACCGCCTCCATGGTCGGCTCGGTGATGACCGGCATGATCGCTCTCGTCTCCTACGGGATGATGCTCGCCTATTCCTGGCGGCTCGGCCTCGTGGCGATCGGGCTGACGATTTTGCTCGCCGCCATCACGCTGGCGCTCGGCTGGGCGCGCGTGCGTCGCGAGGCCGAGGCCGTGGCCCGGGACGGCGAGGTGGTCGGGCTGTCGCTGGAACTCGCCTCGGGCATCTCCAAGCTGCGCCTCGCCGCGGCGGAGGACCGCGCCTTCTTCCGCTGGGCGCGGCTCTATGCCGGCGCCAGCCGGTCGCATTTCCGCGCGGACCGGGCGGCGGGGCTGCTGGGCGCCGTCACCGCCGGCTACACGGGACTGGCGACGGCGGCGCTGATGGCCGCCTGCGTCTATGGCGGGCTCGCCGAGGGGACCGGCCTCGGCCTGCTGGTCGCCTTCCTGACCGCCTTCACCACCGCGCTCGAAGGGGTGCGCGGGTTGGCGACGGTGGCGGTGGAGATCCTGGCGCTCGGCCCGGTCGTGCGCCACGCCGAACCGATCCTGAAGGCCCGGCCGGAGGCCGACATCGACAAGGCCGATCCGGGGGAGCTGTCCGGCGCCATCGAGATCTCGCGCCTGACCTTCCAGTACCATCCGGAGGCGCCGCGCGTCTTCAACGACCTGTCGGTGAGCGTCCGGCCGGGCGAGTTCGTCGCCTTCGTCGGCCCGTCCGGGACCGGCAAATCGACCCTGTTCCGGCTGCTGCTGGGCTTCGAGCAGCCGAACTCCGGCGTGGTCCTCTATGACGGGGTGGACCTGGCTGGGCTCGACGTTCAGGCGGTGCGGCGCCAGTGCGGCGTGGTGCTCCAGAACGGGCGGCTGATGCCGGGCAGCCTGCTGGACAACATCCTGGGTGCGGCCACCCACCTGCCGGAGGAGGCCGCCTGGGAGGCGGCGCGGCAGGTCGCCCTGGCCGAGGACATCGAGGCCATGCCCATGGGCATGCACACGGTGGTGACCGACGGCGGCTCCGGTCTGTCGGGCGGCCAGATCCAGCGGCTGCTGCTGGCGCGCGCGATGGTCGGAAAGCCGCGCATCCTGCTGCTGGACGAGGCGACGAGCGCGCTCGACAACCGGACCCAATCCGCCGTGACGGACAGCCTGAACCGCATCGCCGCCACGCGGCTGGTGATCGCGCACCGGCTGAGCACGGTGGAGAAGGCCGACCGCATCGTCGTCTTCAACAACGGCCGGGTCGAGGAGGAGGGGAGCTACGCGGCGCTGATGGCCCGCGACGGCTTCTTCGCCGCCTTCGCCCGCCGCCAGCTCACCGGCGCCGGCGCGCCGTAGCCCGGCAGCAGCACGCCGGCGGCAAAGGCCGGGGCCAGCCGGCGCACCAGCAGATGGCCGATCCCGGCGATCCCCCGGAACAGCGAGGGATCTTCAGGCGCGCCGGGCGCACCGGCGGACATGAAGAGCCCGCCGCCCGCCGCCCAGCCCGGCAGACGTTGCGCCAGGGCGGCCTCGATTTCCCCCTCCAACTCCCGGTCGCCCAGGGCCGCCGCGAGGACGGAGAGGATCTCCAGCCGTCCGGCCTCGCCGCAGCAGAGGTCGTCGCTGCCGGGGATGGGGGTGCGCCGGGTTGTGGCAATAGCGGTGGCGATGGACTCCCGGAAGGCGGCACCCGCATCCTGCCCGGCGTCGTCCAGAAGCCTCAGCGCCGCGTGGCGGGCGAGCGCGATGCCTGGCGCGCCGTGGCACCAGGTGCACAGGACGGTGTCCGGCCGCCGCCCGTTGCCGGGGCGGTGCCAGTTGCCCAGCGCCGGGTCGAACAGCGTGTCCTCGTAGGCGAAGGCCTCCAGGGCGGCTTGCCCCAGCGCGTCCTCTCCCGTCACGGCACGGATCCGCAGCAGCGCCGCCGCGATCCCCGCCGCCCCGTGGGACAGGCCGGGCAGGCCGCTCCCCTTGCGGTCCGGCCAGTCCCGCAGGCTTGGCCCTGCTTGGCGGGAGGCCGACAGGATGGCCTTTCCGGATGCGGCGAGGGCACCGACAATCGCCGGGTCGTTCCCCGCCACGTCATGCAGGGCGCCGAGCCCGAGCGCCAGCCCGGCGGCGCCGTCCATCAGGTCGGGCAGGGGACCCTCGGCCTTCAGCGCCGTCCCGGCCGCTCCGGCCAGCGTCACGGCGTCGGCGATCATCGCCGGCTCCTCCAGCAGCGTGCCGCACCAGGCCAGCCCGGCGATCACCCCGCCGATGCCGCGCCCGTAGCCGGGGCCGAGCCGCGCCGCCAGTCCGGACGCATCGCCGTTGCGGATCCGGTCCCGGACGGGACGCAGGGCTTCCGCCGCGAGGCGGGCCGGGCCGTCCTCGTCCAGCGCGCGCGCCGCCTCGGCGAGGAAGACCGCGATGCCGGCAGCACCATAGCACAGCCCCGGCCCGACCGGCGCCACCGGGGCCGGCATCTGCTCCCAGAAGCGGACCCAGGCAACCGAGTCCGGACCCAGCCGGACGCTCAGCTCCTCCACCCGGCCCGCCACGCGCCGCAGGGCGTCGCGGGCATCAGTTGTCGGTGGAGCGGCTTGTGTGGCCGCCGGCTCGGCCCGGGGTTCCGGGCGGCGCAAGGCCGCGCGCAGGAGGCCGGCCTTGGCCCGGATCGTCCCTTCGTCCAAGGCGAGGAGCGCCCGTTCGACCCGCTCGTACATGGGCGTCGCGAACACCCGCCCGATGGGGGCGCCCTCGACGGAACGGGCGGTGCGGCCCGACGGCGCGAAGGTGAAGGCCGGCACGTCGAGCCGGTCCATGGCCACCGCCTCGGCCCGCAGCACCGCCCGCCAGCGCTCCCGGTCGCCGATGAGAGCCGGGCGCCTCTCGGCGCGGGACAGGCGGGTCCGGAACACCGACTCGTCCGTCAGCCCGTCGCCCGACAGGGCCGGTTCCAGCACGAGGGCATAGAGGTTCGTCGGCGCGCAGAGCAGACGCATCCGGGCACGGCGGAACCGCCGGAGCGCGCCGCCGGGGCCGAGCAGGTCTGCGCGCCGCGCGGCGACCGCCGCCAGCGTCGCCGCGAAGCCGCGCGCCAGGGCGTCGGCGTGGTCGCGCACGTCGAGCCATTGCCCGTTCAGCCGCGGACCGTTCGGGTCGAATCCGGCGACCGGCCCGCTGGCGGCGTGCATCCAGTCGCTGCCCGGATGGGCGAGCCGCCGTCCCTCGCGCACCGGCCCCGGCCCGGCGCCCGCCGCGGCCGCCGCCGCCATGGTGGCCCCGCCGTCGTAGGAGGTGAAGACCGGCAGCACCCCGTTGGTGAAGAGGTGCGGGTCATCCAGCGGATCCTGGCAGCCCAGGTCGGCGGGGCCGGGCTGGAACAGGCATTCGAGGTCGAGGATCATCGGCCAGGCACCGGCCGCGATGAGGTTGTCCGGGTGGATGTCGCCGCCGCGCAAGAGGTCCAGCAGGGCCAGCAGCCCGCCGCACCGCTCGTAGAAGGCGCCAGCCTCCTCCGCGCCGCGCAGATCCTCGTGCCGCACCCATTCCATCCAGCCGTGGGTGCGGCGGTCGATGACCTGCGGCGCCCTCTGCCGTGGGGCGCCGTCCTGCCCCGATACGGCGCGGAGCAGCCGGCTGAACCCGGCCTCGGCCGCGAGCGAGCGGGGCTTGTAGGCCAGGGTGCGGCCGTCGGCGAAATCGATCCGTCCGACCGTGCGGCCCGCGTGCGGGTCGGACAGGCCGAAGGCAATCCCGGCGACCGGGGGCACGCCCGCGCGCCAGTCCCTATGGCTCGCCCGCAGCGCCCGCTCGTCGGCGGCGAGATGCGCGGCGAAATCGGCCATGGCCGCGCGCCAGTCCTCCGCCATCGCGCGCAGGCGCAATGCCAGGACCGGCCAGCGGTCGAGGAAGCGGCCGTCGGCCAGGGCGGCGGACAGGAAAGCGTCATAACGCTCGCGCGGTACCCAGTCGGGCGTGTCCCGGTGCAGCCGGGCGAGCAGGGGCAGTGGGTTCTCCGCCCGGAAGGCGTCGAGCAGGGCCGGCCCCGCCGTCTCGCCCAGCCGCCGCCACAGCGCCCGTTCCGCCCCGGCCCAGGCATCGGGCGTGATGCGGCTCCCGGCCTCGGCGCGGGTCCGGGCGAGCCCGTCGCGCGCGGCGGCGACGACCGGCTCCAGGAGCGGGGCGAAGGGGACGTCAGCCGGGCCGGTCATCGGTCGGTTTCGTCACCGGCGGCCAGGGTCTTGGAAAAACGGATCTGGTTGAGGGTGCCGTTGCGGCGGTACTCGACGTCCTGCATCAGCGTGCGCAGGAAATGCACGCCCAGCCCGCCGATGGCCCGGTCCTCCAGCGAGGCGTCGAGGTCGGGCGGCGGTGCCGAGAGCGGGTCGAAGGGGCGGCCGTCGTCCACCACCTCCGCCGTCAGCCGGCCGCCGGCAAGCTCCAGCCGCACCTCGATCTCATGCGGCCCCTCGTCGTCGTAGCCGTAGGAGACGATGTTGGTGATCAGCTCGTCCAGCACGAGGTTCAGGTGGAAGACGCTCTGCGGCGGAACCTCGTGCTCCTCGCAGAAGGCCTCCACGGCCTCGGCCAGCGGCTCGATCTCCGAGAGCCGGTTCGCCAGCCGGACCTTCAGGCCTGTTCCGTTCATCGCCGGCTCCCGTTCCGGGTCATGTCCGCCTCACATCTTCGGTGCCGGACCCGCGATCTCCTCGAACAGCTCGTCGCTGGCGATGAGGATGTCCACGGGCGGGTCGTAGCCGATGATCTCGGCGGTCTTCAGGTTCAGCGCGATCTTGGACGGGGCGAGCCAGCGCTGCTCCAGGTCACGCGGCCTGGCGCCGTTGAAGACCTTCGCGATGGTCTCAGCGTGGAACTGGCCGACGTAGCTGTAGCCAGCCTGGGAGATGCTCATCAGCACGCCGTGCTGCACCTCCTGCGAGCCGAGCATGGAGAAGGACGGGATCTTGGCCCGGTTGACCGGCGCCAGGATGTTGGGCAGGTTGCCGACGGTCACGCCGCGGTGGACGGTGACGTAGACGGCGTCCACCTTCGGCGCCAGCTCCGCGTAGCAGCCGGCGACGCGCGTCTCCGCGACCTCCTGCGCCACCCCGCTGAAGGGGGCGAGGCAGCGCACGATCTCGAAGCCGTTCTGGGCCGCCACCCGCTCGACCTCCTCGACGCCGGCGAAGGTGCGGCCCTCCGGCGTGTCCTCGTAGACGAGGCCGAGCCGCTGGAAGCCGATGACGTCGTGGAAGATCTCGACCTGCCGGGCGTAGCGGTCTGGCTCCACCTTCGCGTGGAGATGGTCGAAGCCGGAGTCGGTGGCGCTCCGCACGATCTTCGAGCCGACCGGGTTGCTGGTGGAGGCGACGACGGTCGGCACGCGGTGCGCGTCGTTCGCCAGGTCCTGCCCGGCCCAGGTGCCCATGGCGATCATCAGGTCGATGTCGCCGGCGCCGTTCAGCCGCTCCAGCAGCGCGCCCTTCGTTTCCGGCCGCTTGGCGGCGTCGAAGTTTCCGGCGGCGTAATAGGCGTCCGCCGGGAACTCCAGATAGTCGCTCTTGGCGTTGGCGGACAGCCAGCGCCAGAAACCGCCGGGTTCCGGGTTGTTCTCCGCCGGGAACTGGATCGGCTCGATCCAGCCGAGATTGATCAGCCCGCGCAGGGTGGTCTTCAGGATCACCTCGTAATCGGGGTACTGACCGCCCTCCAGATAGCCGATCCGCCATTTCCGGCCGTCCTTCAGCCGCGGCGCCGTGGCGTAGCTGCCCTTGTCGCCCAGCGGGACTTGGGCCGCCTCCTGCTGGGGGGCCGCCTCCTGCTGGGGGACCGGCGGCGCGGTCTGCGCCTGGGCCGGCAACGCGAGAAGGCCAAGAAGGAGGCCGGCGCCGGCCAGGCGGGCGAGGCGGGTCGGTGCGCGCATGCTAGATTTCCTTCACCAGCGGGGTGGGCACGAGCGGGACGGGCCCGCCGTTCGGCGTCACGCCGCAGAAGCGCAGGGCCAGAACGGTGATGTCGTCGGACTGTTCGGCGCCGTTCGCGTGCTCGGCGACGCTGTCGACCACGGCGTCGACGATGGTCCGGGCGGTGCGGCCCGGCCCGCCGCCGTTCATGAGATCCAGCAGCTTGGCGTCCGAATACTGCTCGTTGTCGGGGTCCATCGCCTCGGTCACGCCGTCGGTGTAGAGCAGCAGCGTGTCGCCCGGCGCCAGCTCCACCGTCGCCGTGCCGTAGGGCACGCCCTCCATGATGCCGCAGGCCATGCCCGACGTGCCCGCCTTCAGGTACCGCGCCTTGCCGTCCGCCCCGACCAGCAGGGGCGGGTTGTGGCCGGCGCTGGCGTAGCGGACGGCGCCCGTGCGGATGTCCAGGATGCCGACCACAAGCGTGACGAACATCATGTTCGGGTTGTCGAGCGACAGCTCGTCGTTGACCCGCGCCAGGATCTCCGCCGGCTCGCCGGTGCGGTCCGCCATGACCTTGATGAGGGTCTTGGTGATCGCCATGAACAGCGCCGCCGGAACGCCCTTGCCGGACACGTCGCCGACCGTGAAGCAGAGATGGTGTTCGTCCAGCAGGTAGAAGTCGTAGAGATCGCCGCCGACCTCCTTGGCCGAGCGCAGGGCGGAATACAGCTCGAAGCCGTGCGATTCCGGCGGCTCGGGAAAGATCTTGGGCAGCAGCCCGAGCTGGATGTCGCGGGCGATGGTCAACTCGCTCTCGATCCGCTCGCGCGCGGCGGTCGCGTCCATCAGCCAGCGCACGTTGTCGCGCAAGGAGCGCTCCATGTAGACGAAAGCGCCGGCGAGCCGCCCCACCTCGTCCTTGCGGCGCTCCGGCAGGTCGGCGATCCCCCTGCCGGCGGGTGCCGGGGCGGGCTTTGAGAAGTCCTGGCCCGACAGCTCGTTGGCGTAGCGGGTGAGTTGCACCAGCGGCCGCGCCAGCCGCGCCGAATAGAGATAGCCGAGTGCCGCGCTGACCAGCAGCACGACCGCGAAGATGGCGCCCTGCCGCGCGATCAGCAGCTGGGCAGGACGCGCGATCTCCTCGGTCGAGGTGGTCGCCACCACGTACCAGTCCAGCGCCTTGAAGTAGGAGGCGTGGGACTCCATCCGCTCCCCGCCGGCCGAGGCGTGGTAGACGGAGGTGGTCCCCTCTTCCGTCGCGGCGGCCTTCAGCTCGTCGAGGAGCCGGCCGCCGGACAGCGCGTTGCGTTCTCCGGCGATGCCGGGATTGCCGCGCGGCGGGACGACGACCTCGCCCTTTCCATCGAAGACGAAGACGGTGCCGGTGCGCGCCACATGGATCGCCGGCATGGTGACGCGCAGCTCCGCGACGAAGGCGTCGATGCGGCGGCGGACGTCGGCTTCCACATCGCGCACGTCGTTGACCGTGCCCACCACCCAGTTCCAGCGGCGCAGCAGGAAGAAATGGCCGAACTTCGCCACCGTCTCGTCCCGGCCGATCTCCTTCCAGCGGTAGGTGGAGAAGGTGCTGCCGTAGCGCTCCGTCTCCTCCCGCACGGTCTGGACGACGCCGCGCCCCTTGTAGTCGGTGAAGCCGCCGAGATCCTGGCCGATCATTTCCGGCTCGGGATAGGCCAGCGCGCGGCCCTGGAGGTCGAAGGCGAAGAGATATTGCCGACCGGCCTCGTCGAGCCGGGCGTGGGTCAGCCAGTCCAGCGCCGCCACGCGGGCCTCGTCCTCCGTCAGGCGGCCCTCGTCGGCGAGTGCGGCGAAACGCTCCAGCGTCGCCTGCACCATGCCGCTGGTCTGCTTGAGGTGCTGCTTGCGCGCGGTGATGGTGCGGACCTTTTCCGCCACCAACCCGCGGTACCGGTTGGTGATGTCCGCCTTGACCAGCCGGACGACGTTGCGCGCCCCCTCCATCTCCGCATCGAGCATGGCGCGCTCGACGTCGTGCTTGCTCAGCACCATCACCGTCGCGGCGATGACGCCCAGCAGCAGGATGACCAGCAGGAAGACCTTGGCCTTGAGGGAGTTCAGAACGGCCGCCATGCGCCTTGCCCGCCCAGTGTCGCGGTTGAACAGTCACGGGTGAACAATCGCGGTTGAACGCCGCAATCACCTTTCGTCCTGCCCGGTGCCGAACCGTACAACAGGTCGCCGCGCCGTTGCTAGAGCCGACACCCGCTCCACGGCTGTGATATCCACCGCCCGCCGCGTTGAACGGCCTATACGGTTCGACTATGCTCATGCTATGGCAGTCACGGGTACTCGGGAATTATTGTTTATATTACTTTCTCCTCCCGCAATCTGCGGGGGTGGCGCCTGATCGCATTGCCTTGCCCGGCCGTCTCATGGACATCTGGGAAGTCGTTTGGATTTCGGACCATAGGAAGCGGGGTCGGGACATGGCGCGTCGCGGTTTGGGCGGTCTCTGGAAGGTGCTCGCCGGCAGCATCCTCATCCTGATCATCGCTCAGACCCTGAACGGCGGCCTGACGCTCGCCTCGCTGAAGAAGGTCTATTTCCAGTCTCTGGTGGCGAGCGTGAAGGTCACGGGCGCCGACGCCGTCCTGAAGATCGAGGGGGCCGTCCGTTTCGGCAAGCCGATCGAGGCCTTCTACGGCATGCAGAAGCTGGCCGAGGGCGTGAGGACGGCGCTTCCCGAACTCGACGGCATCATCCTCTCCCTGCCCGACGGGCGGGAGGCCTTCCGCCTCGAGGGCGGGGGAAAGCCCGCCGGTTCCGCCCTGGCGGCGGCCCGCGAGACCTTCGCCAGAGGCGGAACCTTCACGATGGCGGAGGAGGATGGGCGGCATCTGGCGCTCTTCGCCATCCGCACCAAGGCCGGCGCCCTGGCGGGGACGCTCGTCCTGTCCTTCTCCGACGAGGTCGTGCGCGAACGGTTCGAGGCGGCTCTCCAGGACAACCTCCGGATCCTCGGCCTCACCACCGGGGCGGCGGCACTGGCGATCCTGATGCGTTTCCTGTTCCTCGGGCGGGGCTTGCGCCAGAACCGGCTGTCGGGCGCGCAGATCTACGCCGTGCCGCTGATCGCCATCGTGGCGGCGCAAGGCTACTACTCGTTCGAGACGATCCGCAGCTTCCGCGACGAATATCTGTCCATGACCCGCGGCAACGCGGAGCGGCTGACCAACTTCGTCAAGCGGGACATCGAAACCATCCTCGGCAAGGGCATCAAGATCACCAGCCTGGTGCGGATCGAGGACCAGTTCCAGCGCATCGTCTCCAGCGTGCCGGAGATCGGCTACCTCGAGATCCGCGACACGAGCGAGGCGCTGCTCTACAAGGCCGACCAGTCCGGCAAGGTGACGGCGCCCGCACCCGCCGCCGGGGCGGACCTGCGGGATCCGGACTACGACATCTTCCTGCCGCTCCAGCCCCAGGCGGCGGACGGTAGCCGCACGCTCGCCGGCTTCATCCGCATCCACCTGTCGCCGGAACGCATCGGGGAGGGCATCCGGCAGCGCATGCTCGATTCCGGCACGCTGGTCCTGCTCGCCGCACTCGCGGTGTTCGAGCTGTCCATCCTGCTGCGGGTCTTCGTGCGCCGGTCGCTGGCCGCCGGCGAGTCCGACAGGGCGGGGGAGGAGGCGACCCGCCACATGCTGGCGCGCCCGGCCGTCTTCACCTTCCTGCTGGCCTGGGCGCTGCCTCTGTCCTTCATCCCCTTGCAGATGCAGACGCTGTACGAGCCACTGTTCGGCCTGCCGCGCCAGGTGATGATGGCGCTGCCGATCTCGCTGGAGATGCTGTGCGCGCTGTTCACGGCGCTGCTGGCGGGCGCGCTGACCGACCGGCGCGGCTGGCACGTGCCCTTCCTGGCCGGGCTGGCGATCAGCATTCTCGGCGCCCTGCTGGCCTGGAACGCCGACACGGCGGTCTCCTTCATCCTGTGCCGCGGGGTGGTCGGCCTCGGCTACGGCCTCGCCTGGATGGGCATCCAGGGTTTCGTCTTCCAGCACGGGACGCAGGCGACCCGCGCCCAGGGCGTGACGAACCTCATGGCGGGCATCTTCGCCGGCCACATCTGCGGCACGGCCATCGGCGCCATGCTCGCCGAGCAGATCGGCTTCACGCCCGTCTTCCTGCTGTCGGCCGGGGCGATGCTGGTGCCGCTCGCCTTTGCCTTCGCCTTCATGCGCCCCTACATGCACGGGCCGCTTCCCGCAGCAACCCCGGCCGCCGTGCCGGCGTCGGTGCCGGTGAGCGGCACGGCGGCGGCTCCCGCCGAGGCGCGGGTGGGCCTGCGCGCCGTGCTGTTCGACCGGAACTTCCTGGCGCTCCTCCTGTGCAGCGTCGTTCCCTTCTCGATCGCGCAGGTCGGGCTGCTCTATTATTCGCTGCCGATCTACCTGGCCGATCTCGGGGTGAATCAGTCCAACATCGGCCGCATCCTGATGATCTACGGCCTGTCGGTGATCTACATCGCCCCGATGATCAGCCGCATCGTGGACCGCACGCCGCGCAAGAAGGCCTTCATCGCGGCGGGCGGGCTGATCGGCAGCACGGGGTTGGTCTGGCTCTACGTGAACCACGGCATGCCGGCGATGGTGCTGGCCGTCTTCATGCTGAGCCTGGGAAGCTGCCTGTCCGGCGGGGCGCAGTCGGCCTTCGCGCTGAACCTGAAGTCCGTGCAGGCCTACGGCACCGGCAAGGCGATGGGCTTCCAGCGCGCCGCCGACAAGCTGGGGCAGATGCTCGGGCCGCTGATCGTCGGCGCCCTCTTCACCTCCGTCGGGATCGAGGTCGGGCTGGCCGTCACCGGCGCGATCTATCTCGCCGCGACCCTGCTGTTCCTGGCGGTGGCGGGTGAGCGCCCGCTCTGGTCGCGCCTCGCCCCGCGCGTGCCGGAGCCGGCGCTTCCCGGCACCGGGCCGGGCGCCCCCTGATCCCCGTGCAGCGCGAACCGGCAGGACCCGCCATGCCCACCCTGGGCCTCGAGATGGAAATGGCCATCGCCGACCGTGCGACGGGACGGTCCCATGCGGTGGGTCCCTTTTTCCGCACCCTGCAGGCGGTCAAGGCGGCGCGCGGGGAAAGGGCGGACCTGCAGGAGATTGACGGGCGGGACATCGCCGTCCTGACGCCCGGCATCCTCAGCTCCCTCGACAACGCCTTCAACAACCTGGAAAGCTCCATCGGGCCGGTGGAGGCCGGGCCGGGCAATCTCGCCGAGCTGGAGCGACGGGTGCGGGGAGAATTGGACGCGGTCTGTGCGTCTCTGGACCGGGAAGGGGCGACCATCCTGAACCTCTCGGAACATCCGAACCTGCCCGTCGATGACGCCCATTACCGCCGCATCCGCGCGCCCAAGCCCATCTACGATTACTGGAACGGGACGCGCGGCTGGAACCACGCCGCGGGCATTGACGCCAAGGCGCAGAACAGCCCGAGCACGGGCGTGGACTGCGCCGACGCCGTGCGGGCGCTGAACACGCTGCTGGCGCTGAGCCCGGCGCTGATCGCGCTCTTCGCCAACAGCCCCTTCGAAGCGGGGCGGCCCACCGGCCGCAAGGAAAACCGCCTGACGCTCTGGCCGCGCATGTTCGGCGGCTCCGTCTTCCCGGGCGACCGCGCGCTGCACAGCCCGCCGCAGCAGCCCTTCCGCGACCTGGCCGACCATTTCACCTGGATGTTCGGGCCGGGCACGGTGATGCAGTGCGTGCCGACCGGCCGGCAGACCGCCTACAAGACGCTGCGCGACCTGTACCACATCGACGCGGAGCCCTGCCTGCTGGACTTCCTGACGGCACCGGGCTGGAGCGGGCGCTGCATCGCGAGCGGTGCCGAAAGCACGGTTGTGCCGGCCATGCATCATGTCGAATTCCTCCAGTTCGCCGGCTTCCTCGACGCCCGCATCCGCTTCCGTTTCCGCGACGGCGCCTTCGAGGTCGAGGAGTTCCTGTCCGCCATGAGCCGCCCCGGCGGGGTCGAGGCCCTGTTCGCTGAGAGGTTGGACTGCTGTTACATGGAAGGCCGCGCGGCCGGCGCGAATTTCCCCGACCGGGAACTCGCCGATCTGCCGGACGGGCGGGTCGCGGATTCGGTGGTGATCTCCCCGTCAGCCCTCCAGGCCGGACTTCTGCGCAACCTGGGCGAAGCCTGGCGGCTCGCCGCCTCGATCCCCTGGGAGGCTCTGCCGGCCCTGCGCGAGGCGGCGATCCGGGACGGGCTCGACGGGGAGGCGGGCGAGGTGGCGCTCAAGCCGCTCTGCGCGCGCTTGGTCGAGGTGGCGGGGCGCGGGCTGGAGGCGGAGGAGCAGTGGATGCTGGCCTATCCTCTTGAAGTCCTGCGCAGCGGGCTGACCGGCGCCGACCGGGCCTTGCGCGATTACGAGCGCCTCTCCGGCACGCCGGGCGAGCGCACGCTCGCCGTGGCCCAGACGCGTGCCATCCTGTGGCCGCCCGCCGGCAATCCTGTCCCGGACCGGCCGGGAGAGCGTTTCGGCACGATGGGGGCCCCGGCATTCAGCTAGGGCGTGGCTTGGAAAGATGATAGGAACGGATCTGCCGTAAGTTGGAGCCCGCCATGAACATCAATGAGAACACCAAAGGTGACACGCTGATCCTGGCCCTGTCGGGACGGCTGGACAGCAGCAGCTCCAAGACGCTGGATGACCTGCTGACCGACCGGGTGCAGAAATCCGATTCCGTGATCGTGGACTTCAAGGAAGTCCAGTATGTGAGTTCCGCCGGGCTGCGGATCCTGCTCAAGGCCGCCAAGATCGCCAAGGGGACCGGCCACAAGCTGGCGCTGGCGCGTCTGGCGCCGCAGATCCGCGAGGTCTTCGACATCAGCGGATTCACCAGCATCTTCACCATCCTTGACGAATTGCCCGAGTGAGGGGCGGCGTGCGCCGCCCCGGTGCCTTCGAAATGCCGGGGCCGGAGCCTCGAATCAGGCAATCAAAACTGTAACGGCGGTGCCTGCGCAGATCCTGTCGGGAGTAATGCCGCCACGCGGGACGGGCTTTGGTCTGGCCTCTTGGCGCGCTGTTCCATTTATTGTTGCGGCATCGCAATAAAGTGCGCTGTCATCGCGTCGTGGGAACGGAAACGCACGGTGATATTCAACGCGTTTCTGGTTGACGATTTTTCGTCTTCTGGCAGTGTGGCCACTACTCCTAAATCGCAATTCCCAACCCTGATTGGAGAAGGTCCATGGCCGGCACGAACGCGGAATTGGAAAAGCTGAAGTCCCTGGTCGAGTCCAACCCCGACGCCCTGAAGGGCGCCGCCGGATCGGGCGACGTGAAGGAAGCGTCCAAGGCCCTGGCGCATTACGCCTCCTCGAAAGGCATCAGCCTGACGCCCGAGGAGATCGAGAAGGCCTTCTCCGAGAATCCGGGCTCGGGCGCGTCGGTCGAAGCGCTGGACGACGACGCGCTGGACAAGGTGTCCGGTGGCGGCTCGCCCTGGTGCATCTTCACCGACGGCTGCTATTGCTTCTTCACGAAGTGACCCGGAGGTCGAGTTCTCCCATATCGACCGCCCGATATGGGAGCGCCTGGCCGTCCGGCAGCAGCATGAGGTACCGGCGGAGCAGCCAGACATTGCGCTCGAACAGCATGGTCAGGGGATAGAGCGCTGCCTGCTGGTTGCGCTCCAGCCCTTTCTCCAGCAGGCGGCGGCGCATGCCGTCGAGCAGCTCCGACTTGTCGGCGGTCACGGCCAGCAACGTCTCCCGCCGGTGCGGGTCATGCTCGGCGACCTCCTCGGCCAGCTCCTCCAGGAGGGCGTGCAGGCTTTCCGCGATCCCGGCGGCGAAGCGGGGCAGGGGGCCATCGGGTGGGCTTTCGAGCGGGCCCTCGCCGGGTGCGTCCAGCCCCTCGATCACGGCGACGAGGTCGCGCGTCCCGTCCATCAGCCCGCCCAAGATTTCGTTGCGGTTCTGCAGATGGATGATCCGCTCCAGCAGGTCGCGCGGGGGCGCGCCGGCGAGCAGGTCGGTGAGGGCGCCGTCCACCTCCGCCGCCACGGCGCGGCCGGCCTCGTGCAGGGTCCGGTAATCGTGCGGCGCCTCGGTCCCTGTGTCGGTGCGGACGTTGTCCAGCATCTCCGTCAGGAAGGGCAGGAGCCGCAGATGCTCGCGCTCGACCAGGGCCGGCACGCCGGCCGGATCGCTCAGCGCGCCCTCGAACAGGAAATGCGGACGCGACAGCTCCTCCTCCACCGTCGGCGGCGTGGCGCGCTCCACCATTGCATAGAGCAGCCGCATAACGGCGGTCACCGCCACGGCGGACACGACCTGCACCACCAAATAGAGCCAGGCGATCCGCTCCGCCAGCGTGTCGAATCCGGCGCGCAGGGCGTGCATGACCAGGGGCACCTCCAGCCCGGTTTCGACCAGGAAGAGCGGAACCAGCACCGCTACCCCGGCCAGCTTCGTGAAGAGCTGAAGGTCGGCCAGACGCTTGGGGGTGCCGTGCAGGTTGCTCGCCATGAACCAGACCGACAGGCCGGAGCCCAGGCTCGCCCCATAGACGATCATCACCGCCTGTTCCGTCGCCAGCAGCCCGACCGAGACCATGGCCACGGCGATCACCGACACGGTGGAGGAGGACTGCGCCACGAGGCTCAGCAGGGCGCCGATCAGGAAGGCGATCAGAGGGGACTCGGCGGAGAAGCCGACGAACTCCCGCACGATCTCAAGTTCGCGCAGGGGTGCGGCCCCGGCCTTCACCAGGTTGAGCCCGAGAAACAGCAACCCGATGCCGAGCAGCGCCCCGACCGCGTTGCGGAACCGAGCCGACTTGTCCATCTCCATCTGATAGAGGACGCCGGTCACCCCCACCAGGAACAGGGCGATCAGCCGCAGGTCCAGCGCCGCCATCAGCACAAGGAGCGAGGTGCCGACATTCGCCCAGACGATGATCGGCACCGCCCGGCGCACCTCCACCACCCCGGCGGCGGCGAGGTTGATCACGATGAAGGTGACGGCGTTGGTGCTCTGCGTCAGGGCGCCGGCCAGCGTGCCGACCAGCCCCGACAGCCAGGGAGACCGGGTGCTGCGCGTCATCAGCCCGCGCAGCCGCCGGCCGCCCATCTGCTTCAGGTTGGCGCCGATCAGCTTCACGCCGATGAAGAAAAGCCCGAGGCCGCCGAAGATCGCCGCGACGATGTCCATTCCGCTACCGGCCCTTACACGTCGCGTTCGCGGCGGATCGCCGCGCGCAGGAACAGCCCGACCAGCAGGACGCAGGCGACGAGGCCCCAGGTCGCCACCCGCCGCAGCCCGTCGTAGCGCGCCGTCGATTCCGTCTCGAGCGTCCGGCGGACCGCGAACACCTCGTCCCGGATGCCGTCGGCGAAGACGTTCAGCTCGGCGTCCAGCGTCCGGTCGACGCCGCGCAGCTCCTGGTCGGCGCGGGCCAGCGCCTCGCGCGGATGGGTGGCCAGTGCCTCGCCGTAGCGGACGCTCACCGCGCGGTGCGCCTCGCGAAGCCCTGCCGCAGCAGCGCTCGGCGCCTCCCCGTCCGTGCCCTCGGCGAGCCGGCCCAGCAGATCGGCGACGCGTCCGTCCTCTTCGCGGAAGGCCGCCAGATAACGCTCATACTGCGCGTCGTCGCCGCCGCGCAGCAGCAGGTTCTTCCATTCCTGGACCTGCTTTTTGAAATGGACCTGCGCGCCGCGCGCCTCGTCCAGCCGGACGAGCAGCATCTCGACCCGCCGCATGTCGCCCAGATAGGACTTGTGCGCGTAATAGAGCCCGAACATCCCGATCAGCGCCGTCGTCGTGATCGCGACGCCCAACAACCCCGCCAGCGGCACGAGCGTGCGCGTCTTGCTCCGCCGCGCCGGGCGCGAGGGCCGGCTCAAACTCTCGGTGCTCATTCCTTCGGCCGCCTGCCGCCTGTGTCCGGTTCGGCGGATCATACAGCGCTACCACGAAAGCGCCGAAGCGCTTCCATGTGAAAGATTTATGAAGAGGAGGGCGGCCAGCGTCTCCACTCTGCGCCGGATGGTTGTCCCTGCGCTAAAGCGGTGCGGAGGCCGTGCCCTTCATGAGGATCGGTCCGGTCGGGCGCCCGGTCGGGGATCCGGTGCTGGGTTCCAGGGTGATCTCGAACAGCTGTCCCTCGTCGGTCCGCGGCAGCTCATCCAGGTTCAGCCGCACCGTGCGGGCTTCGTCGATCAGGCCGATGGACACCGGACCGCGCGCCCGGTCCCACAAGGTCCAGATCTCCAGCGCCCGGCCGGCGGGAACGTCGATCGGCGCCAGGGGCACGAGTTCCGCGCGCCCGTCCCTGAAGGTATGAACGACGGCGGCGGGCTCGCGCGAGTCGGTGAGCAGCACGGCGATCATCGCCGGCTTGCGGCCGAGCTGCACGGCCGCCACACTCAGGGCGACGGACAGCAGGACCGCGGCGGCGCTCGCGGCAAGCCCGATGCCCCGCCAGAAGCCGAGGCTGCGCCAGAGACGGGACAGGGCCGGCTCCGGCTGCGCTTTCCGTTCCGGCCAAGCCGCTTCCGCCCGTACCGTTTCCGTCCGGATGCCCGCCGCCGGCTGCGCCGTTGCGGGTGCGTCGAGGCCGGCCTCGATGCGGGTCCACAATCCCTGGGGGAGGGGGAGGGACGGGGCCGTCCGGTCCAGTTCCGACAGACGCTCCCGCCAGTCCGCCACATGGGCGGCGTAGGCCGGGTCCTCGGCCAGGAGCCGTTCCGCCTCCTGCATGTCCCGCGGATCCAGCAGGCCCAGAACATAGGCTGCCGCGAACGCGTCGCGATCGTCCGCCGTCATCCCATGCACTCCTTGAGGACGGACAGCGACCGCCTGATCCAGGATTTGACCGTTCCGAGCGGCACGCCGATCCGGCCGGCCAGCTCGCCGTGGCTGAGCCCGTTCCCATAGGCGAGCACGATGGCGTCGCGCCGCGCGGGGTCGAGCTTTTCCAGGCACCGCCTCAGGCGTCCGTTCTCCGAGAGCCGCATGATCATGGCATCCGGCTTGTCCTCCTCGCTGAGGAGGCCCATCGGCTCGAAGTCGTCGACGAGGTCGGTGCGGACTTCCCCGCGCAGGATGTTCAGGGCGCGGTGGCGCAGGATGGCGAAGAGCCAGCCCCGCGCGCTTCCGCGCGCCGGATCGAAGCTGGCCGCGTGGCGCCAGACCTGGAGGAAGGTGTCGTGCACGGCCTCTTCCGCCAGGGCCGGGCGCCGCAGCATCCGCTGGGCGACGCCGAGCATGCGCCCGGCCTCGCCCTCGTAGATCTTCCGCAACGCCGCACGGTCGCCCCCGGCGCAGCGTTGAAGGGCTCTGCCGAGTTCGTCCTCGTCCAGGGCGGAGTCCTCCGAGCTTACTGTCATTCCGGCTTCCGGGCAGCGTTGGTCCGTATCGTTATCGACGCTGCCGCCGAGTTCGGCAACCCTTCCAAGAGTCGTGGAAGGGCGGAGATTCACCGCGCCGCCGGAAGCACGGCGATGTCCATGAACTCGTCCGTCGCGCCGGTGACCTTGCCCACGCTCTTCGCCTGGCCGGTCGCGAGGTCGATGCGGTGCAGGGTCCCGCCCGTCAGCAGCCAGCCGACGTTCCGCATCGCGCCATCGCCCGCCGTCTCGTTCGCGATGTCGAAGGCCATGCCCGACCCCGTCACGCCGAGCTTGCCGACCGTGCCCAGGATGCCATCGTTCGGCGGTGCCTGCTTCACCAGGAGCCCGGACGCGGCGTCCAGGTCGAAGAGTGCGGTTTCCTTCGCGCCCTTCATGGAATTGGTGTAGGCGCCGGCGGCGATGCTGGGCGTCATTCCCCGGTTCGTGTCGGCGTCCGCGTAGCGGAGCATGCCGTCCTTCGTCGTCATGCCGTCATCGACGTTGACGCGCAGGTTGGTTCCGTCGGACCCCATCACCCGCAGGCGGTCCGCCACGGGATTGAAGTCCACCGTCACGCGTGCACCGGCGGCGGGCATCACGCTCAGGGCCGATTTGCGCATGACCGTTCCGGCACGGGTGTCGATGGCGTAAAGCGTACCGTTCCTCGACAGACCGTAGAGCATTCCGTCGGCCGGCCGGACGTCGATCCCGACGATCTCCGAATCCGTGCCGTTGAGGGTCATGATGCGCCCGATGGTCATCGAGCCGGTGTCGATCATGGCGATGCGCGAGGAACCGGCCAGTGCGGCGAGCGTGTCGGCGTGGGCGGGAGCGGTGAGCGCAAGGGCGGCGACGGCGGCGAGGATCATGCTCTTCATCTCGGATCTCCGATCACAGTTCAGCCAACGGGTGGCCTGTGCCGCCTATAGTCGGAGCCCCCCGCCTTTGGATGCACGACGGCGAAAGTTTATTTTTGGACCGGCGGGCGCGGGTGCGCATCGTACTGGTCAACAGCGTCATGACACGGCCTCAACGGACCCGCAGAGGGCCTGGCACCTGCCGACCGGGGTCATGCCGCAGTGGTCGCGGCTTGCCTGTTTGCCGGTCCCAAAAGGCTGTCCGCCCTCGGAACTCCGAGGGACCGGCGCCGCTCAACGTCCGATATGATAAGGGACGCGGTTAAGATTCCAAACGGCCCGTTCGTACCGAAAGCATAAACGCAAATGATCCTATCGGGGTATTCATGCTGGCGATGCGGTTGCAAGTGCCCTGCTGTCGGCCGACTATTTTGACCCGCAGGAGAACTCAAATTAGGAATACCCCGTTCGTTCATTTGGCTTCGGCCTCGCTTAAGACAGCTGCGGGGCGAACGGACATCCGATTGCGCGCTTCATTTTAAAATGCTGTTAAGTAATTGCTCCGAACGCCTTGCTAAGGATGGGGCATAGTGCGGTAATTGCAGCTGGAACCTTGTTGCGGTGCGGTAGGATGCGGATTCAGAGTAGCTGGACGATACGCCTGCTTTTCACAATGAATTGCATATCTTTCCCTTTGTTCCCTGCGGCTTGCTCGGGGATGGTCAGCCGTGAGGTTAGAATGGCGTGCTTTCATTTGAAAAGGGGTTCACTATCGAAAGTATACGCGCTGTTCCTCATCAAAATAGGGTTATATCGTGAAGCTAGTTGCCTATGGATGAGTGCATCAGATAGGAAGTTCAGGACCGGGCGGCCTTTTAAATCGAGGGAAATAAAAGACCGCTCGCTTCGCTCTGAACATATGCTTTTGATCAGAGCGCCCTCCAGACAACATCCAGTCAGAAAGCTTTCAAACGCCATGAAGCGGAATAAGCGGAGGCTAATTCAAAATGTCGAAAAAGTCTGAATACACTCTTTGCTACACTCTGAATGGCAGCGCTTATTACGAGGAAATACAAGGCGTCGACAGGGCAAAGGACCAAGTCGCGATGCTTGCGAGCTGTGGTGCGACGGAAGTCGAGGTCCTGGACATGCGCGGCGCTCTTGCTCCGGTCCATGATCGGCTCATTCGGCATTTTTACAAACATTCTGCCAATGACCGCGTGGGTGAGGATAATAAGGTCATCCGCCTGCCGCGCAAAACGAAGAATTTATGCAATGGAACGAGCGCGCTGGCCGACTGAAGCATCATGAACGCAGGCAACCAGACCGTATGACCGCTCTTATGAAAACCTGCAGGCACATGATGTCAGGTTTTTTGAGAGCATGTCGTAACAGGTCGTGGATTCCAGGCCGATAATATCGGGGTGGTTTTTAAAAGCGAGTTGCCTGAAAGCTGCGGTCCCATAGGCTGGACAGTCTCCATATCACGCCAGTATTGTGTTCAAATCATGGCGTGTGTGGCGGTCGGGGCTCCCACACCGCGTTCTGCCGGATGTTCCGCTTTCCACGACGGCTCAACCGACGCCCGCGCTCCCTCCGTGCTCTCTTCGGCAGGGATGCCGATCCCGCTGCCTGTCGCGTTCGAAAGAAAACGCGACAGGCGTTCAAAGCATGCTGGTCTCTACGTTGGCCAACGCAGAAAACATGCAGGCAAAACATGCAGGGAGGTCAAGGTGGACACCAAGCTTCGAAAGCTTACGGTCGAGATCGTTGCTGGTTACCTTGCCGGAAATCCGCTGAACGCCGATGACCTTCCAACGCTTATCGGCACCGTCTACGACGCGCTGAGCGGCCTTGGGAAGGAAGAGGAGCCTCCGGCGGAGGCAACGAAGCTTATCCCCGCCGTGCCGCTCCGCAGGAGCGTGACCGCGGATTACATCGTGTGCCTCGAATGCGGAGCGCGAAACGCGATCATGAAGCGCCATCTTCGCACATGGCACGGCATGGGTGAGGAGGAATACCGGACGCGCTGGGGACTGCCGTCGAGCTATCCCATGGTGGCCCCGAACTACAGCACGGCGCGGTCCAATATGGCCAAAGCGTTCGGCCTTGGAAAGCATCGTTCCAGGGAAAGCTGAATTCCAGCGCGTTGCCCGTTGTCGCCGCTCCGTCATGCCGCCGGTGGCAGGGACGCCCATGACAAAGGCAGCGCTGGGGATTGGAAATGGGGCGGGGGAAGCCTTCCGGATTGCCCCGGCGATGCCGCTCCACGGTTCATCCCGCACGCCCCATCATATCGACAAGGCCCAAACGTGATCGGCACGTTCGCGGGCGGCATGTCCGTTCCGGCCGATCCGGCATTGATCTTGGATCCGCGGCCCTGCGCCACGTGGGAGGAGGCGGCAGGCCCTCAGTAGAAGGCGGTGTGCAGGTCGTGCGCAAGGTCGGTGCGCTCCCAGGAGAAGCCGCCGTCGGCGTCCGGCTCGCGGCCGAAATGGCCGTAGGCGGCGGTGCGGGCGTAGATCGGCCGGTTCAGCCCGAGATGCGTGCGGATGCCGCGCGGGCTGAGGTCGACCAGCTGCTGGAGGACGACCGACAGGCGGTCCTCGTCCACCCTGCCGGTGCCGTAGGTGTCCACATAGACCGACAGCGGCTTGGACACGCCGATGGCGTAGGAGACCTGGATCGTGCAGCGGTCGGCCAGCCCGGCCGCCACCACGTTCTTGGCGAGGTAGCGCGCGGCGTAGGCGGCCGAGCGGTCCACCTTGGTCGGGTCCTTGCCCGAGAAGGCGCCGCCGCCGTGCGGGGCCGCCCCGCCGTAGGTGTCCACGATGATCTTGCGCCCGGTCAGGCCGGCGTCGCCGTCCGGGCCGCCGATGACGAAGCGGCCGGTCGGGTTGACGTAGAAGCTGTCCTCGCCGCACATCCAGCCTTCCGGCAGGATCTTCAGGATGTGCGGGCGCACCAGCTCGCGCACCTCCTCCTGCGACACGCCCTCGGCGTGCTGGGTGGAGACCACCACGGCGGTGGCGCGGACCGGCTTGCCGTTCTCGTACTGGAGGGTCACCTGGCTCTTGGCGTCGGGGCCGAGCCAGGGAGCCGCACCGGAGTGGCGTGCGTCGGCCAGCGACTTCAGGATGGCGTGGCTGTAGTGGATCGGGGCCGGCATCAGGGCCGGCGTCTCGCGGCAGGCGTAGCCGAACATGATGCCCTGGTCGCCGGCGCCCTCGTCCTTGTTGCCGGCGGCGTCCACGCCGACGGCGATGTCGGCCGACTGGGAGTGGACGAAGCACTTCACGTCCATGTTCTTCCAGTGGAAGCCGTCCTGCTCGTAGCCGATGCCCTTCACCGCCTCGCGCGCCACCTCGACCAGCCGGTCGGCGGTGATGGAGGCCGGGCCGCGCACCTCGCCGGCCAGAACCACCTGGTTGGTCGTGGCCATCGTCTCGACCGCGACGCGGGCGTAGGGATCCTGGGACAGGTACAGGTCGACGATGGCATCGGAAATGCGGTCGCAGACCTTGTCCGGATGACCTTCGGACACGGACTCGCTGGTGAAATTGTATCTGCCTGCTTTCATGGCGCATCTCCTTTTGCAAATAATGCGTCGGACCGAAAGGTGCTTGCTCGCGATTGCTCCGGGGCCTTCCTGGCGGTCGTTCCTCCGGGACCGTCCGGTCCGGAGGAACGACCCACCTTTCAGGCACGGCCGTAGGTGTCGTCGATGCGGATGATGTCGTCCTCGCCGAGATAGGAGCCCGACTGCACCTCGATCAGGCACAAGGGCACCTTGCCGGGATTCTCGAGGCGGTGGACCGTGCCCATCGGAATGTGGACGGACTGGTTCTCATAGACGGTGAGCGTCTCATCGCCACGCGTGACCAGGGCGGTGCCCTGGACCACCACCCAATGTTCGGCGCGGTGATGATGCTTTTGCAGGGACAGCCTCGCGCCGGGGAGCACGGTCAGGTTCTTCACCTGGAAGCGTGCGCCGGCATGGACCGACTGGAAGGAACCCCAGGGGCGGTGGACCTTCCGATGGGAGACCGGTTCGGGGCGCCCCTGCCTCTTCAGCCGCTCCACCACGGCCTTCACGTTCTGCACCTTGTCCTTGCCGGCCACGAGAACGGCGTCGTCGGTCACCACGACGATGACGTCGTTCAGCCCGACGACCGCGGTCAGGTGTTCCTCGCTGCGGATGTAGCAGTTGCGGGCATCCTCCGTGACCACGTCGCCGACGGCGACGTTGCCGTGATCGTCCTTGGCCCCGATCTCCCACAGGGCGCCCCAGCCGCCGACGTCGGTCCAACCCGGATCGCAGGGCACGACGACCGCCTTGTCGGTGAACTCCATCACCGCGTTGTCGATGGAGAGGGAAGGGGCGGCCTCGAACGCCTGTCGCTCGAGCCGGAAGAAGTCGAGGTCGGCGCAGCCCCCGGCCAGGGCCGCCCGGGCCGCCTTCAGCACGTCCGGAGCGTAGCGCTCCAGCTCGGTGAGGAGCAGGCCTGCCGGGAACAGGAACATGCCGCTGTTCCAGCTGTGCTCGCCGCCCGCCACGAAGCGTTCCGCCATCGCGCGCTCCGGCTTTTCGACGAACTCGGCCACCTGATGGACGCCGTGCCGGCCGGGAACCGCGCGACCGCGCCGGATGTAGCCGTAGCCGGTTTCCGGTCGGGTCGGGGCGATGCCGAAGGTGACGAGATGCCCTGCGAGTGCTGCCTCCGCCGCTTTGTCCACCGCCTCCAGCAAGGCCGCGGTGTCATGGATGCGATGGTCCGCCGGAAGCACGAGCATCAAGGCATCGGGCTCGGTTTCCGCCGCGCGCAACGCCGCGACGGCGCAGGCTGCCGCCGTGTTGCGCCCGGCAGGCTCCAGAATGATCGCGCCCGGCGTGACGCCGGTCTGGCGAAGCTGTTCGGCGATCGAGAAGCGGTGCTCCTGATTGCAGATGACCAGAGGCGCCGCGAAGCGTCCGGCGCCGGAAACGCGAAGCGCCGTTTCCTGGAGCATGGACTTCTCCGAGCAGAGGCTCAAAAGCTGTTTCGGGTAAAGCTCCCGAGACATCGGCCACAGCCGCATGCCGGCGCCGCCGGACAGTAGGACAGGAAGGATTCGGTTGGGCATGGTTTTCCTCCTTTGAGGATGACCTGTTCTGGGAGATTCAGCGCAAAGCCCCTTACAGTTCACGGATAAGGGTCCGGCTTTTAAAAAAGAGGATCTTTTTGCAGGGAATGCCTTGAAGAATACCCGTGTTGGCATGCTTTGAATTTGAAAAAGAAGATGGGGATGCAGCCGAGCGATCTGTCTCTTGATCGGCTGTAATGTTTAACGCTTGTGTCGCGTTCATGCTTTTTAAAACATAGAGCGGGCAGTTCAAGCGCATTGTTGTGATCCATTGAAAAACCTGGCCAACTGAGCTTCTTTGCCTCTTTTGAGAGGATGCGCTCATGTTCCAAGCTGCTCCAATCGGATAGGCCATGGCTGAAAATTTTAAAACACCTGGAATTCTCTCCTTCAGTTGCGTTAAAGAACCCTGCGGCTCCATCTTGCAAACGCATGAACGACTGGGAAATCCAGGAAAGCGGCGGATGCCCCCGCTCTTCGGGATGCCGTTTGCGGATAGCCGTTGTCCTTGGCAATCCGGCTTTCATGTGTCCGGGATGAATCAGGAGGGCTGCTGCTTTCCCACTTATGTTTAAGAATATACCTCATTATCGGGCGAGCATCGGGATGGAAGGTCAGGGATTCCTTGCTCAATCAGATAATGAGCGATTTGTGTATTGACTCGAAATTATTGCGTTACGTACTCTGGATTTGTCGATTTTTGGCAGTCTATTGGCGGATTTCAAACACATCCGCCGGCTATGACAGTGTCACAGAGGTCCCCTTTAAAATGAAAAAGTAAGCAAAAGTGCCCCCTGAGGCCAGCGTCATGCGGTGTGACCTTGGCGATGCTCATGTGGTCGGGGCTTTTTCAAAACCAGGGTCTTAAAAGAAAAAACATCCCGCCACTCCCGCTGCGGAGCAACGGCGTCGCTGTTCCTTTCAAAGTCAAAAGACGTTGTCGGGAAGGACATCCTTCATGAGAAAAAGAATTGCCTTCTTTTTAAAGAAGGCCAAGGCGAAGCACGGGGACGAGCCGCGGCTTCCAACGCCTGAAGCCTCGGGCGTCTCCGGAAAACCGCCGGCCGCAACGTCACCGGCGCCCCGAACGCAAGGCAACTTCGCACGGGATGGGGCCGCAACCATCGCCATGACCCTGTTGACCTTGAGCGTCGGGCTGCTGACGGGAATGCTCATCGCCCGTACGCTTGGCCCGGAGGGGCGCGGCGCGCTGACCGCCGTGCTCACCGTGCCGCAAGTGCTCGGCTGGCTGTTCGGAATGGGCTGCGGAAAGGCCGTCACCTATTTCCTGTCCCGCGACGGGACTATTGCCGGACGGCTTTTCACGACCTGGGTCGTGATGCTCCTTCCGGTCGCCGCGATCGCCGTGGTCGCCGGTGAACTGATGCTCCCCGCGCTGCTTTCCGCGCAGTCCGAGGAAACGCTGCAGATCGCAAGGATCTACGTCCCGATCATCGTGGTGGCCCTGCTTTCGGAATTGGTCCTCGGCATCGTTCTCGGCGAGCAGAGATTCTTTTATTTCAATGTGTTGAACTTCGTTCAGCCCGCCGGAACGGCGGCGATATATCTCGTGCTCTGGCTGCATGGCGATTTCACCGTCCGGAATGCGGTCTTCGCCCAGGGGTTCATGAGCAGCCTCGTCCTGGTCGCGGCCTCGGCGGGTGTCCTGAAACGGCATGGGCTGGCGCGTCCCGACTTTCGGTTGGGCCGGGCCACTCTGTGGTATGCGCTCCGCACCCATGGCGAAATCGTCAGCGGCGTGGTCACGCAGCGGCTCGACCTTCTCATCATTCCGGCCTTTCTGACCGCCGCCAGCGTTGGATACTACGCTCTCGCCACGAGCCTCGCCTGGCTGTTCGTCAGCGTCTCCGGAGCCTTGGCCACGATCGTGATGCCCGCGGCGGCGAAAAGAGGCGAGCGTGGCCGTGAACTGATTCTCAAGACGCTGCATTTCACGGTCGCGCTCGGCCTGGTGACGGGCGGCGGTCTCTTCGTGCTTGCCGACCATGCGATACGGATCGTCTATGGGGAAGACTTCGCCGAAAGCGTCCTCCTGCTGCGAATACTTCTACCGGGAGCGGTGCTGTACGCGGCGGCTGGCATCCTGCTGAATGGACTCTACGCCGAGAACCGGCCCTTCACCGCAACGTTGGCCCAGTCGCTTGGCATGATCGTGACGGTGGTCGGCCTGTTCCTTTTCCTGCCGGTCGGCGGCGTGCTTGCCGCGGCGATCATATCCACCACCGCCTACACGCTCGTCTTCCTGACGACGGCCATGCAGTACCGCAGGGCCGCCGATCTGGACTGGAGCGCTTTCTGGCCGCCCGCCTCGACTTTCAAGGCGGCGTTGGAGCCGGTCCGGTCGATGCTCCACCGGCATCTTCCCGCACGCTCGCCGGCCCGCGCCGAGGAAATGGGCGATTGATTTAACAAGCGGAGAGGTTCAGCTCATCATGCGCATCTCACTTCTGACACCAGAGTACCCGCCCAGCAAACCTCTCGGCGGCATCGCCACGCACACCCTCACCATGGGCCGTGCGCTGGCACGCGCCGGGCATGAGGTCCAGGTGGTGACGCTCGGAGACGCCGGCACGGCGGTGGAGGACGGCGTCACCGTCGTTCGGCTCCAACCCGGCCTGGGCATCCGATCGGTGCTGGATCGGCTCCGCGGCAACAAGCGCTTCGCGGACGCGGCGCTCGGCTGGAAGCCGGACGTCGTGCATGCCGCCGAGTTCGACGCGAACGCCTGGTGGATAACGCGCTTCACCTCCGTTCCCGTGGTGACGCGGCTCGCGACGCCGACGGGGATGGTTACGGACATCAACGGGCAATCCTGGACGCCGCACACCCATGTCCTGAACTATCTCGAACGCGACCAGACCCGGCGCAGCGCTGCCGTCTACGCCTCCTCGAAGGCGATCGCGCTCAAGGTCGCGGACTATTGGGGTATGGCGCCCGAGGTGATCCAGGTCGTCCCGAACTCGATCGACATCGCCGCCGTGCGCGCGGCGGGCGCATCCGCTCCGCCGCGCGTTCTGCCTGAGCGCTTCATCGTGTTCTTCGGCCGCCTCGAGACGCGCAAGGGCATCGGGCCGCTGGGCGAGGCCCTGCCGGCCGTGCTCGCGGCGCAACCCGACCTTCATGTGGTCGTGGTCGGCGGCGAGGACGCGCCAAGCGCCGAAGTGATCACGCGTTTCAAGGAGCACCTGGCGCCCTTCGCCGGGCGCGTCCATCTGCTCGGCGCCCTGCCGAGGCGGCAAGCCCTGTCCATCGTCGCCCGGGCCGAGCTTGCCGTCATTCCCTCCCTGTGGGAAAGCTTCGGCTTCGTCGTCGTCGAAGCGCTCGCCCTGGGCGTTCCCGTGGTCGCGAGCGACGCCGGGGGCATCCCCGAGATCGTTGAGCGGGGCCGGTCCGGATGGCTGGTCCCTCCGGGCGACGCCGGGGCATTGCGCGACGAGTTGATGATCCGGCTATCGGACCGCGCGGCGCTGGCCTCGGCCCGCGAGCATGCCCGGCACCGCGCCCTTCACTTCGATGCCGACGCCATCGCCGGCCGGGTCGCCGAGCTGTGCGCGCACGCCATGGCCGAGCGGGTCAAGCCCGCGTCCAAGACCATCTACAACAACGGCTACCGGCGGCACTTCCGCCCGGATCATCCGACGACGCCCTTCTACAGGATCTACGATGCCAAGCGGCAGGCCGTCGCGGCCGAGCTGGCCCGTGCGCCGCGCATGAAGATCCTGGACGTCGGCGGCGGGTACGGCCGCATCACCGGGCCCTTCGCCGACCGGCATGACGTCACGCTCGTGGACATCTCGCACGAGATGCTGGCCGAGGCCAAGGAGCGTTTCCCCGCTCTCAAGGTCCGGCAGGCCGATGCGCGCAAGCTGCCCTTCGAGGATGGCGAGTTCGACCTCGTGATCGCGCTGGATCTGCTCTGCCATCTACCGGACCTCCAGGAGGGCGCGCGTGAGCTTCGCCGGGTCGCCCGCGCCGGCGGACGCGTGGTGTGCGACACCACGAACGCCAACCCGCTCTGGGTGCTCGCCTACCCCAGCTACTTCCGGTACCGGCCCCACCGGCTTCTCGCCACCATGTGGCATGGCGGCGTCCTGCCCGAATGGAGCAAGCTCGTGCGCCATCACTGGGCGGGCGAAATGCAGTCGGCGCTCAAGTCGGTCGGTCTCGACCTCGACCGGACGGAACGCTTCGGTCCCCCCGGGGTCGCGAAGTGGCACCTGTGGTGGTGCCATCGCGGGGATCGGGAGACGTCATGAAACCCTTGTTGATGAAGCCCTCGTTGCTGCTGTACCTCGCCCACGCACGCGACCGCCATCGCTGCGCGGTCGGCCCCGCGCTCGCGGCCGCCGCGCAGCGCGCCGGATGGGCGTTCGACGCCTATTACGACGACCGCCGCAGCGGGCGCCATTTCGGCGGATGGGACGAGGGGGGGCTGTCCGAATCCATGGCCAGCGGCAGCCTGGTTGCCGGCGGCCGGCATCTGGACCATGCGCTGTGGCTGATGGCCCATTACCGGGTGGTCGCGGTCGGCGATCCCTTCTCGCCGCTCTGGCCGGTCATCGAGGCCAATGGCGAAAGCCTGGGGCGCAGCCGGAACCCCGCGGACATCTACGCCGCCGTCTTCCCGCGTCTCGGGCAGACCCTGCCGGCGGAAGCGGCGGTGCTGGACGCCGCGCCGCAAGGTCCCCTGAGCATCGTCACCGCACCGTTCCTGTACCCCCGCCTTCTGCAGGACGGGGGCGTCGGGATCGACGTGACGTGCGACGCGGACCTGCGCGCGCGGCTCGAAACTCTCGGCGTCCGCCGCTTCGTCGGGCATTTCGTCGATCCGGATCGTGCCAATGGATTCCCGGGCGGTCTCGACGGCGTGGAAGGGCAGGTCGGCGGCGAAAGCTATGCGACCCTCACCGCGCGGCTCGCGGAACGGCATGCCGGATGGGGACGCGGAACGCTGCTCGGCGATCCTGACCTCATCGCCGCTCAGCTTCCCCTGGCGGTTGGCAAAAGGCTGCTTCCTCTCTATGGCCGGCCGCAGACCGACGTGATCGAGCGAGCCGCCGACCTCATACGCGCGGGCGCCGATCCGGTGTACGGCCGGCAGTTCGACGATCACGACTTCTTCGCGCTCGCACGGCTCGGCCGGGGACTGCAGATCGTCGATCCGGATCCGCCCTTCGCGAGCATGTCGGCCGTCCCTCCCCGGATCCCGTCCCCGCCCAGGCCGCCGGCCGAACTCGAGCCGGACGACGCCACCCTGCGCCGCTGGGCGGACGAGGGACGCGTGCTATCCACGCTCGTCCTGTGGTCGGGAATGATCCGCGAGCTGCACTGCATTCCCCGAATCCTCGATCTGGTTTCGGCGACCGGCCTGCATTGCGGGCTGGTGATTACCGCCGACAGCCTTGCGCAGGCAAGCCCATCGGATTTCGCCCTGCTGGGCGTGCCGCCGGAGCATGGCGGCGTGGCGGGCCAAGTGGAGCTTCTGCTGGGAAGCACGGGCCGCGGCGTCTGCGCCGAAGGCATGATGCCTCCGGACGAGCTTGCGGCCTTGCTCGCCGACACGCGGCGCGAACTCGCCGAGGTCCTTCCGGAAAGCCTGATGCCGAAGGGGTGGTGGCCGCTCGTCGACACCAAGCTCGTCGACGGCACGACGCCCCGCTTCTCCTGGGTGGACGGACGTCCGGTGATCCGCATCGCGCCGCGTCCCCGGCCGCAGGAAAAGGCGGTGGAGGGTGGGGGAAAGCCGGCGCCGGCGGCATCGGGGCGGCGGGATGCCCGGCGAGTGATCGGAAGCGCGCTCCGCCGCTACCGTCTCGACCGCTTCTACGAGGCTTGGCGCCCGTTCGACCGCGCCCGCCCCGGTCCCATCGATCCGGCCCTCGCCGAAGCGGTGCGGTCCGCCGGGTTCGATTACATGTGGACGAAAGCCTCGTTCGGACGGTCGGAAGCGCCGTTCGTCTCGGAAGACTTCGTGGCACTCCCCTTCACCGCTGGTGATTGGGACGGATGGTCGCCCTTTTACACCGTCGGGTCGACCGGGCAGGTCCGAACCGCGGAACGGCAGCTTCTGCGCGCCAAGCGGCCTGGTTGGCTGGCCTCGAACATCGACTCCATCCTGTGGCTGCTGCCGGGCGAAGTGCTGGAAAAGGGGCGGACCGTGTTCAAAATCGCCCAGATGGTCGCCGGCGGGGGAACATCGGGCCAGCTCATCAACGTCACGCCGAACGTCGTCGCGCGCTACGCCCGCCTCCTGGCGCAAAGGTCGGGCAAGATGGCGGCCCGGACGGACGTGATGGAGCGGGCGTGAAGACGGCGATGAAGTCCTGAAAAGAAAGACTTGGATGGAGCTTGCAAACATCTTGCGAGCGGAAAGAGAAGATGCCATGATCGGGCACACATAATTTGGTATATCGTCGCGAGCCCGCATCCGTGGCTGCGGCATCATCCTTCGTATGAACGCCGGGCCTGTTGAACGGGGTTCTGTGTTTTCTGCATCAACAACGAAAATCCTCCATCGAGTATCCATTCTGTTTGTCGGCTTCGCAGGATTTGAAAGTTCTGCAAAGGCGATTTTCAAAAGGGCCGCGTTGCGCTGGCCGGGCGTGGAGTGATCCATCCGTGCAAGGGCTTTCCGGTCCGGCCAAAGCCCTTGAGCGCGGAAACTGCGCGCAAAGAAAGAATGCGGACGCATCGCCTCGCAATCGGGGCTGGGAAGAACGTGGAATGACATCCATGAAACTCCGCCTGCCGGAAACCTTCTTGAAATTCGAAGGTACGGGGAGGCCAATCGATCAATGGAGTGGCTGAAATGGAGAATCCGAAGCTATCGAGAACCATGGTCGAAACATCATCGACGCGTTACTACGCTTCAAAAGCGCCGGCCACTCAGCGGCACGTCAGTGTCAAGATCGCAAAGACAACCAATGGAAAGGTTCTTTACAAGATAACGAAGCGCATTTTGGACTTGTCGATTGCGTTGATTGCTGCCATTCTTTTCCTTCCTCTGTATATTGTCATTGCGTGCATTGTCGCCCTTGATGGCGGGCCCGTGTTGTTTCGGCACACGCGGATCGGACAGAACGGCGTTCCGTTCAAATGCCTCAAGTTCCGCACGATGGTGGTGAATGCCGATGACGTCCTGCAGGAGCTGCTGAAACGCGACGCGGATGCGCGCGCCGAATGGCAAAGGGATTTCAAACTTAAAAAGGATGTGCGCGTCACGAAAGTTGGGCGGTTTCTCCGCCAGTCGAGCCTTGATGAGCTGCCGCAAATCCTGAACGTGATCCGCGGTGAGATGAGCTTCGTCGGGCCACGGCCGATCGTTTCGGCAGAGATCGAACGGTACGGCAAGTACATCGGCCATTATTACGCGTGCCGTCCCGGGATCACGGGACTTTGGCAGGTCAGCGGGCGCAGCGACACGTCCTACGATGAACGGGTTCTGCTTGATGCGCGCTACGCGAACACCGCAAGCACATACCGCGACCTGATGATCATGGTGAAAACCGTTTTCGTCGTCTTTCAAAGAAGGGGAAGTTACTAGGACAGTAACTTGAATGTGCCAAAGGTGAGGAAAAGGAGTGCTGGCCAAATGGATGCACAGAACAGTCGGTTGCCGGTCGGTGTGACCGGACCAATCGCGCCGCCGGTCGGGGCGGAGGCGGACAAGATCGATGTCAAACGGCTTTTGCAGACGCTCTGGCGGCAGAAGCTGCTTATTTTGACCGTCATCGCGATTCTCTGGATTCCAACTCTTCTGTTGATCCGCAGCATGACGCCGCTGTTCACGGCCACGGCGGTGGTCGTGATCGATCCGCATCCGAACAGGGTGATCAACATCCCCATGGTCTCGGATGCCATGGGGATCTACCTCGACACGGTGAACACCGAAATAGAGGTGCTCCGGTCCCGCGACTTGGCCCGGCGCGTCGTCGAAAAGACGAATCTGGTCCAGGAACCGGAATACAGGCGTCTGCTCGAACCCGCGGGCGGCACCCTGACCCGCCTGTTCGGCTGGCTCTCCGGTGGTGCGGCGTTCCTTCCGGAAGGCTTGCGGACCGTGCTGGCCGCGCAGGCGCCCGCACCCGCACAACGTCTTGACGAGCCCCAATCGCTCGACCTCGTGACCGACGTCCTTCTCAAGAAACTCACGGTCTCCCCGGCCGTGCAGTCCCGCGCCATCCGGGTCACGTTCGAAGCGGAGGATCCCAAGCTCGCGGCACGGATCGCCAACGCGGTCGTCGAGAACTATGGCGCGATGCAGAGCGAGGCCAAGAGGGCGGCGACCATAAGGGCGAGCCAATGGCTGCAGTCCCAGCTCGAGGACCTTAAGACGGACATGACGGAAACCGGGCAGGCCGCCGTGGACGCGCTGCGCTCGGAAACGGGGCTCACCCGTGGCCGCGACGGCCTTCTGGTCGCGGAGGAAATGTCCGCGGTGAGCGCCCAGTTGACCGAAGCCCGCAGCACCTATGAGGCCAGCCAGGCGCAGCTGCAGCAACTCCTCGCCATCGAGAATGGCAGGGGCGCTTCCGGCGGGCCGACCATCATCAGCAATCCGCTGATCACGGCACTCCGGCAACGGCAGATCACGGCGAACGCCCGTCTCGCGGAACTGAGGCAGCAGTACGGCGACCGTCACCCCGTGGTGGTCAGCGCGACCGCGGAGCTTCAGAACCTGAACGCCTCCGTGGCGGGGGAGATCGGCCGCGCCGTGCGCAACCTGCGGGCCGACGTCGAGCAGCACTTCACGCGGGTTCAGGATCTCACCAAGCGCCTGGACGATCTGCGCGGACGGGCCCTGAGCGCGATGGAAGGCGACGTGAACGTCCGCCAGCTGCAAAGGATGGCCGACGCGTCCGACGACAATTACCGGCGCGCGATCACGCGGCTGAAGGAGACGCAGGTGCTCCAGGCCATGCAGATGACGCCGGACATCCGCGTGGTCACCACCGCCTCCGTGCCCTTCGCGGCCGTCTGGCCGAGCAAGAACCTGCTCGCGGCGCTGTCCGGCTTCGTCTACACCGCCCTGGCGGTCGGCGTCGCGCTGGTGCTGGTGATCATGCAGCGCGGCCTCTACAGCTCGCACCAGGTCGAAGCGCTTCTCGGGCTGCCCACCCTCGGGGCCGTGCCTCTTCTTCGCCGCAAGCAGTGGACCGACAATGTGCGGCCCCTGTCCTGCAAGGACGAGAAGGGCGCCGAGTTCGCGGAAGCCATCTGGCGCCTTTGCGCCCGGATGAAGCTGGTCGGCGCCAACGGGCTGTCCGGTTCCGACGAGCGGTCCGAGGTCATCATGATCGCCTCCTCCGTCGCGAGCGAGGGCAAGACGACCATGGCCGTGGCGCTCGGTGCCTATCTGGCGGACAGCGGCCAACGCGTCGTCATCGTGGACTGCGACACGCGGCGGCCCGCCATCCATCAGATCCTGGGCGCGGAAATGCCCCACGTCGGCCTCACCGACCTTCTCGGCGGGCATGCCAAACTCGACGATGTGCTGCGCGGGGACGGGTGCGACCGCTTCGCGGCGATCAGCGCCGGCCGGCCCACCGCGCGGCCGCAGCAGCTCCTCGGCTCCAAGGCGATGCTGTCGCTCCTGGTCGAGCTTTCCGAGCGCTACGACATCATCATTCTCGACACGCCTCCGGTCATGTCGGCATCCGACGCCCTGATCCTGGCACCGCTCGCCGACCGCGTGCTCTTCGTCGTGCGCTGGGCGCGGACCGCGACGAGCCATGCCAACGCCAGCCTCAAGCAGCTGCGCGAGGTCGGTGGTCGGGTGAGCGGCGCTGTCCTCTCGATGGTCAACGCCCGCCACCACGCCAACCTCGAGTACGGCGTCCGGCCACCGCCCGTGCGGCCCTACCTGCTGCGCCAGAGCCGCTGAGCCGGTCCGGGAAGGGCTCGGCCCAGGAAAATCCCGGCCCGGCAACCGTCTTCGAAAAACAGTCGTCCCGAACAGGGGAGGGGTATGTCATGAAGGTCGCCATCGTTCACTACTGGCTGGTCGGGATGAGGGGAGGCGAGAAGGTCGTCGAGGCCTTGTGCGACCTCTATCCGGGCGCCGATGTGTTCACGCACGTCTATCGTCCCGAGCACATATCCGAAACGATCAGACGGCATCACGTTCACACCAGCTTCATCGACCGCCTGCCGTTCTCGCATCGGCTCTACCAGAAGTACCTTCCCCTCATGCCGCTCGCGCTCGAGCAGCTCGACCTCAGCGCCTACGACCTCGTCATCAGCAGCGAATCCGGGCCGGCCAAGGGCGTCCTCACCCGCTCCGACGCCCTGCATGTCTGCTACTGCCACACGCCGATGCGATACGTGTGGAGCGGGTATCACGACTATCTCTCCTCCGCCGGTCCCCTGATCCGTCCGCTGATGCCGCTGGTGATGCACCGCCTGCGCCAATGGGACCTGACGACGGCCGCGCGCGTCGACCACTTCATCGCCAATTCGGACACGGTCGCGCAGCGGATCTGGCGGGCCTACCGCCGCGAGGCGACGGTCATTTACCCGCCCGTTCAGACCGCCCACTACCCGGCGGAGTCGGAATCGGGCGGCAACTATCTCTTCGTCAGCCAACTCGTCCGCTACAAGCACGCCGACATCGTGGTCGAGGCCTTCAACCGGATGCAGAAGCCGCTCGTCGTCGTGGGCGAGGGCGAGGAGTTCGCGCGGCTGAAGCGCATCGCCGGACCGACGGTCCAACTGCTCGGCCGGTGCTCCGACGAGGAGTTGGCACGGCAGTACGCCACCTGCCGGGCGCTGGTGTTCGCCGCCGAGGAGGATTTCGGGATCGTTCCCGTCGAGGCCATGGCGGCGGGGAAACCGGTCCTGGCCTTTTCCCGCGGCGGGGCGACCGAGACGGTCAAGGACGGCATCACCGGCCTGTTCTTCGACGAGCAGACACCCGAGGCGATCATGGATCTCGTCGACCGCTTCGAGGAGCAGGCGGATGTCTTCCAGCCCGACATCATCCGGGAACACGCCGCGCGCTTCAGCAAGACCGTGTTCAACAACCGCATGCGGGACACGATCGCGGGCTGGATGCACGCGCCGGCGATGGCGCCGCGCAGCAGGGCCAGGGACGAGGTCCGCCGCCCGCAGCTGGCCCCACTGCCGCTTTGAACGCTCCGACTTCGAACAGCCGAACCGAACCGCAGGGCAGGACAGCATGCACGACCGTTCCATGACCACCGGCATCGCAAGCCGCCTCGGCGAGGGACCGGACAGGCCCGAGCGTTCCGGCCGCGGCACCTTCCGGGTGACGGTGATCGTGCCGACCTACAAGCGCACCGACCGGCTGGAGCAGTGCCTGAAGGCGCTGGCCGCGCAGACCATGCCGCCCCACCAGATGATCGTCACCGTGCGCGACGACGATCCCGCCTCCCGCGCCATGGCGGAGCGTTTCGCCCGCGTCCTGCCGCTCGACATCGTGGAGTTGGACCTGCCCGGCCAGGTCATGGCCATCAACCGGGCGCTCGATCATGCCAGGGGGGACATCGTCGCGATCACAGACGACGACGCGGTTCCGCACGCCGACTGGATCGAGCGCATCGAAGCCTGGTATCACCTGGACGAGCGCATCGGCGGGGTCGGGGGCCGGGACTACGTCTTCAAGGAAGGCAGGCTGGAAAGCGGCCGCGCCCGCACCGTCGGCCGGCTCCAGTGGTTCGGGCGCGTGATCGGAAACCACCATCTGGGCGTCGAGCGGCCCTGCGACGTGGACGTCCTCAAGGGCGCCAACTGGAGCCTGCGCCGTTCCGCCATCGGGAGCCTGCGCCTGAACACGCGCCTGCGCGGGGCCGGCGCGCAGGTGCAGAACGACCTGGACTTTTCCCTGAGGCTGAGGAGGAGCGGCTGGCGGCTCGTCTATGATCCGCGCGTCGCCGTGGACCATTTCCCGAGCGTGCGCCACGACGTCGATCAGCGCGGCGCCGGCTATTTCCATCCGCTCGCCCAGGAGAACGCGGCTTTCAACGACACCGTCGCCCTGATGGACCATTTCCCGTCCTTCAACCGGAGCGTCTTCATCGTCTGGTCCTTCCTCGTGGGAACCAGCGAATTTCCCGGCCTGGCCCAGTGGATGCGCCTGACGCTGCGCGGGGACCGGCATGCCGCCGCGAAGCTGCGGGCGACCCTGCGCGGCCGTCTCGCGGGGCTGCGGGACCGGATGGAGTCCGCCGCATGACGATGACCATGGACGCAGCGCTGCGCCCAAGCGGATGGCGGGCGCAGATCGGCCGTGTCGCGCTCTGGTCCTTCTGGTTCCTGATCCTGGCGCTGTGCGCCGTGGGGCAGGCCCGCCTGCTGGCCGTCGTGTTCCCGGCCGCGGCACTGGCGACGGGCTGCGTGCTGTGCATGCAGGACCCGGCCCGCTTCCTCAGCTTCACCTGGTGGTTGTGGTTCCTCACGCCCGAGGTCCGCCGCATCGTGGATCATCAGGCGGGGTGGAGCACCATCAGCACGGTGATGATCACGCCCTTCCTGGTCGGCTGCCTGACCTGGGTGACGATCATCATGTACGCGCCGATGCTGCGCTACCGGTCCTATGTGGGCTTCGCGCTGGTGATCGCGGGGCTCGTCTACTCCTATCTGGTCGGCATCCTGCAGGCGGGAATTCCCGCGGCCACCTTCGGCCTGCTCAACTGGCTGGTGCCGATCACGCTCGGCATGTATGCGGCCTTCCACTGGCCCATCTATCCACAGATCCGCGACGAGGTGCTGCGGACCTTCACCTGGGGCCTGATCGTCGTGGGCGGCTACGGCCTGGTGCAGTATTTCTTCATGCCGGCCTGGGACGCCTACTGGCTGATCAGCGTGGGGATGACCAACCAGGGACAGCCCCTGCCCATGCAGGTGCGGGTCTTCAGCACGCTGAATTCCTCCGGCCCCCTGGCCTTCCTGCTGATCACCGGGATCGCGGTGCTTCCAGCCGCCCGCGGCGTGCTGGTTCCGCTTGCCGGAGCCCTCGCCCTGGCGTCCCTGATGCTGAGCCTCGTGCGGGCCGCATGGCTGGCCGGGCTCGTCGTGTTCCTCTATCTGCTGATCACCATGCCGGGACGGCACAGGCTGCGTTTGCTGGCGATCATGGCGGCCTTGAGCATCGCGGTCGTGCCCCTGTTCAGCATACCGAAGGTCGGCGATGTCATTCTGGCCCGTTTCGACTCCCTGAACACGATGGAGCATGACCGCAGCTACCAGGAGCGCCAGGAGTTCTACGGGCGCTTCCTGGTGGAGGCGTTGACCAACATCGGAGGGGCGGGCCTCGGCGCGGTCGACACGGCGACCAAGCTGTCCAACGACGGCCAGCTGGGCGTGATGGCCTATTTCGACAGCGGCCTCATGCGCGTCCCCTACGAGCTGGGCTGGCCCGGCACCATAGGGTACGCGTCGGGCATCGCCATCCTGATGGTCGGCCTGTTCCGCCGCCGGGGCATGCCCGCGGACAGCTTCGCGCGCTGTTCCGAGGCGATCGCGGTCACCATCCTCATCTCCATGGTCTTCGAACACACGCTGGTCAAGGTGACGGGCGTGAGCTTCTGGTTCTTTCTCGGCATGGCGCTGGCCGCCAAGAACCACGGGCTCGCCAAATCCCGGGCAGCGGAGTTCCGAACGGAAAACGCATCCGCCGAGGGGGGACGATGACGTCCGGCATGATGACCTCCAGCGCGACGGACGAGGCGCCCGCGCCGGGCGTGGAACGCTCGCGCGGCTTGGAGCCACCGGCCTCCATCCTCCAGCTCGGCCTGGGCTGGTTTCCGGAGGCGCATGGCGGCGCCGAGAATGTCCTGTATCACCTCGACCGGCACCTGCCCGCGTTCGGCTGCGCGGTGCGCAGCCTCGTGGTCGGCTCGCCGGAGGTGGCGACGGAGAGCGGGGGCCGGGCCGCCGCCTTCGCACCGCCCACGGCGGCCCTGCCGCGGCGCCTGGCGGCCGCGCGCGCCGGAATACACGCGGCCCTTCGGCGGCACGACCCGGACATCGTCGCCTCCCATTTCGCCCTGACCGCGGTCGCGGCGCTGTCGGTCCTGCGCGAGCGGCCTCATGTCGTTCATTTCCACGGCCCCTGGGCCCTGGAAAGCGCCGTGGAGGGCGGAAGCCGGATGGCCGTCCACATCAAGGGAATGATCGAGCGTTCGGTCTATGGGCGCGCCGACCGCTTCGTCGTGCTGTCGCGGGCGTTCGGCGCCATACTGCGCGACCGGTACGGCGTACCGGAGCACAAGATCGAGCTCGTCGAGGGCGGGGTCGACGCGCGCCGCTTCGCCATCCCCGAGGACCGTCGGCAGGCGCGCCTGCGGTTGGGATGGCCGCAGGACCGCCAGGTCGTCGTCACGGTGCGTCGGCTGGTCCGGAGGATGGGACTGTCCGAACTGCTGTCCGCCATGGTCGAGGTGAGTGCGCGCAATCCCGACGCGCTCCTGATGATCATCGGCAAGGGGCCGGAGGCGCGGGCGCTCCAGGAAGGGATCCGGGCGCTGCGTCTCGAAAACCACGTGCGGCTCCTGGGTTTCGTGCCCGACGAACTGCTGCCGCTCGCCTACCGCGCCGCCGACCTCTCCGTCATGCCGTCGCAGTCGCTGGAGGGATTCGGGATCACGGTGGCGGAATCGCTGGCGGCCGGCACGCCCGTGCTGGTGACGCCGGTCGGTGGCCTGCCGGACGTGGTGGGACCGCTTGACGGCGGTCTCGTGCTTGGCGGGTGTGGCGAGCGCGAGCTGGCGGCTGGGATCGCCGACGCGCTTCAGGGGCGCCGGCGCCTGCCTGGCCAGGACCTCTGTCAGCGTTACGCCCGCCAGCGCTTCGACTGGCCGGTGATCGCCGAGAAAATCCTGCGGGTCTACCAGAAGGCCCTTCACTAGAGGATCGAACGCCCATGCGCCGAAGCACGGTCGTGGTCATCTGCGACCACGCGCACACATCCGGCGGTCTCGCCAGGGTCGCCATCGCGGGGGCCTGCGGGCTCGCCCGCCGCGGCCACCGCGTCATCTTCGTCGCCGCGGTCGGGCCGGTGGAGGATGAGCTGATCGCCGCCGGCGTGACGGTCGTCTGCCTCGGTCAAAGCGACCTGCTGAACGGCAGAAACCGGCTGGAGACCGCCGCCCGCGGAATATGGAACGCCACGGCGGCGAAGTACCTGCGCTCCGTGATCGACGCCTGTCCGCCGGAGGACACCGTTCTCCACATCCATGGCTGGGCCAAGGCCCTTTCGCCCAGCGTGGCCTGGATATGCCGCCGGTCGGGCCTCCCGGTCTTCTTCACCTTGCACGACTATTTCGCGCTCTGCCCCAACGGCGCCTTCTTCGATTTCCAGAAGGGCCGGAACTGCGAGCTGAAAGCGCTCTCCCCGGCCTGCCTTCGGACCCACTGCGACGCGCGCGCCTACCACCACAAGCTCTGGCGGTCCGCCCGCTTCGCGGTGGCCGCCTCGACCCGCTCCCTGATCGACGGCATGACCCTGATCACGCTGAGCGAGAAGCAGCGCGCCGTCATCGCACCCCATATCCCGGCCGGCACGGCCCTGGCGCATGTTCCGAACCCGATCGACGTCCGGGATCTCGGACCTGCTCCCGTGGAAAGGAACCGCGAGGTGCTGTTCGTCGGCCGCCTGTCCCGCGAGAAGGGTCCCGTGCTGCTGGCCGAGGCGGCGCGCAAGGCGGGGGTGCCCGTGCGCTTTATCGGCGACGGCGGGGAGCGTTCGGCGATCGTCGAGGCCTTTCCCGGCGCGAGCCTGGCCGGCTGGCTTCCGGCGGAGCAGGTCACCGCCGAGATCCGCAAGGCGCGTGTCGTCGTGCTTCCCTCGCACTGGTACGAAACCTTCGGGCTGGCCGTCCACGAGGCTCTCGCGAACGGCGTCCCCGTCATCGTCAGCGACAACACCGCCGCCGTGGAGGCGGTCGCTCCCGGACGGAACGGCTTCGTCTTCCGTAGCGGGGACAGCGACGACCTCGCCGCCCGGCTGAGAGACCTGGCCGACGACGAAACGGCGCTGAGAATGGGCCGCGAGGCTTATGAGCGTTACTGGAAAGCCCCCTTCACGCTGGACCGTCATCTGGACCGCCTCGAGGAGGTTTACGGCACGGCGGGATGGGCGGCGAAAGCCTGCCCTCCGGCCGTTCACGCCGTCGGTGCAAGGGCTTGATCGGGCGCCGTGCCTTTCTGGGCGGGACGGCGGGGCTGCTTGCCGCCACGCCGTTCGCCCGCGCAGCCACGCCGTCGATGCCGGGCGCAGGCCCGGCGCGCCATGCCGGCTTCCTGTCCATCAAGGATCTGGGAGCCCACGGCGACGGGCGCAGCCACCCGCTGTCGCAACGCTTCCGAACCCTGCGCGACGCGCGGAAGCTCTACCCGCACGTGGTCAGCCTGGAGCAGGAAACGGACTGGGCCGTGCTGCAGGGAGCCATCGACAGCCTGTCGCGCACGGGCCATGGCGGCACGGTGTTCGTGCCACCCGGCCGCTACATCCTCGACGCGGAACTGGTGCTGCCGAACCTGGAGCGTTGGGACGACGATTACAACGAAGTGGAACTCCGCGGTGCCGGGCTGCGCTCCTCCGTCCTCTCCTGGCCGGGGGATCTGGGGGCGGGGCGCTTCGCGTTGAGGGCCGGAAGCCGGACGGGCGGACCCGACCGGAACGGGTACCAGCAGACCAAGATCGCCGACATCATGTTCCATGGGCCGCGCTTGAGCGACCGCCTCGCCCAGCCGCCGGCCGCGATGAGCGGCTTGGGAATCACGTCCCGTTTCGTCATCGAGCGCGTGGGAATCTACGGGTTCCGGGCCGGGGTTGACGTCTGGCGCGACCATTCCTCGCTCTACTCCTGCCAGATCGCGAAGAACTATTATGGCGTCTACTGGTCCGGGGGAACGGTCAGCTTCGGCGACCATCTGCTGGTCGATGTCGATCTCGCCGGCAACACCTTTGCGTCCATCGCCGTGGCCCCGGAGAACGGCATCGATCACAGCAGCTTCATCGGCTGCCATATGGGCTTCTCCCCCTTCGGCTGTCACGCCGAGGAGGGAGCGCCGAAACGGCCGTTCCTGTCGAACAACAAGTTCGTCGATTGCGCCTTCGAGGCCTGTGGAAACGGCTGGATCGACGGGCGCGATGCCGAGGTCTACGGCAACAGCTTCATCGGCTGCAGCTATTCCCATCTGCCGAAATACCGGCACCCCTCCACGCCCTACCACGGCGTCATCAATGTCCGGCGCCTGGAAAGGAACCTGTTCCTGGGGGGCACCGCGGCCTTCGGGGATGATTTCCGCGGGATCGGGAAAGCGGTGATCGTCGCGGAGGAGGCCGTCGGAAACCGGTTCGACGATGGCGACCGGCTCGTTCTCGGCCGGGGTTCGGATGTTCCGGCACTGCTCGTCGGCCGCACATGCAAGTCCAACAGCTTCCGGACCCAGGATTTCTCCGGCCACTTCATCCGAGTCGGGGAGGGCGGCGTCGAGGCCGGCGATGCTGTCCAGCGGGATTACGACCGCGTCCGGCGCGTGGAGGGCGACAATCCGGCCATCGGCGTCGCCGCCGGCTCCGGCCCGCAGGGGGCCGTCGTGCCGGTTGCCACCGAGGGCGTCGTGCCGGTCGGCAAAACGGAACCCGCCATCCGGATGGGCGCCGTCCTTCAGACGGGCGCGCAAAAGCCCACGCGGGTAGAAGCGGCCGGACGCGACCGCTCCCGGTCCGGTTCGATCGTCGGGATCGCGGCGGCCGATGCCGGGGCGGGGGAGGGCAGTGTGATGGTGGAACTGCACATCACCCTGCGCTGAGCGCCCGTGCGCCGGGGCGTTGCGAGGGCGGGCTGACCAGAGGGATCGCGGATTCGATGAGATCGGCGTAGCGCGCCGCCGTGACGCTCCAGTCGTGGCTCTCGGCGATGCGGCGGGCGGCGGCGGCCATGGTCCGGCGCAGTTCGGGATCGTCGGTGATCGTCCGCAGGGCCGAAGCGATTCCCCCGACACTCTCCGGATCGTCCAGAAGGATCGCCCCCTGCTCGTCGAGAAGCCAGCTGGCACCGGCCGCGCGCGTGGTGATCACCGGCAGGCCGCTCGCGGCGGCTTCGAGAAGCACGAGGCCGAAGGGTTCGTACCGTGTCGGGAAGACGAACAGGTCGGCGGCTCGCATGAGTGCCGCGACGTCCTTCCGGTGGCCCAGGAAGCGGACACGGGCGCCGAGGCCAAGCCGGTCCACGAGCGCCGGAAAGGGACCGCCCTCGGCGTCCCCCACGATGGCCAGGTTCAGCCCCGGGACCGAGGCGAGCGCGTGGAGGACGCCGTCGAGGTTCTTGCGGTTCGTCCGTGCGTCGCCGACGAACAGGGCGACCGGCCCGCCCTCCGCGAAACCGAGGGTACGGCCATCCGGTGTTCCGGGCGTGAACTCCGCCGCATCCACGCCGTTGTCGATGACGCTGATGCGGCCCAGGGGGACGCCGGCGGCCAGCAGCTCGTTCCGGACGGTTCTGGAGACGGCGACGATCCGCCGTGCGCCACGGAAACTCCATCGCTCGAAGGCGACGTTCAGGAGGTTGTAGAGCGCGTGGTAGAGGCTGACCGGACCGACCCTTTTCCGGACGGGATGGGCCGGCGACCGTATCCAGGCCGAATGGACGAAATGCACGATGTTGACGTCCGAGGGCGACCAGCAGACGAATCCATTGATGACCACGAGGTCGATCTCGTCCCGTCTGTCCCTCAGCAGACGGCCGGCGCGCCATGCGAAGAGCTGATCCTTGAGGAGCTGGGTCGGGACGCCGGAGTGCGGCACCCGCGTCCAGTGCAGGCGCGGATGGTCCCGCAACTCGGGCCCGACCTCCGATGCGATGACCAGAACATCATGGCCACGCCGCAGCAGTTCGGCGGCGATGACGCTGTTGACGCGCCCTTGCCCGTCATGCTGAACGAGCTTCTGGGTAACCATGGCGATGATCATGGGTGCGCATCCTCCAATCCGATGTGGCGGGGGCGAGCCGCGTTGACGACGCCGGATGACCATGGGCCCGCATGTTTGGGGCTCCATGCTTTGGAACGGCTTCGTGGGTGATCCGCCGGGCGCGGTCTCAATTCGCCCGGATCCGCCCCGCGAAGGGGGAAGGTTATACTTTAAAATTGGGCTCGATGTTTCCTGAGCCGTGAGTGCTTGGCCACGGTTGAACGGTGATAACTTCCTTTTTCAAGCTTAGAGTGAAAAATTCAACAGCGCAAAAGGGAGCCGCCGGCCAACCCTGCCGCGTGGCGGAGATCGACGATTTTAAAATCATGTTCATGCCATGGGCAGGGCCGTAGCGGTTCAGCAGTGTACAAAAACCTGAAATGAATTTGCCGTGGAGAACAGCGCTTATCCCCCGAATGGCCCTGCTTTCACCTTATGATAAGGAGATCACTCATCCTCCCGGCCTGATCTGGGCGCTGTTTGTTCTGATTCGGGCACCACGTTGGCATATGCCCCCTTTTTGAAAAAGCTTCGGCAAATCTTCGCATGCTAGATTTACCTCCGGTTTCACCAGTCTGCCGGCCTTGGCAGCAGGCGGCCGTTCCCCTTGTGGAATATGGGTCCCGTCGGAGTTCGCGGGCCGCAACTATTCTCCTGAGCGCCGATTTATAAAAAGGGCTTTTCGTCATGCTCCGATCCTGGATCATCGTGGCCGCCGTCTTTGTCATGGCGGCGCCTTCCATCGCGCAGGAGCGCCGTTCGAAAATCGGGCTCGACGAGGACATCGGTCTTGAAGAGGGACTGGTTCTGGACAACGCGATGGAGTCCGACCGGCGGGCGGCACCGGCCGGCCGGCCGCAAAGGCTGCGGCCGGATAAATTGGGAAAGCACCGTTTCGAGCCTTCCCGGCAGGGCACGCTCAAACCCTTGTACGGGCAGACGAATGCCCTGTCGGCCAAACGCGACCCGTATCCCCGGGCGGACCGAAAGGCGCCTCCCCGGGCTGTCGAAGGGCAGCGCGGGCCGAGGCTGCCGAACGGCTGGCCTTCCCTCGAATGAAAATGAAGTGAGTGAAGGGGATGAGGAGGGGAGCACGGAGGGATCCGCGACCGGCCTCATGCGGTGCGCGGGTTCATGGCCCGCCTGCCTCGGTATTCCTGAAGAACCATGATTTTCAAAGTCTAAATGAAAGCCCGAACCGGGCGGCGCCCTGGTAAAGCGGCGGCCTTGAAACGGGCAAATCTCCACCTTCGAGGTCGCCAGGCTCGACGCCGGTGATGCGGCTTTTCCATCTGGACATAAGCAGGAGTGGCACGTGGCAGCAGCTTCGACCAACAGCGCGAGGCCGGACGATCATGCCTCGGTCGCACGCACCAGTGCGGAACGTCCGCCCCTGGCCTCCGAGGCCTGGGTGCTTTCGGAGAAAGCCGATCTCGGATTGGCGCCCCGCCACCTTTTCTGGGAGGATGTGCCCGAATATTCCGATGCGGCTCACATCGCCGCGGCGCGGCAGGCCGCAGCCGATCATGAGGCGGCCGGAGAACTCCCCCTCATCGGCATGCAGCTCTGGGAGGACAGTTTTGAAAAATCCTTGCCGGAGGGTCTCTTCGGCGCGATCAGCGGGCATGGGTCCTGGGTCGAGTGGATCGGCGATCGCCCCGGCTATCTCGGCGTCACTTCGGACGGCGGGGTTCATTACGCAACCGACGCAAACCCGCATGGATGGGGCTATGTCAGCCCCCTGATGCCGCTCGACGCCGGGGATGTGCCGGCCGGCTTCACCGGAACCGACGCAACCTACGCGGACTGGCTTGCCGACAGGCTCGGCCGCCTCGCGGGCCACACGGGCGTCCGGGGCTTTCAGTTCGCCGACTTCTACGACGGCAGCCCGCACTCCGGCGTGATGAACTATTTCAATCCGCGCATCATCCAGGATTTCGAGAGGGAGCGGGGCATCGATCTGGCCGGTGATTCGCTCGCTGAGCAGGCGGCCGAGATCAAGTCCGAACATGCGCAGGAATATCTCGATTATTTCGTCGAGGGATGGGCCTACGGGTGGCAGGCGCTGGAGCATTCGGTCGAACGTCACACCGGGCAGGAGCCCTGGTTCGTCACGCAGGTCTCCTTCACCCCGGCGGCCATGCGCGAGTTCGCCGCCGTCGACGTGCGCGAGATCGGCGAGCGCGTGGATCTCGACAGCATGCTGTTCCATGTGCAGACGCTCGAACGCTTCGAGATGCAGCACAAGCCCGCGCCGGCCTCCTACGAGGCCGCGATGATCGGAACCCACGCCGCCCGCGCCCCACAGGCCCATTTCGGGCACATGATGTCGTCCTCGGAGGACGACTACTGGAACGCGGTCAGCCGCATGTATCCGGGGGTGACCGGCGAGGATCGCGAGGAGTTGGGCTGGGGCCGTCTCAAGCAGACATGGCTGCAGAGCGGCTGGACCCACATCGCCGACGGCGAGGGGGATGTGCGCCGGGCGTCCGAGGCATGGTCGCGCAGCTACCACGACTGGGGAGAGGTCGATGCCGCCTGGCTGGAGCTGCTGCGCGACATCGTGCCGTCACGGCCGTTCGGTCCGGCGCTCTATTACAGCGCCAACGCCGAGAAGGCCATGAACGCCATCGAGCCGGTCGGCAACGCCGTCGAGAACGCCTATCTCGGCGAACTGCTCACGCCGATCACGCGCCTGCACGATGCGGGCGTGCCCTTCGGCTATTACGTCAGCGACGCCGCGTTGGCCTCCATCGACGAGGCGGACGCGCCGAGCGCCTGGATCATCCCGGAACGCTTCCACGAAGGCCAGGACCTCTTCACCGAAGCGGAACTCGACGCGCTGGAAGAGATCGCGCCGGTGCTGGTCGGCGAGGAGGCCTTGAACCACCGGCATCCGCTGAACTTCTCGGACACGGTTCCCGGGGCCGAGATCACCGGCTTCGGCTTCTACGACCAGCATGACCGGCTGATCGTGGTGGCGTCGGACCGGGTGGATTTCGACGATGACGGCAGCCGCGCGGACATCGCGGCGACGGTGTCCCTCGATCTGCCGGACGGGGATTACCGGGTCGAGGATCTCCTGAACGACCGTACGCAGACCTTCTCCGTTCGCGGCGGAACGGGGGATTTCGACATCGCTCTCGGCCGCTGGGACACCGGGGTCTACGCGATCACGGAGGCCACCGCCACGGACCTGCTGTGAGAGCGGTAAGCCGCTTCATCGCAGAGGTCGACACGCCCCCGGTCCAGCCAGACAGGAGCTTTGTGCATGAAGGCTTTGGCGAGTGCTTTCGGTCTGCGAATCTTTGGCTTCCTGAGAGTGTTCATACGAAGAGTGCCGGACTCCGTGGCACGAGACGCCGGGGACTCCTCTCCATCCACCAAACCCGCCACCCGGTCCACCGTGTCCGGCTCTCCCGAGAAGGCCGGTGATTTCGCGAAGGACAGCGCGGCGACCATGGTCGTGACGATCATGACGCTGGGTCTGGGCCTGCTTACCGGTTTGATCGTTGCCCGGATTCTTGGCCCCGATGGCCGGGGTGCCCTCACCGCGGTGCTGACGGCGCCGCAGCTGCTGGGTTGGCTGTTCGGCATGGGCTGCGGCAAGGCCGTGACCTTCTTTCTGTCCCGCGACCGCACCATCGGTGCCAAGCTGCTGTCGAGTTGGGTCGTGATCCTGCTTCCGGTCGGCTTGGCCGCGGTGCCGCTGGCGGATCTCCTGCTGCCATCCCTGCTGGCGGCGCAGTCGGAGGAAACCCTGGTCGTCGCCAGGCTTTATGCACCGATCATCCTCCTGTCGCTCCTTACGGAGCTTCTCTTCGGGCTCATACTGGGGGATCAGAATTTCAAGGCCTACAACGCCCTGCGGCTGCTTCAGCCGGCGGGAACGGTCGTCGCGTACCTGCTCCTCTGGCAAGCCGGGCGGTTCGACGTCGCGGGGGCCGTTCTCGCCCAGGCATTCATGAGCCTGGTTGTGTTCGTCCTGGCCGGAGTCCTGTGCCTGCGCCGTCATGGCGTTGCCTGGCCCGACTACGATCTTGGACGGCGGAGCTTGTGGTACGCCCTGCGCGTCCATGGCGGCGTCATCAGCGGCGTGGTCACCCAGCGCTTCGACCTCATGATCATGCCGGCCTTCCTCGCTGCGTCGAGCGTTGGGCTCTACGCGGTTTCGACGAACATCGCCTGGATTCTCATAACCATTTTTGGGTCTCTCGCGACGATCGTCATGCCGGCGGCCACGCGCCGTGGGGAAAACGGACGCGAGCTGGTGCTGAAATGCGTGCACGCCACGCTCATTTTCGGCGCCTTGCTGGGAGGCGGCCTGTTCGTGTTCGCCGAACTCGCGATCTGGATCGTGTACGGGGAGGCATTCCTCGGCAGCGCTCTGCCCCTGCGCATTCTCCTGCCCGGCGTGGTGCTCTATGCTGCCGCCAACATCCTGTACAATGGGCTTTACACGGAAAACCGCCCTTTTTCTGCCACGGGCGCGCAGCTGGTCGGCATGCTGGTGACGGTCGCCGGACTGCTCCTTTTCCTTCCGTCCGGCGGCATGCTGGCCGCGGCCATCACGTCCACGGCCGCCTACGCCTGTGTTTTCGTCACGGCGGCTTTCCTCTACCAGCGCGCCGTGGGGCGGCCATGGTCGGCCTTCCTGCCGGACCGGGCAGCCTTTCGCGCCATCCTTCAAGAGGGTCGCGCGCGCCTTGGCACCATTGCGGAGCGGTTGCCCGCCCTGAAGCGGACCGCTCACGCGAACACGTCTTCTTCCGCGAACTCCACAAACAATGAGGGCAAAAAAGCCATGCGCATCTCTCTACTGACGCCGGAGTACCCGCCCGGCGAGCGGCTCGGCGGCATTGCCACCCACACCCACACGATGGCGCGGGCTCTGACACGCGCCGGGCATGAGGTCCAGGTGGTGACGCCCGGAGTGCCGGGTACCCATCGCGAGGAGGGCGTCACGGTGGTGCGCGTCGGTATCGGAATGCGGCTGCATCCCATCCTGGACCGGTTCCGCATCAACCGGTCCATCGCCCGCGCCGCCCTGCGCTGGCGGCCGGACGTCGTCCATGCCGCGGAGTTCGACGCCAACGCCTGGTGGCTGACGCGCTTTTCGAAGATTCCGGTGGTGACGAGGCTCGCCACGCCGAGCGGCATGGTGAAATCCATCAACGGCAAGCGCTGGGTGCCCCACACCTTTCTCCTGGACTTCCTGGAGCGCGACCAGACCCGCCGCAGCGCCGCCGTGTATGCTCCGACGAGAGCGATTTCGGTGCGCGTCGGCGACGGCTGGGGCATTGCGCCGGAGGGAATCCAGGTCATCCCCAATTCTCTGAATCTTTCCGCCGTGCGCGAGGCCGGCGCGCGGCTGCCGGCGCAGCCGCTCCCCGAGCGCTTCATCGTCTTCTTCGGCCGGCTGGAGGCCAGGAAGGGCATCGTTCCCCTCGGACAGGCGCTGCCGGCGGTGCTGACTGCCCACCCGGACGTCAATGCGGTGATCGTGGGGGGCGAGGACCCCGAAAGCGCGGCGGAGATCGCCCGGTTCAAGAGCGACGTGGCGCGAGTGGCCGACCGTGTGCATCTGGTCGGCGAACTGCCGCGGGAGGAGGCGCTGGCCATCGTTGCCCGGGCGGAGATCTCGGTTGTCCCTTCGCTGTGGGAGAATTTCGGCTTCGTCGTGGTCGAAGCGCTCGCCCTGGGCGTACCGGTCGTCGCCAGCGCATGCGGCGGCAACCCGGAGATCATCGAGCCCGGCCGGTCCGGCTGGCTGGTCCAGCCCGGCGATGGCGACGCGTTGCGGGACGAGCTGCTCGCCCGGCTCGGCGATCGCAAGGTTCTCGCCGCCGCGCGCGAGACGGCGCGCGAACGCTCCGATGAGTTCGATTCCGACCGTGTCGCGCGCCGCGTTTCCGATCTGCTCCAGAGGGCCTGCGCTTCCGTCATGCCGACCGCCTTCGTCCTGTCCCACGCCGCGCCCTTTGTCTGATCCGGGCAGCCCCGCCCGTTCCGGGGGGATCCGCGGGGAGGGTTCGATGGTTCAAGAGCAGAGGATGGCAGTTTCATGAGGAAGAGCGCAATCGCGCTGCTGGGCATCGTCCTTGCCGGTGTCGTCGTTGCGGCCGGTTTCGACACGACGCAAGCGCGGCAGGAGATCGATCTGTCGGTCTGGCTGCACGAGCGGGCGGCCGGGCACGAGCGTTGGAGCGGACTGTCGAAGGCGTGCGCGGCGTCGGCCTCCTGCCGGCACGCGCCGCTGTCGGTCGGAATGCCCGCGGTGTGGGACCAGCCCGAAACTCCGCCAATGGCGGTGATCCCGCCGGGCGAGTTCACGCTCGGGTCGCCGTCCGACGAGGCCGGCCGTTTCGACGACGAGGGGCCCCGGCTTCAGGTCTCGATCGGATATGGCTTCGCCGTATCGCAATACCCTGTCACGCGGGGTGAATATGCCTTCTTCGTGCAGGATGCGGGATACGCCTCGACGACCGAATGCCATGGCTATGACGGCGAAACGGAGCTCAGGAAAAAGCCGCGCTTCACTTGGCGGTCACCGGGGTTTCCGCAGTCGCTCGACGATCCGGTGGTCTGCATCGCCTGGAACGATGCCAAAGCTTACGTCGATTGGCTCAGCAGGAGGACGGGGCGGACCTATCGACTGCTCTCGGAGGCGGAATGGGAGTACAGCGCCCGAGCGGGCGATTCCGGCCCCTGGCGTCCGGAGGAGCGGGCCGGGGAGACCTGCGGCGGAAACGGGGCGGACCTCACCGCGAAGACGCGCTTCACCGATTGGGAGGTCGCGAACTGCCGGGACGGCGCGATTTTCACCTCTCCGGTCGGCCGTTACGAGGCGAACGCCTTCGGCCTCTCCGACATGCTCGGCAACGTGTGGGAGTGGGTCGAGGACTGCCGGAACGAGCGGTATGACGCGGCCGGACCGCGGGACGGCCGGGCGCTCCTCACCGGCGACTGCGGGCGACGGATGATGCGCGGCGGGTCCTGGCACAGCCACCCGCGCCATCTGCGCCCGGCGGCCCGCCGCGCCGACGGCGCGGGCATAGGCTATGCCGCCTATGGAATAAGGGTGGCACGGGTACTTTGATCGGTCCCAGCCTGAAGCGCCGCCGTGGTCGGCTCCCGGCCACGGCGGCGCTTCCTTCCGAATCGGCCATTTTGAAACGGATCTTCAGGACTTGTTTGCTTCTTCAGTTAGTTTGATTGAGCTACTTCGGAATTTTTGAGGTCGTCTTTGAACTTTTCAGAAGGTTATCAATATATCATATTGTGAAACAGAGTAATGATGCAGATTGTCTTGTCGGCATCTCGATAAAATGTTCACCATGTCTCCATAAGATCAGGATAACTTTCGGGTCCTATCTTATGGTAAAGAGAAATCACGAATCAGCGGAGTCGACATTGAGTCATTTGACTCGATGCGCTGCGATATGAACTCTGGACACCGATATGGCGACTCTATACTGACGCATATGGTTCAATAAAGCGTCAGGATGACTCTATTATTTCGCCGACATTTCGGTCCGTTTCTTTTCACAGCAGGAGAAAAGGATTAGGCGCTAAAGGGCTAACCACAAAGTAGGTTGGATTTAGCTCAAAGGGTCTATGAAGAATGTCGAGTGTGAGCAGGACCTCCATCGCCGTCACGGCTTGGCGCAACGGCGACCAGTCGGTGCCTCCGAAGCTTCAGCTTTTCCTCGACGGCAAGATGGTCGGGGAGACCGAGGTCAGGGCCTATACGGCGACGGGCTACAGCTTCACCGCGGATCTCGATCCCTCGCTGGCGCACAAGCTTCAGGTGCGGTACGTGAACGACGCTCCGGGCCGAGACCTGTTCGTCGGAAAGCTGCAGGTCGGCGCCTTCTCGATCAAGCCGACCGATCCCGGGGTGACCTACGACAAGGGCGCGATCGACGGCCGGGATGTCGTGGCGGGGCAGGAGGCCATGTGGTGGAACGGCGCGCTGGACTTCGCGGTTCCGTCCAACGTCACGACCCCGCCGCCGGCGACCGGCCCGGACGACCTGGTCGCGATCACCGTCAAGGCTTCCGGCACCACGCAGGATGGCCAAGCGCCGCGCTTCAAGCTGCTGCTCGACGGCAAGCTGATCGGCGAGGCGAGCGCCACCTCCAGCACGTCCAAGGACTACAGCTTCACGGCCAGCGTGGCGGCCGACCAAGCGCATAAGATCCAGGTCCAGTATCTGAACGACGGCCCCCAGCGGGATTTCTTCATTCAGGGCATCCAGATCGGCGGGCAGGAGATCAAATCCACCGCGCCGGACGTGATCTACGACAAGGGGGCGCTGGACGGGCGTGATCTCGCCAAGGGGCAGGAGGCGATGTGGTGGAACGGCACCATGGTCTTCTCCGTTCCCGCCGGCTTCCTGACGCCGTCAGCTTCGACTCCGACCGCCCCGGCTCCGACGGTGCCGAGCCCGGCCATCCCGAGCCCAACCGTTCCGAGCCCGCCCGCGCCGTCGGCGCCGCAATGGACCGCCGTCGGTGACCGCGTCACGGTGGCGAGCGGCAGCGCGCTGGTGTTCGACCCTCTCGCCAATGACCGCTGGACCGCCGGCCCCAGCACCTTGACGGTGCGCGTGTCGGGCGATCATTACCTGGGGGCGCCCCAGTTCCGGCTGCTCGTGGACGGCCAGCCGGTCGGGGCCGTGCAGACCGTCTCGGCGGTGTACGGCCAGAACCAGTGGGAAAGCTTCACCTTCAAGACGACGCTTCCGCAGATCGACCAGCACAAGGTTTCCGTCGAGTTCCTGAACAACCTGTTCGAGGGCTCGGCGTCCAAGGACCGGAACCTGTATGTCCAGTCCGTCTCGGTGGACGGCACCCAGTTCACGCCGGCCTCGCCGGCCCAGACCTCGAACGGCGCCAAGACCTTTACGGTGCCCCACAGCGTGGTGAACGGCAAGCCCGCGGACCCCAGCCTGATCGCCGGCAAGGCCGCGCATGGAACGGTCGCGGTCACCGCTGGGGGCGACCTCAGCTACAAGCCTGCGGCGGGTTACGTAGGGTCGGACAGCTTCACCTACACGCTGCGCGACGCGGCGGGTGTGACCTCGACCGCCACCGTGGCGGTGGACGTCAAGGCCGCCGCCGTGGCGCCCCAGCCGGTTCCAAGCCAGCCTGCCCCGACCCAGCCGTCATCGGACCGGACCGCCAGCGCGTCCGTCAGCTCGGAACGCCCGCCGTTGTCGAAGGACGTCTGGGTCAAATCCTGGGGCGCGGACCGCGGGCTCGCCCCGCAGCACCTGTTCTGGGAGACGGTGCCCGACTACGCGAACGCGTCGCACATGGCGCTGACGCGGGATGTGGCGGCCGACCATCTGGCGGAGGGCGTCGTTCCCGTCATCGGCATGCAGCTCTGGGAGGACACCTTCCTCAAGTCGCAGCCCGGCGCACAGTTCGGCAGCCTCGCCGGCCACAAGGCCTGGGTGTCCTGGGTGGAAGCGCACCCGCAGTATCTCGGGACGAACGCGAGCGGCAAGGTGCACTACTCCACCACCGCCAACACGGAGGGCTGGGGCTACGTGAGCCCGCTGATGCCGCTCGACGCGAAGGACGCGCCGGCAGGCTTCACGGGCAAGACCGCCTACTATGCCGACTGGCTGGCCGACAAGCTGGGGCGCCTCGCCGCCCACACCGGCACGCGCGGGTTCGAGTTGGCGGACTTTTTCGATGGCAGCCCGCATTCCGGCGTGATGAACTATTTCAACCCGCGCATGATCGCGGACTTCTCGGCGAAGACGGGGATCGCGGTCAGCGGCGGCACCCTTGCCGAGCAGGCGGCCTGGATCCGCGCCGAACACCCGCTCGAATGGCTCGACTACTTCGTCAAGGGCTGGTCCTACAGCTGGAAGGCGCTGACCGAGGGCATCGAGAAGCACACGGGCCAGGAAGCCTGGCTCAGCAACCAGACCTCCTTCACGCCCGCCGCCATGCGCGAGTTCGCCGGTGTCGACGTGCGCGAACTGGGCAAGGTCATGGATCTCGGCGACCTGCTGATCAACGTGCAGACGCTCGAGCGCTTCACCATGCAGCACAAGCTGGCCCCGGCCGCCTACGAGCAGGCGATGCTCGGCACCCACGCGGCGCGCGCGCCGGAAGGGCACTACGGGCACATGCTGTCCTCTTCCGAGGACGACTACTGGAACGCGGTGAACACGCTCTACAAGGGCGTGTCGGGCACCGCGCGCGAGGAGCTGGGCTGGGACCGCCTGGAGCAGACCTGGTACCAGAGCGGCTGGACCCATGTCGCCGAGGCGGATGGCGGCATCCGCCGCGCGGCGGAGTCCTGGTCGCGCAGCTATCACGACTGGGGCGAGGTCAAGCAGGGCTGGCTCGACACCCTGCGCGACATCGTGCCGACCCGGCCCTTCGGCCCGGCCCTCTATTACAGCGCGAATGCGGAGAACGCCGCGAACCGGCTCGCGCCCACCGGCAACGACATCGGCAACGCCTATCTCGGCGAACTGCTGACACCGATCACCCGCCTGCATGAGGCCGGCGTGCCGTTCGGCTATTACGTGAGCGACGCGGCACTGGGGTCGATCAACGCCTCCAACGCGCCCAGCGCCTGGATCATCCCGCAGCGTTACCAGAACGGCGTCGATCTGTTCAGCGATGCGGAAATCGCCGCGCTCAAGGCCAGGTCACCTGTCCTCGTCGGGGACGAGGCCATCGGCTACAAGCATCCGCTGACCTTCACCGACGCCGATCCGGGTGCGCAGATCACCGGCTATGGCTTCTACGACCAGAAGGACCGGCTGATCGTGGTCGCGTCCGACCGCGTCGATTTCGACGACACGGCGTCGCGCGGGGCCTTGAACGTGCATATCGGGCTTATGCTGAAGGACGGGCGCTACACGGCGGAGAATCTGGAGACCCACGCGAAGCACGCCTTCACCGTGACCGGCGGCAATGGCGGGTTCGACGTCGACATCGGACGGTGGGACACGGAGCTCTTCGCGGTCACGCCCGAAGCGGCCTGACGAGCGGACGGTCCATAACGGGCCGGTCGGGCCTCTCCCATAGGGGAGGGGCCCGGATTCCTGTTTGAAAAGGGTGCTTTCCGGGAGAGCCGATCCGGTCCTGCTCCGGCCTCCCCCTCAGGATTTGGCGCTGTAGGGCAGCCAGGTTGCGAGGGCCGGCACGAAGATGATCAGCAGCACCACCGCGATCAGGGCGAGGATGAAGGGCACGGTGGCCCGGCTGGCCTCCAGCAGGTTGGTGCGGGCGATGCCGCAGGTCACGAACAGGCAAGCGCCCACGGGTGGCGTCACCAGACCGATGGCGAGCCCGATGACGGTGACGATGCCGAACTGGACCGGGTCGATCCCGACCTTCTGGACCAGCGGCCACAGCACCGGCACCAGGATGATGATGTTGGCGCCGAGGTCCAGCAGCATGCCCGCCACGAGATAGATCCCGAGGATCAGGATCAGCACGAGGTAGGGATCCGAGGTCAGGCCCAGGATGATCCCCGCCGCCTCCTGGGGGAGCTGCTCGCGGGTGACGATCAGCCCGTAGAGGGAGGCCGCGGCGATCATCAGCAGCACCATGCCCGTCGTCACCATGGACTCCAGGACGATCCCCGGCAGGTCGGCGGGGCGGATGGTGCGGTAAACCACCATGCCGACGACCAGCCCGTACAGCACGGCCACGACCGAGGCCTCGGTCGGGGTGGCGATGCCGTAACGGATGCTGCCGATGATCACGAGCGGCATCAGCAGCCCCCAGACGCTGGCCCGCGTCGCCGCGGCGATGCTGCGCGCGGACGGGCGCGGACCCTTCTGGTAGCCGCGCCGCACCGCCAGGATCCAGGAGGTGACCATCAGCGCCAGCGCCATCAGGAGCCCCGGCACGAGCCCGCCGATGAAGAGGTCGACGACCGACACGCCGGTGACCACGCCAAAGATGATCATCGGAATCGAGGGCGGGATCACCACCGACAGGGTCGAGGCGCTGGCCGTGACCGCGGCGCTGAAGGGCCGGTCGTAGCCCCGGTCGATCATCGGCGGGATGAGTGCGGCACCCGTGGAGGCGGCTTCCGCCACGGCGGAGCCGGTCATGCCGCCCATCAGCGTGCCGGCGGCGATGTTGGCCTGCGCCAACCCGCCGCGCAGCCAGCCGACGATGGCGTCGGCGAACTGCACGATGTCGCGGGCGATGCCGCTGCGCGCCATGAGATGGCCGGACAGCAGGAAGAAGGGCACCGCCATGAGCACGAAGCTGTCCATCGCCGCCGTCATCTTCTGCACCACCAGCCCGATCGGCAGGCCGCCGTAGAGCAGCGCCCCGAAGGAGGCGATGGCGAGGCTGAAGGAGACGGGCACATTGACCAGCAGCAGGACGAAGAAGCTCAGGAGCAGGATGGTGGCCATTGGGTGCCCTTCCGTTCGGCGTTCCGTTCTTACCGGGTGGCCTTCAGCCTTGCGCGCCGGTTGCTTGTGCATTGATGGGGCGGCCGCCACGGACGAACCAGGTCACCAGCACGTCGCCGCAGATCAGGAAGGCCATGACGCTGTAGCCGAGATAGACGTAGACCATCGGCAGCTCCAGGATGGCCGAGGGCTGGTCCACCGTCAGCCCGAGCAGGCGCATGTTGGCGACGAAGGTCCAGCCGCAGAATCCCAGGACCAGCGCCTCCACCAGCCGCCCCGACCAGCCTTCCAGCCGGGGCGATCCCAGATAGGCGATGGCGTCCAGCGCGATGTGGGCGCGGTGCCTCCAGGCGAGCCAGCCCGACAGGTAGCCGATCCACACCAGCGCGTAGCGCGCCAGCTCCTCGCTCCAGGTCAGCGGGTCGTTCAGCGCGTAGCGCCAGGCGACCTGGGCGAGGCAGACCAGGATCATCACCGCGACGGTCAGCACCAGCGCGGCCATCGCGAGATACTCGACCCCGCGCCAGACGGCCTCCACCGCCGCCCGCACGCGCGGCTGGCGGCTGGCTGCCGCGCCCAGTGCCGGACGCGAGGCCAGACGCGGCAGGGCCGTCATTGCGCCCCCTCGCGGATGGCGGCGAGCATGCCCTGATCGATGTTCTTCAGCGACCCGGCGAGGCCGGCGGTCGCCTTGCGGAAGGGCGTGGTGTCGACGGTCTCCACGGTCATGCCGCGCTCGCGCAGCTTCTCCAGCTGTTCGCGCTCGAGCCGTGCCGACTGCTCGCGCTGGTAGGCGGTCTCCTCGGCCATCGTCTCCTGGACCGCGGAACGGACCTCCGCCGGGAGGGCGTCCCAGCGCGCCTTGCTGAACATCGCGACGTGCGGCCCGTAGACGTGCCCGGTCAGGGTCACGTGCTTCTGCACCTCCCACAGGGAGTTGGTGTAGATGATGGTGATCGGGTTCTCCTGCGCGTCGATGACGCCCTGGCCGAGGCTGGTGAAGACCTCGCCCCAGACCATCGGGATCGGCGAGGCGCCGAGTTCCTTGAAAGCCGCGATGTGCACGGGGTTCTGCATGGTGCGCAGCTTCAGGCCCTTCAGGTCGTCCGGCGAGGCCACCGGCTTCTTGGTGGTCAGGTGGCGCCAGCCGTTCTCCCACCAGCCGAGCCCGACGATGCCCTTGGGCTCCAGCTTGGACAGCAGCGTCCGGCCGATCTCGCCGTCCAGCGTGCGGTAGACATGGGCCGAATCCTTGAACAGGAAGGGCAGGTCCACGATGCCCATCTGCGGCGCGAAGGCGGTGAGCGGCCCGGTCGAGACGACGGCCATGTCCACCGAGCCGAGCTGGAGCCCCTCGACCATCTCCCGTTCCTCGCCGAGCTGGCGGTCGGGATAGACCTCTACCTTGACCTTGCCGCCGGTCTTCGCCGCCAGCAGCTCGCCGAACTTGACGAGGCCGAGATGGGTCGGGTGCGCCATCTGGGCGCCGTGGCCCGCCTTGATGACGATCTCGCCGGCCGCCTGGGCCGTGCCCGCCGCGGCCAGCGCCGACAGCAGGACGCCCGACACCACTGAAAGCATGCGCATCATGATCGTTTCCTCCGTTGGTTCGTTCTTGCTAGGGACTCGTTCCGGCCGGCCGGGCCGTTGCCGCCGCTGGGCTTGGGGTGGCGTCCGGGCGTGGCGCTCGCCGACGCCGCGCATCGCCGGCGAGCGCCAGGACGGCGATGATGACCGCACCCTGGATGATGTCCTGGGTGCCCGCGGGCAGGCCGGCGACCTGCATCGTCGTGACGATCAGCACCAGCAGGACCGAGCCGAACAGCGTGCCCGCCGCCGACGCCTGGCCGCCGAAGATCAGCGTCCCGCCGAGCACCACCGCGCCGACGGATTGCAGCAGGAAGGGGCTTCCCATGTCGAGGAAGGCGCCGCCGGACCGTGCCGCCAGCAGCACCCCGGCCAGGGCCGAGGCCACGCCGCCGGCGAGGAAGGCGATGGCGGTCACCCGGCCGGCCGGGATGCCGGCCAGCACCGCCGCCCGGTGGTTCTGACCCACCGCGGCGAGCAGCCGCCCATACACGGTCCGCCGCAGGACGAAGGCGCAGAGCAGGGTGGCCGCCAGCGCCAGCAGCACGATGACCGGCACGCCCGCGACCCGCCCGGTCGCGACCCAGGCCAGGGCCGGGCTGATCCGGTATGTCGAGAAGCTGCGGTTCGCCAGCAGCGTCCCGGTGGCGAGAACATAGCCCGTCGCCAGGGTCGCGATCATGGCGGGAATGCGCAGCAGCAGGACCAGCGCGGCGTTCGCCGCCCCGACGAGCAGCCCGACGGCGGCCGCGACCGTCAGCCCCACCGGCAGCATGAGGTCCGACCCGTCGATGACGTTCACCGACATGAAGGCGCTGAGCGTGATGACGCCGGGAACGGACAGGTCGATGTTGCCCCGCCCGGTGGTCACAACCAGCATCTGCCCGAGCGCGGGGAAGAGCAGGAACGCGGCCGAGGCTGCCACGCCGGACAGGCTCTGCGGGCTGAACCGCGCGGTGAGCAGGCTCAGGGCCAGCCAGAGGACCAGCACGCCCATCAGGGACCAGACCCAGGGGCGCCGTTGCGCCCAGGCGAGAAAACCGCTCATGCCTCCTCCCGCCGGTCCATCGCGCCGCGCAGGGCCAGGATGCCGATCAGCAGCAATCCCTGGACCGCTGCGTTGTAGTCTGTGGCGATGCCGAGGAAGCTCAGCAGCGAGCCGATCAGCGACAGGGTCACGGCCCCCGCCGTGACGCCGAGGGGCGAGACGAAGCCGCCCCCCAGCCTGCAGCCGCCGATCACCACGGCGGCGATGCTGAGAAGGGTGAAGCCGCTGCCGGCGTTGATGTCGCTCGCCGTGGTGATCGCCGTCATGGACAGGCCGGCGGCGGTGGCGAAGAGCCCGGCGAGGAGGTACCGCAGCACCGTATGGCGCAGGGCGGACCAGCCGCCCTGTTCCAGCGCGTCCGGGTTGTTGCCGAAGGCGCGCAGCACGGTGCCGGTGCGCGACCGGTCCACCAGAAGGCCGCACAGCCCCGCCGCGGCGATGATGAGGGCGGAGGTCGGAAGACCGGGGATCTGCCAGCCCACCGCAGCGCTCAGCCACTCCGGGCTGGCGCCGCCGGGCGCCGCCTGGAGGCTGTAGCCGCAGCCGAGCCAGATGAAGGAAGCGCCCAGCGTGACGACGATGGCGGGGATGCGGCGCCGCTCGATGATGGCGCCGGTCAGGGCGTATGCGGCGAGCGCGGCGGCGAGCGCCGCCATGCCCAGCGGGGGCTGCTCGACCAGCAGCGTCGCGCTGACGACGTTCACCAGCCCGGCATAGGCGCCGATGCCCAGGTCGATCTGGCTGCCGCCGACGATGATCATCTGCGCCAGCGCGATCAGCACCAGCGGGATCGCCGAACTCAGCAGCAGGTCCATCCCGAAGGTGCTCGCCGCCATGGGGTTCAGCAGGACCAGCGCGGCGGCCACCAGCGCCAGGCTCAGGAAGGGGGCCAGCGCGGCGAGCCGCGCGCCCAGGCCGCCGTCCGTTCCCCCTGGCGCCTCACGGCGTTCCGGATTTCGACCGTCGGAGACTTGGCCCGCACCTTGGCCCACACCCTGGAAGGCGCCCTGGACGATGCCCTCCTCGGAAATGTCGCTCCCCTTTAGCTCGCGGACGATGGCGCCGTCGCGGAAGACCAGCACGCGGTCGCACTCCAGAAGCTCGGCATCCTCCGTGCTGTGCCAGAGCAGGAGGCGGCCGGACCCGGCGGTGTCCCGGACGGCGGCGTAGAAGTCGCGCTTGGCCGCCACGTCCACGCCGCGCATGGGATCGTCGAGCAGCACCATTTCGAAACCCGGCAGCAGGGCGCGGGCGACCAGAGCCTTCTGCTGGTTGCCGCCGCTCAGATGCAGGATGTTGGAGGGCAGACGGGCCGGGTCGAGCCGCAGCCGTTCCGCCCAGGCCTCCCCCTCCCGCCGCTCCGCAGCCGGGGACGGGACCGACAGCAGGGGGCGGCGCGCGAGGCCGGCGGCGCCGATGTTCTCGAGCACGCTCCACAGCGGGAACAGCCCGTCGCGCTGGCGGTCGCCGGACACGAAACCGGCGCCGGCGCGGCAGGACAGGTCCGGGTCGGAGCCGCCCGCGGCGCAGGCGCGGATGCGGTGCAGAAGATCCTTCTGGCCGGCGCCCTCCAGGCCGGCGAATCCGACGACCTCGCCGGCTCGCAGCTCGATGTCTCGGCCGAGCGGCGCCACAGCGGCACCGCCGACGCGCAGCAGCACCGGCCGCGTGCTATCGGCCGCGCTCTTGGCGCCCATGCCGACGCGCGCGGCCGCCGGCTGGTCCTGCGCGGCCTCACCGCCCATCAGCGCCACGAGATCATGTACCGCGAAACCGCGCGCGTTCCCCTCGCGGACGATGCGCCCATTGCGCATCACCACGACGCGGCCGCAGACCTCCAGCACCTCGCGCAGCTTGTGGGTGATGAAGATGAAGGACACGCCCTCGGCGGCGCGGCGCCGGATGTAGGACTGGAGCTGTGCCGCGCGCCCGCCATCGAGCGAGGAGGTCGGTTCGTCCAGGATCAGCAGCTTCAGCGCCGGGTCGGCGGCGGCGCGCGCGATCTCCACCATCTGCCTCTGGCCGATCGGCAGGTCGCCGAGCCGCCGGTCCGGGTCGATGCCGCTGTCCGGGAAGACGGCGTCGATGCCCGCACGGGCGAGCGCCCGGTAGCGGCCCCGCCAGAAGGGCGTGGGGCCGGAGAGGCCCGGCGCCTCCAGGTAGACGTTCTCCGCCACCGTCAGGTTGGTGCAGAGGGACAGTTCCTGGTGGACGATGCGGATGCCGCGCTCCCGCGCGGTGCCCGGCGTGTGCCCATGGACGGATACGGGCGCGCCGCCGATGGCGATCGTGCCCGTATCCGCCTGGGCGGAGCCGCAGAGGATGCGCATCAGCGTGCTCTTGCCGGCGCCGTTGGCGCCGACCAGACCGACCGTCTCGCCGGGCATGACCGAGAGGCTGATGCCGTCGTTGGCCAGCGTCGGGCCGTAGGCCTTGCTGATGCGGTCGAGGGCGATGACCGGGACGGCGGCGCCGGCCGCCGTCCCGGACGCCATGCCGGGGCCGTCGTCGGGCGGGAGCGCCCGTGGCGAGGTGAGGGTCATGTCGCTGGTGGTCCGCTGTGTTGCGGACGGGTCCGTCCCGGCGGTCGCGGGTCCGGATCCGTCCTACGGCACCTGGAGGGCGCTTGTCGGAGGGCGTTTACTTGGCCGCGGCCTGCGGCTGGGCCAGAAGCGTCTCGCGCACCCAGCCTTGCGTGAAGGTCGGGCTGACGATGGTGCCCGCCGGCATGGAGGCGTAATCGTCCAGGTTCTTTTCGTCCACCACCGCGACCGGCATGGTCATGGCCTTGGGCGGCTTCGCCCCCTTCGTGATCTCGTAGGACAGCCAGAAGGCGGCGCCTCCGATCCCGGGCGTGGTGTTCATGGAGATGGTGGAATAACCGTTCTTCTTCCTCTGCGCGTTCCACCACTGGATGAAGTTCGAGCTGCCGCCCCCGCTGATGATCGGCATCTTCTTCTCGTAGGCTCCGCCATACTGCTCGAAGGCCTGGGCGATGCCGAAATCGTCGCCGCCGCCCTGGGCCAGCACCGCGTCCACTGTCGGCAGGCTCGGCAGCACGTTGGCGACGGCGGACTGCGCGGTGGAGGTGGTGGCCTGCCCGTAGACGGTGGCGACGACCTTGATGCCCGGATAGCTCTGCAACGCCTCCATGTGGCCGGCGTGCATTTCGTTGTCGGGTGCGGAGCCCTTCACGCCGCGCACGACGATGACGTTGCCCTGGCCGTTCAGGCGCTTGGCGATCTCATGCGCCATGTCGGCCTGGTACTTGCGGAAATCGAAGCCCAGCGTGTAGGCGCAGGGGGCCGACACCAGGGAGTCGAAGGCGACGACCGTGATCCCGGCCTGGCAGGCCTTCTGGATGATCCCGTTCAGCGCGGTTTCCGACGCGGCGTTGATGGCGATCACATCGACCTTGCGCAGGATGAGATCGGCCATCTGGCTCATCTGCTGGTTGGCCGAGCCGTCGCCGTTGACGACGACGTAATCGGCGATCTTGCCCTCCTGCTTGGCCTGGGTCGCCGCCGCCTCGAAGGATTCCACCATCTGGCGGCGCCAGGTGTTGCCGTAATAGGAGTTGGACAGGGCGATCACCGGCTTGTCGGGCGCCGCCTGCGCCGGCAGGGCCGGAATGAGCAGCGCGGCCGCCAGGACGGCGAGCGGCAGCCGGCGGGCGGCACGGTTCGGACCTCGGTGCATGTGCGTCTCCTCCCCAGGAAATCTGCCAGCGCTTCTGGCGGCGTTGCGGCGTTCCAGCATCCGGTGGAAACCTGTTCCCGGCTCCCTGCCGTCGCATGCGGCACGCACCCTTATGGAGCAATCATCATACCAGTATATTGTTCGAGGCAAGAACATTCTTTAAAAAATTTGTCTTGCCGGCGTGCTGCAAGCTGGTATGATGACTATACGAACTCGCCCATGGCGCCGCCGGATCCGTTCCGGCCCGGAGCGCCGAAAAACCGCCGTCAGGAAAGCAGCGCCGCCCCGATGCGGCGAAAAGGCCGAAGGCAGAGGCTTGAGAAGGTGACAGGCAGCATGTCCGCGCAACGCATCACCGCGACCTATCGCATCGAAACCGCCTATCCCGTGATGGAAGCGGTCGAAACCATGGCCGGGGAGCAGTCCACCGGCACCTTCATCCGCCTGCCCGGCGAGACCGACGCGATGCGCGAGGCCTACGGCGCGCATGTGGAACGGGTGACCGAGCTGGAGGAGGTCGCGGCCCCGTCCCTGCCGGGGGCCGGCCTGCCGAGGGGGACCGCCGGAAAGCCGGTCTGGCGCCGGGCGGAGGTGGTGCTGTCCTGGTCGCTCGACAATTTCGGGCCGTCCCTGCCGAACCTCGTGGCGACCGTCGCCGGCAACCTGTTCGAGCTGCGTCCCTTCAGCGGGCTGCGGCTGATCGACATGACCCTGCCGGAGGCCTTCGCCGCGGCCTATCCCGGTCCCAGGTTCGGCGTCGCCGGCACGCGCCGCCTCGCCGGGGTGGAGGGCCGCCCGCTGATCGGCACCATCGTGAAGCCGAGCGTGGGGCTCGGCCCGGAGGAGACGGCGGCGGTTGCCCGGACGCTCTGCGAGGCCGGCATCGACTTCATCAAGGACGACGAGCTTCAGGCCGACGGCCCGCATTGCCCCTTCGAGCAGCGTGCCCGCGCCGTGATGCGGGTCGTCAACGACAGCGCCGAGCGCACGGGGAAGAAGGCGATGTACGCCTTCAACATCACCGGCGACCTCGAAGAGATGCGCCGGCGCCATGACCTCGTCCTCGAACTCGGCGGCACCTGCGTGATGGCGAGCCTCAATTCGGTCGGGCTGACCGGCATGATCGAGCTGGGCCGCTTCAGCCAGCTCCCCATCCACGCCCACCGCAACGGCTGGGGCTATCTTTCCCGCGAGCCGTCGCTCGGCTGGTCCTACGTGGCTTGGCAGAAGATCTGGCGTCTGGCGGGTGCCGACCACATGCACGTCAACGGCCTCCAGAACAAGTTCTGCGAGGAGGACGACAGCGTCATCGCCTCGGCCAGGGCCTGCCTGACGCCGATGTTCGAGAGCAAGCCCTGCACGGTGATGCCGGTCTTCTCCTCCGGCCAGTCGGCCAAGCAGGCGCCGGGCACCTACGCGGCACTGGGCTCCGCCGACCTGATCTTCGCGGCCGGCGGCGGCATCATGGGCCATCCCGACGGGCCGGCGGCCGGCTTCGCCAGCCTTCGCGAATCCTGGGAGGCGGCGCTCGCCGGCATCCCGCTGGAAGAGTACGCGCGCGACCATCCGGCGCTCGCCAAGGCGATCAGGGCCTACGCATGATGGCGGTCCCCTCCACCGGCATGCCAAACGGTTCCGGCCCCCGTCCGCTGCCGGACGGGCTGCTGCTGAGCTATTACGGCGACGACTACACCGGCTCCGCCGCGGTGATGGAGGTCATGACCTTCGCCGGGTTGCCCACGGTCCTGTTCCTCGACCTGCCGACGCCGGAGCGGCTCGCCCGCTTCGCCGGATACCGGGCGGTCGGCATCGCCGGGGTTGCGCGCTCGCAAAACCCGGCCTGGATGGGCCGCCACCTCCCGCCGGTTTTCGAGGCGCTGGCCGGGCTCGGCGCGCCGGTGTCCCACTACAAGATCTGCTCCACCCTGGACTCCGCCCCCCATGTCGGGTCGATCGGGCGGGCGGCGGAGCTGGCGGCCCCCCGGCTCGGCGGCGGCTGGCACCCGCTGGTCGTCGCGGCCCCGGCCATCGCGCGCTACCAGGCCTTCGGCAACCTCTTCGCGGTGGCCGCGGACGGGGTCCGGCACCGGCTCGACCGCCACCCGAGCATGGCGCACCACCCGGTGACGCCAATGGACGAGGCCGACGTGCGGCTCCATCTGGCGCGGCAGACCGGCATGGCGCTGGGCCTCGTGGACCTCGTCGCGATGAAGCGTGGCGAGGCGGACGCGGCACTCCTGCGGGAGCGGGAGCGCGGGGCCGGGATCGTGGCGCTCGACGTGGTGGACGAGGAGACGCTGGCCGAGGCCGGCCGGCTGATCTGGGAACGGGGCGGCGACCGGCTGTTCGGCATCGGCTCCCAAGGGCTGGAATACGCGCTCGTCGCCTACTGGCGCGCCGCCGGGCTGATCGGGGCGGCCCCACCCGCCTTCCGGGCGGCCTCGGCCGAACGCATCGCCTGCGTCTCCGGCTCCTGCGCGCCGGTCACGGCCGGGCAGATCGCCTTCGCCGCCGAGCGTGGCTTCGCGGCGCTGCGCATCGACGCCGCGCGCGCCGTGGACGAGGCGGCCTGGGACCGGGAGCTGGGGCGCGCCGCGGACGAGGCGCTGGCAGTCCTGGGCGAGGGCCGCGACCCGCTGGTCTTCTCGGCCATGGGACCGGACGACCCGGCGGTGGCTGACCTGCGCTCGGCCGTCGCGGCGAACGGGCTGTCGCCCGAGGCCGTCAACGACCGCATCGGGGCGGGGCTCGGCCGGCTGCTCGACCACCTGCTGCGGGAGGGTGGGCTGACGCGCGGCGTGATCGCCGGGGGCGACACCTCCGGCCATGCGGCGCTTCGGCTCGGCATCCACGCGCTGACGGCGCTGGCGCCGGTGGCGCCGGGCGCTCCGCTCTGCCGGGCGCATTCCGATGACCCCTGCCACGCGTCGCTGGAGATCGCGCTCAAGGGCGGCCAGATGGGCGCCCCCGACTATTTCCCCGCCGTCAAGCGCGGCGCGGCGAACGACTGAAGCCGAACCGCTTCGACCACATCACCGAAATCAACCGACAAGACATTTGGGGAGGATCTGAGACCATGACGAAGATCGCACTGCTCGGCGCCGGCGGAAAGATGGGCGTCCGCCTTGCCTCCAACCTCCACGGGTCCCGTTTCACCGTGGACCATGTCGAGATCTCCGAAGAGGGCCGCGCGCGGCTGAAGAACGCCATCGGCGCCGAATGCGTGGACCGGGAGCGGGCGCTCGCCGAGGCCGACGTGGTCCTGATGGCCGTCCCCGACCGGCTGATCGGCAAGATCGCCCATTCCTTCATCGACCAGATCAAGCCGGGCACCGCCATCATCATGCTCGACGCGGCCGCTCCCCACGCCGGCCTGCTGCCCGCGCGCGAGGACGTCACCTATTTCGTGACGCACCCCTGCCATCCGCCGATCTTCAACGACGAGGTGGAGCCCTCGGCCAAGACCGACTTCTTCGGCGGCATCGCCGCCAAGCAGCACATCGTCTGCGCCCTGATGCAGGGGCCGGAGGAGCATTACGCGCTGTGCGAGGAGATCGCGCGCACGATCTACAAGCCGGTCATGCGCTCCCATCGGGTGACGGTCGAGCAGCTCGCCATCCTGGAGCCGGCCCTGTCCGAGACGGTCGGCGCCACCCTGTCGCTCGCCATGCGCGACGCGGTGGACGAGGCGGAGCGGCGCGGCGTTCCGCGCGAGGCGGCGGTGGACTTCATGCTCGGTCACCTCAACATCGAGCTGGCCATCGCCTTCAACGTCTTCCCCGAGGGGCGCTTCTCCGACGGCGCGCTGCACGCCATCGCCCAGGCCCGGCCGAAGATCTTCCGCGACGACTGGCTGGAGCGGGTGTTCGACCGCGAGGCGGTGCTCCAGTCCGTGAAGGACATCTGCGCCTGAGGGTCGGTCCCCGCCGGAGCGCCCCCTGGCCGGTATGATCTCTATACCGCCCAGGGGACATTCCCCGCCGGGCGGTGACGCCCGGCGGTCGGAAAATCCGGTCCGTTTCGCTTTGGCGTCCGTATTGATCGGTTGTATTCCAGAGTGAAATCCCCTTGCAGAGCCGATCATGAGCGCCATCGAACCGATTCCCCGCCGCAAGCTGTCCCAGGAAGTTCTGGACCGCCTTCTGTCGCGCATCTCGACGGGGGAATATGCGCCGGGCGACCAGCTCCCCTCGGAGCGGCAGCTCATGGAGATGTTCCAGGTCGGCCGGCCGGCCATACGCGAGGCGATGCAGACGCTGGCGCACATGGGGCTGGTCACGATCACCCATGGCGAGCGGGCGCGCGTCACGCCGGTCACGGCGGCGAAGCTGATCGAACAGGTCGGCGGCTCGGCCAAGCATTTCCTGGCGACCGCGCCGGAGAATCTGGAGCATCTCAAGGAGGCGCGCGTCTTCTTCGAGGTCGGCATGGTCCGCATCGCCGCCGAGCGGGCGACCGAGGCCGACATCGACAATCTGGGGCGGCGCCTGCACGAGCATCGGGAGAGCCTGACGGACCTGTCCGTCTTCCAGGCCCGGGACATGGCCTTCCACCGCGAGATCGCCATGATCTCCCGCAACCCGATCTACGCGGCGGTGAGCCAGGCCATGTTCGATTGGCTGGCCGCCTACCATGTCGACCTGCTGCGCGCGCCGGGCCTGGAGATGGTCACCATCGAGGAGCATGAGCGCATCTTCGACGCCATCGCCACCCGCGACCCGGAAGGGGCGGAGCGGGCCATGTCCGATCACCTGAAGCGCGCGCATCACCTGTACCGCCGCTCCGAGGAGTGACGGTGGGGCCGGCCGGTACTCGGAAAGCCAGCACGGAGAAGGCCGGCTTCCGGACGGGAAACCAAAGAAACAAAAAACGGAGGGAGGAAGGCGCCATGGCGGAGGTCATGCCGACGGTCGCGCTGTACGGGACGATGCAGGCCCCGGCCCGCCCCCGCATCCTGCGGGCGGGTCCCCTGGCCGCGGAGTTCGAGGAGGGAGCCCTGCGTGCCGTGCGCTGGCACGGCGTCGAGATCCTGCGGGGCATCGCCTATCTCGTGCGGGACACCGGCTGGGGAACCCTGCCGGCCACGCTTTCCGAAATGACGGTGGAGGAAGGGGCCGACGGTTTCCGGGTGAGCCACGAGGGCCGCGTCGAGGCCGGCGGCCAGGCTTATGTCTACCAGGCGTCGATCCGGGGCACGGCCGACGGCCGGCTGGAGTTCGAGGCAACGGGGGCCGCCCTCACCGACGTCCAGACCTGCCGCACCGGCTTCGTCGTCCTGCACCCACTGGATGGCGTCGCCGGCCGGCCGGTCGCTATCCTGCACGCCGACGGCAGCCGGGAGGAGGGCCGTTTCCCGGCGCTCGTCAGCCCCGGCCAGCCGATCTTCTCCATCCGCGGCCTCTCCCACGAGCCGGTGCCGGGCGTCCGCGCGGACTGCGTCTTCGAGGGCGACGTCTTCGAGATGGAGGATCAGCGGAACTGGACCGACGCCTCCTTCAAGACCTATGTCCGGCCCTTGTCGCTGCCGACCCCCTACACCATCCCCGCCGGCACGCGCGTGGAGCAGGCCGTGCGGCTCTCCCTTTCCGGCGCGCCGCCCCGCGAAATCGGGAAGCTTCCGGCCCAGGCCGTCGAGGACGGAATCCGCGTCACCATAGGGGAAGGACTCGCGGCAGCGGCGATGCCGCCGGTCGGGTTGGGGATCGATCCGCGCCGGCTCCCGGAGCAGCTGGCCGTGCTGGACCTCGCCCGGACGGCCGGGGCCGGGCTGCTCGTCGGGCGCTATGACCCGCTGACGGCCGACGGCGGAACCCTGCGGGCCTTCGCCGAACTGGCGGAGGGGACGGGTGCGGACCTCCTGCTGGAACTGCCGCTCCCCTGCCGGCGGTCTCTCGACGCCGAACTGGGCGAGGCCGCCCGTGCGATCGAAGCGGCGCGCCTGCCTGTCGCCGGTCTGACCGTCGCGCCGGCCGCCTACCTCAAGAGCTACCAGCCGCAGGGTCCCTGGCCAGAGGTACCCTCCTTCGCCGAACTGTATCGGGCAGCCCGCCGCGTCTTTCCCGGCCTCGCCATCGGCGGTGGCGTGCACGCCTTCTTCACGGAGCTGAACCGCGCCCGCCCGCCGGTGGAGGGGTGCGACTATGTCAGCGTCACCACCAGCCCGCTGGTCCACGCGGCCGACGAGCGGTCCATCCGGGAATCACTGGAGGCGCTGCCCGCCGTCATGGAGACGGCGCGTTCCTTCTGCGGCGGGGTGCCGCTCCGGGTCGGTCCCTCGGCCATCGGCATGAGGGACAACCCCTACGGCCAGGGACCCGTGGCCAACCCGGACAACGGGCGCGTCCCCATGGCGCGCATGGACCCGCGCCAGCGCGGGCTGTTCGGGGCCGGCTGGTATCTCGGCTATGCCGCGGCGCTGGCGCGGCAGGGGACGGCCTCCGTCGCGCTCGGCGCGCTGGCCGGGGAGTTCGGCTTCGCCTACAGCCGGACCGACTACCCGCAGCCCTGGTTCGACGCGGATCCGGCGGCCCAGGTCTATCCCGCCTACCATGTGCTTCGCGCCCTGTCGCGCGCGGTTGGCGCCCCCCTCCTCGACGTGACCGTCGAGGGCGCCGGGAACGGTCTCGTGGCGTTCGGCTGGAGAGGCGCTGCCGGCGCGGAGCTGTGGCTGGCGAACCTGATGCCCGATCCCGTCCGGATCGATGTCGCCGGACCGGGGCTGGAGCGGGCCGGGGTGCGGATCATGGACGCCGCGCGCTTCGCCGAGACCTGCCGCGATCCGCTCTGGATGGATGGTGAGGTGGAGATCCGCCCGCTCCGGGGGCTGGAACTGCCGGCCTGTGCTGTCGCGCGCATGGTTCAGCCCGCGCGTCAGCGCACATAGTTCAGAAGTCGTAACTGCTGGCTTCACGTACTTTTGCCGTTGCCGGTCCGCCGTCAACTGGTATGATCAGTGTACAAGTAAAGAAATGGCCGGGGAAACGGCCCGGCGTCAATCCTGGGGAGGAAATTGCCATGACCATCACGCGTCGCCAATTCACGCTCGGCGCCTTGCTCGCGGCGGGCACGGCCGGCCTTCCGGTCTTCGCCAAGGCACAGGGCAAGAAGACCATCGCCGTGCTCTTCGACGGCCTCTACTCGCCCTTCTGGGTCGCCGGCCTGGATGTCATCAAGAAGGACCTGGAGCGCCGCGGCTATCAGATGGTGCAGGCGATCTCCGACCAGGACGACAACCGGCAGCTCGAGCAGGTCCGCGCCATGCTGGCCCGCAAGGTGGACGGCATCATCATCGTGCAGACGGACTCCAACGCCGTCATCCCGGCGATCCGCGCCGCCAACCAGGCCAAGGTACCGATGGTGCATTTCAACCGCCCGCCGGCCAAGACGGAGGCCTTCTCGGTCGCGGTGGTCGCCGACAACCGCAGCATCACCAACGCGACGGTCGAGCATATGGTGAAGGTGGCGCGTGAGAAGGGCGGCAAGTACAAGGCGGCCATCATGATCGGCGACCTCGGCGATCCCAACGCCATCGGCCGCCGCGACGGCTTCTTCGACGTGGTGGACAAGAACAAGGACATCATCGACGTCGTCGCGCGCATCCCGACGGAATGGAACGCGGACGTCGCCTTCTCCGGCCTGACCAACGCCTTCCAGGCCAACCCGGACATCAACTTCCTCTTCACCTCCTCGGACTTCCTGTTCCCGCAGATCGTCCAGGTGATGAAGACGCGTAACAAGTTCCATCCCATCGGCCACCCCGATCACGTCATCTTCGGCGGCTTCGACGGCGACGCCACGGCCTACCAGCTTCTGCAGGACAAGTATCTGGACGCCGACGGCGTGCAGGACCTGTTCAAGGAGGCCGACCTGGCGATCAACGCCATCCTCGACCTCCAGGCCGGCAAGACCGTTGACCGGGTCCTGCTCGACCCCGGCTTCGCCATCCACCAGGCCAACCTGGAACAGGCGCGCGACCGCATGTGGGGCTACGTCGTCCACAAGCAGAAGAACGGCTGAGGTCTCTCAGCCGAGATCATGGCGGGACCGGCCCGGGCCGGTCCCGCCGCCCTTCTCCGGTCCTCTTTCCGGCGCGGCCCTGGCCGCGGCACATTCGGGTTCACGGCATGAGCGCAACCAGCCTCGGGAACGACGCGCCGGCCTCGGCCGCGCGGCGCCTTCTCCGCCATCTCCTCTTTTCCGAGTATCTCGTCCTCTATCTCAGCCTGCTCTACTTCGTGGCGGTGCTGCCGCTGGTGCCCGAGATGGCTTCTGCCGAGGTGCTCGCGAACATCCTCTCCGACATGCTGCCGCTGCTCGTGGTGGCGATCGGCCAGACCTTCGTTCTGATCGTCGCGGGCATCGACCTGTCGGTGACCTCGGTGCTGGCGATGGCGAGCGTCGTCGGGGCCAGCGTCATGACCGGCGACGGCGGCTATCTGGCCGGGTCCCCGCTGGCGGTCCCCGGCGCCATCCTCGCGATGCTGGCGGTCGGGCTGCTGATCGGAGCCTTCAACGGCCTGTGCATCACCCGTTTCGGCATGCCGCCCTTCATCGTCACCCTGACGACGATGATGTTCTTCTCGGGTGCCGCCATCTGGTACACGACCTTCCACACCGAGACGAGCAGCATCGCCGGCCTTCCCGGCGGCTTCGTGGCGGTGGGGCAGGGCAGCGCCGCCGGCCTGCCTCACGCGCTGTGGGTCGTGCTGGCGGTGGGGATCGCGGCGCATCTGGTCCTGGCGCGCACGGTGCTCGGCCGGCGCCTCTACGCCTGCGGCCAGAACCGGCGCACCGCGATGGTGTCGGGCGTGCCCGTCCCGCAGGTGATCCGGACCGCCTTCGTGATCTCCGGCGGCTGCGCCGCGGTAGCCTCCATCCTCTACACGGGCCGGCTGGAGACGGGCACGCCCATCCTGGGCCAGGCGATCCTGCTGGACATCATCGGCGCGGTGGTGATCGGCGGCACCAGCCTGTTCGGCGGCAAGGGCAAGATCCTGTGGACCGTGTTCGGCGTGCTGTTCCTGGTGCTGATCGACACCAGCCTGAAGATGCTGGGCATGTCGCTCTTCTCGGTCTTCGCCATCAAGGGGGCGGTGATCCTGGCGGCGGCGGTGATCGACGCCCTGCGCACCCGCTTCTCCGCCCGGCTTTAGGAGCGTTCCCATGGCTCTGCTCGAATGCGAATCCCTGCGCAAGAGCTTCTTCGGGGTGGAGGTGCTGCACGGCGTGTCCTTCACGCTCGACCGCGGCAGCGTGCTCGGCCTCGTCGGCGAGAACGGCTCCGGCAAGTCCACGACGATGAACATACTGGGCGGCGTGCTGGCGCGCGACGGCGGACGCATGCGGCTGGACGGGCGCGACTACGACCCGCGCGGGCCGAAGGACGCGCTGGCCGGCGGCATCGTCTTCATCCACCAGGAACTGAACCTGTTCGAGAACCTGTCGGTCGAGGAGAACCTGTTCATCGGCGGCTTCCCGAGGCTCGCCCGCGGCATCCCCTTCATCAACCGCCCGGCCATGCGGCGGCGCGCGCGCGAGCTGCTGGAACAGGTGGACATCCGCCACCCGCCCGGCACGCCGGTGGCACAGCTCAGCCAGGGGGAGCGCCAGCTCGTCGAGATCGCCAAGGCGCTGAGCGTGGACGCCAAGGTCATCATCTTCGACGAGCCGACGACCTCGCTGACCCGCCGCGAGGCGGAGCGGCTCTTCACCATCATCGGGCGTCTGCGCGGGCGCGGCATCGCGGTGATCTACATCAGCCACGCGCTGGGCGACGTCATGCGGCTGTGCGACGACATCGTCGTTCTGCGCGACGGGGCAGTGGCCGGCGGAGGACCCAGGGCGGCGATGACGACGGAACGCATGATCGCCCTGATGGTCGGGCGCACGCTCGACCAGCTCTTCCCCGAGCGCAGTTCCGCCCCTTCCGCCACCCCGGTGCTGGAGGTCCGGCGGCTGTCGCAGCCGGGCGTCGTCCACGGCATCGACCTGACGCTGCATGCGGGCGAGGTGCTGGGCATCGCCGGGCTGATGGGGGCGGGGCGCAGCGAGCTGGCCCGCATCCTCTTCGGGCTGGACCCCTTCCGCGAGGGCTCCATCGCCGTCTGCGGCGAGCCGGTGGAGCGCCCGACCCCGCAGCTCTGCATGGAGCGCGGCATGGCCTTCCTGACGGAGGACAGGCGTGGCGAGGGGCTGCTGATGCACGCCCCCATCGCCGAGAACGTGGCGCTGGCCTCGCTGGACGATTACGCCTCGCCCTGGCTGCGCTTCCTGGAGCGGACCCGGCTCGGCTCCGAGGTGGAGAGGATGGCCCAGCGCGTCCGGCTGCGCGCGGCCGACCCGAAGGGGGCGCTCGTCAAGAACCTCAGCGGCGGCAACCAGCAGAAGGTGGTGCTCGCCAAATGGCTGCTGCGCGAGCCCAGGGTCTTCATCCTGGACGAGCCGACGCGCGGCATCGACGTCGGGGCGAAGTTCGAAATCTACAAGATCATCGACGCGCTGGTCGCCGGCGGGGCCGGCGTCCTCATGATTTCGTCGGAGATGGAGGAACTCATGGGGATGTGCGACCGCATTCTCGTCATGAACCACGGCGCCATACAGGCGGAATACCGGCGCGGCGCCTTCGACGGCGAGCGCATCCTGGAAAGCGCCATGGCGCGCCGCGCGGAGGAGCCCGCCTGATGGACCGCGCCACGGACAACGCCCGCCTCCGGCTGCTGCTGCTGCGCAACGCGCCGCTCGCCCTGTTCCTGCTGGTGATCGCCGTGTTCGGCACGCTGTCGGACCGTTTCCTCGACCCGCAGAACTTCACCAACATCCTGATCCAGTCCTCCCACGTCGCGATCCTCGGCATCGGCATGACCTTCGTCCTGCTGACCGCCGGCATCGACCTGTCGGTGGGCACCGTCATGTATCTGGCGGTGGCGCTTCTGGGGATTCACATGGCCGGTCTGCCGCCACTGCTGGCCGTGCCGGCCATGGCGGCGGTGGGGGTGCTGTTCGGGCTTTTGAACGCCTTCTTCATCGTCCGGCTGCGCGTCGCGGCCTTCATCGTGACGCTGGCGACGCTGTTCGTCGGGCGCGGGCTCGCGCTCTGGATCACCAACACCCGCATGGTCTTCTACCAGGACCAGGTCCTGTCGCTGGCGCGCGCCGAGTTCCTGGGCGTGCCCTGGGCGATCTGGATTTTCGCCGCCGTCTTCGCGGCGGCCTGGGTGACGCTCAACCACACGCCCTTCGGGCGGCAGGTCTACGCCGTGGGCGCCAACCCCGAGGCCGCGGCCAAGGCCGGCATCAACGTGCCGCTCGTGCTGACCGCCGTCTATGCCATCTCCGGCGCCTGCGCGGGTGTCGCGGGCTTCGTCTCGGTCACGCAGGTTGGGGCCGCCGCCTCCTCCTTCGCGGTGGAGAAGGAGTTCGCGGCGGTCGCCGCGGCCGTGCTGGGCGGGGTCAGCCTGTTCGGTGGCCGGGGCGGCGTGGCCGGCACCGTCTTCGGCGCCGTGCTGATCCAGACCGTCCAGAACGGCCTCGTGATCGTCAACGCCGACCCATACATCTACCCGCTGGTCACCAGCTCGATCATCTTCCTGGCCGTCTTCGTGGACAGCCAGCGGTCCCGCATTCTGGAACGGATCGGCCGCCGCCGCATCCGCATTGAGGAGCGCACGGTATGACGTCGAACCCCGGCCGCCTGCGCGGCACGCTGATCGGCTGCGGCTTCTTCGCCGAGAACCACCTGAACGCCTGGCGCATGATCGAGGAGGTCGAGCTGGTCGCCGTCTGCGACCGCGACCGCGCCAAGGCGGAGGCCGCCGCCCGCCGTTTCGGCATTCCCAGGGTCTATGAGGATGCCGAGGCCATGCTGGTCGAGGAGCGGCCCGATTTCGTGGACATCGCCACGACCCTTCCCTCGCACCGCCCGCTGGTCGAGCTGGCCGCCCGCCAGCGCGTCGCCGCCATCTGCCAGAAGCCCTTCGCCGCCGGGCTGGAGGACGCCCGCGCCATGGTGCGGGCCTGCGCCGCGGCCGGCGTGCCGCTGATGGTGCACGAGAATTTCCGCTGGCAGCAGCCCTTGCTGGCGGTCCGCGCCGCGCTGGACGAGGGCTGGGCCGGAACGCCCTTCTTCGGCCGGGTGATGTTCCGCCACGGCTTCGACATCATCACGAACCAGCCCTATCTGGCGCTGGACGAGCGCTACATCATCATGGACGTCGGGCTGCACCTGCTCGACGTGGCGCGCTTCCTGTTTGGCGAGGCGAACCGCCTCTACTGCCGCACCGCCCGGATCGACCAGCGGCTGCGCGGCGAGGACACCGCCACCATGCTGCTCGACCATGCCAACGGCATGACCTCCGTGATCGAGCTGTCCACGGCGACGAGGACCGACCCGGAGCCCTTCCCCGAAACCCTCCTGCGCATCGAGGGGACGGAAGGCACCATCGAGCTGCTCCAGGGCTACCGGCTGGTGCTGACCGGTCCCGGCCGGCGCGAGGAGCGCAGCGTGGACGCCCCCCTGCTGCCCTGGGCGGAGCGGCCCTGGCACGTCGTCCAGGACAGCGTGCTGGCGATCCAGCGCCACTGGGTGGACTGCCTGCGCGAGGGCCGGGAGCCCGCGACGTCGGGCGCCGACAATCTGCGGACGCTGGAACTGACCTTCGGCGCCTACGACTCCGCCGAATCCGGGCAGGCCGTCACCATGCCCTGACGGGACGGCCTGCACCTTATACGATTTTCATGAAGTCCTGACCTGTGGTCAGGACTTCCGCGCCACGGGGCGCGGGGCCGCAGTCGCGGCCCTATACCGGGTTCGGAGGTCGGAATTTTCCGAACCCGGTATGACTCCAGCCCTACCCTTACTCCACCAGTTCCCAGACCTCGTCCGTCAGGCAGGCCCTGGAGGGCACGCCGCCGTCACGGCCCGCGGGCGTGGTGACGGTGTGGGCGAAGGCGAAGCAGGGCCGTGACCGCCCCCGCGGGTCCGCGGCTGGACCGGTCACCGTCAGCAGGCCGGAGCGCGTGCCGTCCTCCGACAGCCACTCCTTCGCGTTGCCCGGCGCCGCCAGCGCGTTGCGGAAGGCGGCGGCGATCCGCTGGTAGTCCTGTGGTGCGATCCGCAGGCGCGTCGCGTTGCTCCAGCCCGGCCCGACCAGCAGGTCCGGCGTGGACAGCCGGACGGCCGCCCGGTCGGATGCGATGGCGACGGCGCGGTCGAGCAGGGCCTCGAACGGCTCCCCGGGAGCGGCGTCCGTGAAGCCGGCGAGCCCGGCGAGCCCGGCGAGCCCGGCGAGCCCGGCCCTCGTCCGCTCCCCCGGCTTGCCGTCGATGGCGCCGTCATACAGGCCGAGCCGGGCGAGTGCCCGCTGGCCCGCCGCGATGCGCTCCTCCGGCGACAGGGCGCGCGGCGGCAGGGGCCGGTCGGCACCGCCGTCCAGCGCGGCCTCGTTGCGCGGTCCGCCAGCAGGATCGCCCGGCCCGACGCGATCCACGCCGAGCCCCCCATGCCAGCCCGTCATCACCGCCAGATGCATCAGGGACGCAGCGCCGAGCACCAGCCAGGGCCAGGCGCCTTGCGCGACCGGCCGCACCGGCGGGGCGCCGAGCGCTGCTTCCATCGCGCGCCGCACCCGGTCGCGCACGGTCAGCCATGCGGCGCCCCCGGCGAGGAGAGGAATGCCGAGGTCCCAGGACAGGCGTAGCGGCAGGGCGGCCGGATCCCCGGCCGTGGCGCCGGTCAGCAGCCCCGGCAGGTCCAGGGCGGCGACCAGCGGCGGCACCAGGGCGAGCGCCGCGGCCGCCTGCTGCCAGGCCTGCCGCGCCGCGCCCAGCCCAGCCGCCCTGTGGGCGCGCCGCAGGACGGCGGCGGCACGCTCCAGGAAGGCGCGGCTCACGCAGCCCTCATGGTCGGAGGCGATCGCCTCCAGATCCGGTTGCACCCCCGCCAGGATCGAACCGGCGATGGTTCCGGTCAGGCGGATGGACGAAGCGATGGCGAAGGCATCGGGTCCCGGCGCCGCCTCCATCGCCGAGAGGGCCGGCGCCAGGAGGGAGTCCAGGAAGACGGGCATCGCGTGGAGCTCGGCCTGCGGCCCTACGAGTTCGACCTCGAAGGTCACGCCGTCGCACCGGCAGGACAGGGTCACGAGCGGCAGCGTGCCGGCACGCTCATAGACGAGCTGCGTCCCGGAATGGCGCAGGGTCCAGGGCTGGGTTTCCGCCAGCTCCGTGAACCGGGCGAAGCCGGTCTCCTCCAGGAAAGCCCGGACGGAGGCCGGGGCGTCCGGCGGAAGAACGATCCCGTGCTGCGGCTTGGCGCAGAGGCGGGGGCGGTGAATGTGGGTGAAATTGCCGACCCCCGCGCAGTCCGCGCAGCCGACGACGCCACCGCCGTCGCAGCTCGCGCAACGGAGCACGCCCCTGCCCCAGCACTCCTCGCAACGGCCATCCTCGCCGTCCTCACCGGAGGGAACGCCGCCGCACCGGGAGCAGGCGACCTTTCCGCCCCGGCATCCGGGGCCGGTGCAGGCGCAGACGCCGCCACCGCTGCAGCAGCGGCAGGCCTCATGGACGTAGTAGGGACCCCGAATGGCAGGCAGGGTGGGCGGGGCATCCCCGTCCCGGAAGGCGCCGTCCGGCGAGCCGATCACCGCCGCGAGGCGGTGCGCGGTTTCCAGCGACGCCGTTTCCATGTCCAGGTCGCGCGCCAGCGCCGCGTCCAGCTCGGCGGCGTTGCGGCAATGGATCGCCGACCACACCCCCTCCTGCCCCTGCCGGGTCTCGACTTCGGTCGTCCAGGTGATGGCGACCGTCAGGACGGCGGTGGCCGTGACCTCGCGGCGGGACACACCGAGGAGCGTCACCCCCTCGGGCGAGGCGGCGTTGCCGGCCGCCGCGCGGCGGAGGCGCCGGAGCAGATCCGATTGCACTGTGTCCAGGGGCGGGACCGCCGGAAGGATCGTGGAGGAAGCGTAGTCGAGACAGTCGGGCATGGACGGTTCTGCTGAGGCGCGACGGTCAGGCTTCCAGGGCGGGGCTCCGCTCGGTGACCGTCAGCACGTTGATCGGGGAGGCGGGCAGCTCTTCGGCCGGTGCCCCGGCGAACTCATGAGATGCCCCGGCGAACTCATGAGAAGCGAACTCATGGGAGGTGAATTCGGGGGTGACCAACCCGCCGGGAACCGGCTCAGCAGGGAGCGGGTCATCGGGGGCCGTTTCGTCCGGCGGCGTTTCGCGGACCCAGACGCGGCCTTGCAGGGTGAACCCATTGTCTCGCAGCCAGGTCCGCTCCCCTTCGTCGGCGGCGCGGTAAAGGCACAGGACCCAGCCCTGGGCCTCCTGCCCGTCACCGCCGTCCGCCGGTGTCGCGTAGGGCTGGAGCGAATAGGGGAATTCGTCCCGCGTCATCGGGCCTCGCTTTGCTGTCGGTTTTTCGCGAAAAAGGGCGCCCGCGTCAGCGGCGGCCGGCGGTGTCCAGAATCCCGCCCTGGCGCGGCGTGCAAAGTCCCGCGGCCAACTGTTCGGCCGTTTCCATGGATTCAAAATCCGCTTCGGAAGCATACTTGATGATTCGGCCATCACTCAGCCGAAGGTCATATTTCGGAGCGGCTGTCAGTGTCCGGGCGACGATGAGGGCGTTAAGGCCGTCTATTCTGACCTTCGTGCCGAGGCGCAGCATGATGTTCCACCGGTTCTTTGCGTTCCCCGAAGGCTAAGCGTTTGGCGGCGGATGTGCTGTGTCAAAATCCGGACGATCCCGCGCTCCCCCCCGACGGGGCTGCGTCGGAAGGAGGAGGCGGAATGGTGTTTCGGACGTCAGGCGGTATGAGGAATAAACCCTCGCCGGCCGCGGCGCCTCCTCCCCGGAGCGATGCTTATACCGGGTTCGGAAAATTCCGACTCCCGAACCCGGTCTAGGGCCGCGACTGCGGCCCCGCGCCCCATGGCGCGGAAGTCCTGACCACAGGTCAGGACTTCATGAAAATCGTATTACAGCGGGCGCAAGGCCTCTTTCAGGAAGTCATTGAGGTCGCTGGGCGGGCGGGACTTGTAGCGGGCGCTCTGTTCGACGAAGCGGGACGTCATCTTGATCAGCCCGGCCGAGCCGTCGTAGCTGAAGGATGCCGAGACGCGCGGAAGCTGCCCTCGCAGGAGATCGGGCCCGAAATTGTCCGTTGCCTCGACGAGCAGGGAGAGATAGGCCTCGCCGCTGAGACGCGCGCGGTTCCGCCAGCCCTCGATGCTCTTCACATATTGGGGGCGGACCGTTTCCGAAGCGACCTGAAGAGCGGCTTCCAGCCGGTCCGCCTCATTCATTTCCTGGCGGTAGCCGCGCATCAGGATTGCGGCGCTCATCACGGCCATGCGGGCGCCGTTCGCCTCGATCTCGTTGCGCCGGTTCAACTCCGCCCCGATGTCCGAGGCGAGGCGGTTCAGCCGCTCGGCGACCACCGGCCGGTCAGCCTCGGCGGCGAGCGCGCGCGTGACGGCCGCCAGATTGGCGCCTGCGGGCAGTTCTCCGCCCGCCGTCGGCCGCGTCTCGGCCGCCTTGACGAACGCGTTGATCCGGCTTTGGCTCGGGCCGGCGGGAACGCCGATCGCCAGGCGGAATCCGGTGAAGGGCGCCTGGCGCGCCGTGCCGTCGGCGGTGTCGTACAGCGGCTCCTCGCGGCGATCGGCGTTGCGCACCTCCAGTTCGGAGGTCAGGCAGGAGCCGCCCCGCACCACGAAGCCGCCGACCTGCCCGTGCAACCGCCCCGGCGCGGTCGGCTGATAGGGATCGAGAACGATCTCACCAATGTTGCCGAGCACGTCGTGCAGCCCGAGCGGGTTGGGCTTGAGCGTTCCGATATATTGCGACTGGCCGTTGCAGGAGTCCGGTGACCCGATCCAGGCATAGTCGCTGACCGGCCCTTCCATCGGAAACACGCGCCCGACCTCCTGCGAGGGCATGATCTTGGCTCCGCCCCGCGCGGCGAATTCCCATTCGCTCTCGGTCGGCAGCCGGACGAAGCCGGGGGTACCGTCCTCCTTGGGCAGCGACTCGCGGGCGTTCTGCAGGAGCCACTCGCTGTAGCGCTGCGTGAAGGTGATGGCGTCGAACCACCCTGCGTCCTCCTTGGGCAGGGCGCCTTCCGCGCCCTTTGCTTCGCAGCCCTTGCCCATCACCGCGTCGTACTGCGCCAGCGAGACCTCATACTTCCCGATGTAATAGAAGCGACGTTCCGGCTTGCCGTCCTCGCTGAATCCGCCGACGAGCCGCCCGAAGCGGAGATCCTCGCTGCTCGCGCGCGCCTCGTCCGGACTGCCCATGCGGATCTGCTGGTCGGCCAGCCAGTTGCCGTTCCCCACGAAGGTGTCGACGCGGCGGAACATCATCTTGCCGCCGCAGGGCATGGGCAGAGTCAGGTCGCCTTCGGCGGGCTGCGGATCGAAATTCTCCTGCGGCCAGGCCGCCGGGGCGTTCGCCGCCTGCGCACGGGCCGTGGAGCCCAGGGGCAGAACTCCCAAGACGAGGGCCGTCCCGAGGACGGCGCGCCAATCAGTTCCCACGGATGCCTTCTCCTGGTTCGATGCGGGTGACCTGCCAAGCGGCGGTCATGGAGGCGAGCAGCGCCACGCCGACAGTCAGGGCGAAAGCGATGCCGAAATGGACGGGGGTGAGCTGGCTGATGGTGCCGGAGACCAGAAGCTTGTCGGCGAGAGTGCGGTTGAGCGCGGTTGCCGCGGCGAAATAGGCGCCGCTCGCCAGGGCCCAGCCGCAGGCCGCGACGACGAACGCCTGCACCACCGGGAACAGGGCGGCCTGCGGGCGCGGCAGGCCGTGCAGCCTCAGCACGCTCAGCGCCGGACGCTTGCGCTTCACGCTTCCCCACTGGGTCGCGCCGAAGGAGAACAGGAAGCCCAGCGCGCCGGCCGCCGCGATGATCAGGAAGATCACGCCGAGGGCGGCGTTCAGCGCCATGATGTTCTCGAACTCCTTCAGCCGCGGGGCGCGCACGGGCAGCCCGCGCGCGGCCAGTTCGGCGTGCAGCGAGCGCAGGTCCGGCAGGTCGCGGGCGTAAAGGCGGAAGTTTCTGTAGGCGAAGGAGCGCGCCGCCTCGCGGCCCGCCCAGCCGAAGGCCGGCACGGCGGCGCCGTCCCGCCACTGCTCCACGGCCGCCAGGGTCTCGTCCGCCAGAAGCGCGCCGTCGGCTTCCCAGAGCGCGGGGTCGACGAAGCCGGTGACGGCCAGCGAGAGGGCAAGGGCCTCCTCCTCACCCGCGAGCCTGCGGACGGCGGACAGCACCACGCGGTCGCCCGGCTGCACGCCGAGCCGCGCCGCCAATCCGCGGGACAGGACGGCCTCGCCGCGCGCGGGCGGCGCGAGGTTCCTTCCGAGGAAGGGATCGCCCGGACCGCTGCCGAGCACGACCCCGTCGGCCCGCGCCCCGACCCCCTGCGTTTCCCTTGCGAAGGTGAGTTCGCGGGCGATCGGCGAGGCGTGGCCGACGGCGAAACTCACCCGGGGATCCGCCCGCAGCGCGTCGAAGAAGTCCGGCGGATAATGGCCCTGCTGGGTGGCGACGATCTGCCGGTTGCGCGGATCCTCGGAAAGGTCGGCGACCAGGCTGCTGACGACCCCGACGCGCAGGCTGTAAAGCACCAGCAGGGGGGCCAGCACCGTCGCCAGCGCCAGCACCTGCGTCAGGAAGCCGGAGCGGTCATGGAAGAGGTCGCGCAGGCCAAGCGACAGGCCGGTGATCCAGAGCCTCATGCCGCGCCTCCGGCGATGCTGGACAGGGCGACGGCCTGGAGCGCGCCGTGGCTTCCGTCGTCGGCGAGGCCGGTCGCCGAAAAACCGAACTCATCGATCAGGGCGAGATCATGCGTGGCGACCAGCAGCGCCGCGCCGGCCGCAGCCGCCGTCTCGCACAGCAGCCCCATGACGACGCGGGCGATGCCGCGGTCGAGCGACGCCGTCGGCTCGTCCGCGATGACCACGCTCGGCCGGTGAGCGAGCGCCCGCGCGATGGCGACCCGCTGCCGCTGGCCGCCGGACAGGCGGGCGGGGGGGCTGCGGAACAGGGTGTCGATCCTCAACTCCCGGCCCAGCCGGTCGATCCAGTCGGGGTCGGGCCGTCCGGCGAGGCGCTGGCTCAGCGCGATGTTGTCGCGCACGGAGAGAAATTCCAGCAAGCCGCCCGTCTGGTGGACATAGCCGAAGACCTGCGCCCGCAGGCGCGTGAGCAGCGACTCCCGGCCCTCCGCCCAGGCCCGGCCCACATCCACGGCACCGCCGGCCAGCGCCGGGGCATGGACCGTCAGGACCGAGGCCGAGGAGGGCGCGCGGGCGCAGGCCACCGTCTCGATGAAGGTGCTCTTTCCGCTGCCGCTGGGACCCAGAACGGCGACCCGGTCGCCGGCGAACAGCCGGAAGGCGGACACTCGCAGCCTGAAGCAGCGGTCCGCGTCCTGCCGTTCCGTCAGCAGCTCCGCGATGTCGATCAGGGGCACCGCCGCTTCCCCATGTCCGGCGTCCGTCATGGCATCAGGCTGATCGGAACGGGGTAGACGGCTTCCTCGAGCCCGGCCGCGGGGTTGAGCTTCACCCAGCGGTCGACGTCCTGGAAATAGCTCTTGTAGATCTGCTGCTTGGACCGGATCCCGGTCAGCAGCTCATGGAGCTGGGCGTCGCTCAGCGCCTCGAGCGTTTCCTGCCCGTGCGACAGCAGGCTGCTCTGGTAGGGCAGATGGTTCACGAAGCCCGACACCAGATCCTTGAGGCTGCGCACCTCGTCCGGGTTGGGCACATGGCTGGCGAAGTTGGGGTCCAGCGACTGCAGGGCGGTCGGGTCGGTCTGCGCCGTCGCCAGGACGTGGCGCAGCTGCGCGAAGAAGGACTGGCTGCCTCCCGTCGCGTCCAGGCGGCGTGTCGAGGCCTGCGAGATCGCGTCCAGCGCCTGGTAGAGTTCGTTGAGCTGGTTGCGCGTCAGCAGGACGTTGACGTCGAAGGCCTGGCGCGCCATCGGGTCGGCCGGGTCGAAATCCGCGGCCCAGCCTTCGAGCACCGTCGGCGCGCGGCTGTTCTGCCGGTTGCCGAGCCAGGCGAGCTGCATGGCGCGGCCGGCGTCCAGGACCGGGGACGCCTGTGCTCCGGCGGCCGGGGTGGCCGGGGTGGCCGGGGCCGCGCCGCTGGCCATCTGGCCCTGCGACGCGTTCACCGACATCTGCACGATGTCGTCGGCCAGCTGGTCGATCGTCGTGCCGAACCGCTCCAGATCGCCCTCGGGAACGGACAGGGAGTAGCGGCGGTCCGTCGGGCGGAACCGCGAGAGCTGGTTGAACTGGCTCTCCGCCTGGGCGTGATGTTCCTTGCCCTGAGGCGTCTTCAGCAGGATGGAGATGATCGCGGTCGCCCGGTCGGGCGCGCTGGCGTCCGTCGCCATGTCCGACGGGCTGATCCGGGTCGAGCTGCGCGGATCGTTCGCCTCGCGGACCGGCGCGTCCGAGATCAGGATGACGTAGCGGCCGCCGAACTTCGGCCAGCTCTCCATGCGCAGCGCGGTCTGGATTCCGGCGAGACCGTCCTCGATGAAGCCGGCGTTGGAGACCTGGGATTCCTCGATCTCCTCGATCGACTTCAGGAAGGCCGAGGCGTCGAAGGTCTCCTTCAGCGGGTGGAAGACGCGCGTCAGGTAATCCTGGCCGGTCCGCCCGTCCAGGGAGTCGCGGAAACCGACGAGCCCGAAGCTGACCTTGTCCCCGATCGAGGACTGGCGGATCCGCTCCATCACCCGGCGCACGGTCGTGCGCGTCCGGTCGATGTATTTGCCCATGGAAATGGTGGTGTCGATGACGAAGACGACCCCGGTCTTGAACTCCGCCAGGGCCTGCTGCTGCGTCACCTCGTCCGCTTCTTCCGGCAGGGGAAGGGACACCGAGGCGACCTTCACCAGCTTGGTTCCGCCCCGGCGGCGCAGGCCGGGCACCTGGACGTCCTGCGCTTCCAGGATCGGCAGCAGGTAGAAGGAGGACCGGAAATCCGCCACGGGCTGCGGCTCCATGGCCAGGACCCCGCTGTCCGGCGGCAGAGAGCGCGACCTCGCCCCTTCCACGAGCCGCGTGACGCGCTCGCCCCGGCGCTGGTCGGCGAGCAGGGCGTCGAGCGGCGGGCGCTGGTCGAAGAACAGCACCGGAGGGCGGTTCGGCGCCTGGTTGAAGGCCAGCGCGACCGCCTGGCGCCAGGGCACCGTCGCGCTCTCCGGAAGCCAGCCGGTGGGCGCCTGGTTCCGGTTCGGACCGACGCGCAGCCAGCTCTTGCCGCCCTCGACCTTGCGCTCGAACACATAGAAATGCGTGAAGGTCGGCAGCGCGGCGCCACCGGATGCCAGGGCGGCTCCGGGGTTCGCGCTGAGGGCGGCAAGAGGCCGGGTGAGGATGCGCTGGTCGAGGCCGGGCACCCCCTCGACGGCGAGCGGCTGCGCCGCGCGCGCCTCCGGCACGCCCCCGGCCATGCTCCCCAGGAACACGCCGGCCAGAAGCGCCGCCTTCAATGTCTTCGCAAGCATCGCTCGTTCTCCCAATGTCACCGGCATGCGTTCTTCGCCTTGGGCACCTCGAGGCGCAGGGCCTCGCTCGCCAGCACGTCGCCCTCATCGGCCCGCCGCGTGATCTCCGTCTCCAGGCGGCCGAGCGCCGCGGACGCGCCGGTTTCTCCGGCGGCACAGGCCCGCGCGTAGAGCTGGAGCGCCGCGATGTCGTTCGGTTCCCGGTACAGCCCCGGCGCGAATTCCACGGAGTCGAGGGCCTGCGCCAGATGCAGCAGCGTCGGCCCGTAGCTCTCGGCCTCCGGCCTGCGGAACTGCCGCCAGGCTTCGTCGGCGTTGCCGGCGGCGGCGGCGGCGAGGCCGCGCTCGTGCAGTTCGGCCAGCGTCAGCGGGGGAGGCGGCGGCGCGGGGGCCGCCGGAGGCGCCGGAGTCTGGGAGGGTGCGGGTTGCGGTGCCGCGGCGGTCTGTTCCTCACCCTGCGGGTACAGCAGGAAGGCGGCGAAGGCCGCCGCCACGATCAGCACAAGAAGGATGACCGGCAGCAGCCAGGATCGCCCCGTCTTGTTTCTATCGGGCGGCGGAGTATCAGGGGGCGGAGTATCGGGGGGCGGAGAAACAGGGACCGTTTCCGTCTGCGACTCCGACACGACGGGCTCCGGCTCTGGCTCGACCGGCTGCACCACAACCGGCTGCACCACCTCGACCGGCGGCGGCGGAGGTGGCGGAGGAGGAGAAGGAGTGGGCGGGGGAGGCGGCGGGGGCGGAGGCGGTGCCACCGTCACCGGTGTCAGAAAGGAGGAACCGCCGCGGGCGCTCGGATCGCCGGCGGGGGGAACGGCGGTGGAGGGGGGGGTGACCCCCTGCCACATGGCCTGACCCTCGAGTTTCAGATCCGGCAGCAGGATCCGCACCGGCGTGAAATCCTCGATGAGCGCGGTGACCCGCTCGCCCAACGACACGACGAGGTCGGTCCCTTCGTCGCGGACCGGGGAGGCCTGCCAGCGGTATTCGACCGCCTGCCAGCCCCGCTGGCCGAGATAGGGGGATTCGGGATCCTCCTGGGCGATGACCACATCCACCGGGCCGCTTGCGCGGCCGGCGGCGGCGGGAATCACCACGGCGGCGACACCGCCCCTCGGGTAATGGTCGTCGTCCTTGATCTCATAAGGCAGGCGCATCGTGGCTCACTGTGCAGGCGGGTAGCGTCAAAGGCGGAAGGCGTCGAGAATGGCGCCGAGGCGGGCGTTCTGTTCCGGGTCGACCAGCTGGCCGGCGCTCGAGGACGCGTTCTCGCGGGTCAGGGCCAGGAAGGCCCTGGCCCATTCCGTCGGAAACTGTCGGCGCAGAGCCGACAGGGAGGCCTCGTCGGCGGGCAAGTCCGGCATGTCGCCGGGCGAAAGCGGGCGCACCGCCGTGAAGGCGCTCCGCGCCTGCGCGGCGATGTCGGCATCGGGGGCTTCCTCCATCAGCCGGCGGCCGGCGTCGCTGACGAAGTCGTTGATGATCAGGCTCGTGCCCAGCGCCACGGCGGCGGCGGTCGCCGCCGGGGACTGGCGGTAGCCGATGACCTTGTCGGTGTGGGCATCGATCCGCTCGATCAGGCGGAGCCGCCGGGCGCCGCTCTCCAACTCGTCGGCGAAGGTCTGGAACTGTTCCGGGGTCAGGCCGAAATAGCTGGTGAGGGCGGTGTCCCCCGTCTTGCGCAGCAGCCCGTCGAGCCAGCGGGCGATCGCCGCGCTGCCGTAGGTCTCGCGGCGCGGCGCCGCCTGGACCGGGGCGGCCGTTGCCGCCGATCCTCCCGACCCGCCCAGAGCATCGAAGTCGATGCCGAAATCGTCGGCCGGCGGCTTCGCGGCGGGTGCGTTGGCGGGCTTCGCGGCGTTCCGGTCACGCCGCGCGAAGTCGAAATAGGCCTGCCGGAGCGCCAGTTCCTCGACCCCCAGCTCCTGCAGGAACAGGCCGATCGGCTGGCCGGAGGCGCCGAGCGCGCGGAACGCCTCCATCGCGCGGGCCGTGCGGCGGTCCAGCCGTTCCTTGATATCGTCCTTGTCGAAATAGGTCGAGAGCTTGGCGGACAGCTCCAGGGCCAGAGCCTCGGCCCTCGGCCGGATCTGATCGTATTTCAGATCGGGGGCGCAGACCGGTGCCAGCGCCTCGGCGAGGTGCGACACGCCGCCGTCGTTGAAGGCCATCATGGCGTCGACCTTCTGGTCGAGATCGGACACATGGGTCCGGACCAGATGGTTCTCGGCCAGTGCCTTGCGGAAGGCGGGCAGCAGCCGGTTCTCGAAATCGGGCGTCAGCGCGGCTTCGTCGCGCACCACCCGGTCGGTGGGAGGGCCGTCGTAGACGAAGATGCTCTGCTGTTCGACCGCCTTCGGATTGCGCAGCATGAAGCTGTTGTCGAAGGGCCGGTTCGGGTGCCATTCCGTGGTCCAGCCGGGGAAGGACCGGAAATTGGTGTCGAAGCGGTTCTCGATCTGCTGGTCCATGCCGGCGCCGGCCGCGAGATCGAAAAGCCGGTCGCACTTGGTCATGCAGAACAGCAGGCTGGTGCTGCGCCTAGCACGCTCCCGGGGGGTGGCCCCATGGGTCTTGACGATCCAGCCCCCGACCAGCTCGGGAAGCTTGGCGACCTCCATGTTGCTGTCGGGAATGCACAGCATCATGGTGTTGAGGTCGAGATCGGCCACGTAGTTGTCGAACAGCACCGCGACCTTGCCGCGCAGCAGGCAATTCTCGCGGGGCGGGCGCTCGCCCGCCTTGACGTCGCGCCTCAGGTACTTCTCGGGCGTCTTGTCCTCGCGGGAGCGCGCGCCTGGGAAGTCGAGAAGATCGGTGTGCTCCAGGAACGGCCAGGGCGCACGGTCCAGCGTCACGCGCAGTTCGGACGTCAGGGCGGTGACCACCGACTTCCGGAGCGAGACCTGCGTCCGGTCGGCCAGCGCCAGCCGGACGATCTGCGCGCCCGGGCCGCTGCTCTGGGCCAATTCGTAGATGCGGTCCACATGGAGGACGCCCGCGGAGGTGTCGCGGATCGATTCCATCTGGGCAAAGGCCACCGTCGAGTGCGCGAGCTGGTCGAGCGCGCCCTTCAATTCGGTGAAAAGACCGTCGAATTCCGGCAGGTTGCCCCAGAGCGGCGACAGGGCGCGGACGCGGGCCGGCCCGCTCAGCAACGGGAGCAGCCGTTCCATCGCCGGCCAATAGGCCTCCGCCAGCTCCGGGATCTGCATGTAGGGATGGGCGGTCAGGCTCTCCTCGAAATACTCGCGGAGCTCCAGAACATCCTCCATCCGCAGGCCCGGCGCCGGTGTGCGTCCGGCCTGCGGCTCCAGTTCATCGACCATCCGGTCGATCCATGAGACGTGCAACGGGTCGCGCGGCTCGTAGGTGCCCGAGAGATCGAACAGGAAGCTGTTGGCCAGGATCTTGACGAGGTCCACCTCGCGCAGGAGCCGCAGGACCACGGGGAAGCCGGGCGGGGTGGGGTAGGGGGTGATGGAGAAGCGGGTGACGAGGCCGGTGGTCTCCTTGCCGCCCTGAGGATTGACCTGGCTCAGGAAGTCCAGCTCCTCCCGTTCGGCGCCCTCGCCGAACACCACCCTGGCCGGCCGTTCGGTCGGGGTGATGAACTTGCCGATCAGAAAGGACTTGCCGGCCTGGCTGGGCCCGAACACCGCCGCCGACATCGGGCGCACGGCGGCGGTGGCCAGCCGGTTGGCCTCGACGATGTGGGTCTTCAGGCTGCGCTCCAGCCCGGAGCGCGCCGGGCCGACGAGCTTGGCGTTGTCCGTTATCCAGCCCAGCGCGTCCTTGGCGGCCTGCGCCATGGACAGGGAACTCTTGCCGAGGGCTTGATCCTTATCGCGTACCATGGGGGTTCTCTTCCTCTCAGCCCTGCGAGTTCATGGTGAGCAGACCGCTGTCCAGCCAGTAGCCGGCCTCCTGGCCGCGCTCGACGCGCAGGGTCTGGAGGCTCGGGGGTTTCAGCCTGTCGGTCACGTCCTCGCCGTTGGCGTCCTTGACCTGCTGCACGTCGAAATCCTCCAGGGCGCCCTCGTCGTCCTCCACGGCTTCGTTCTTGCGTTCGAAGGTCACCGAGAGCGGCATCGCCAGCTGCCCGGCGTCCGCGGAGTTCCGGAAGTCGAGGAAGTAAAGCGGCGTCGTCTTCCAGCGCTCCAGGGGAAGCTGCCGGTACCCGATGAAGGCGGGCGGCGTCACCGCGACCGTGCGGCTGGTGGCCTGCTCGTTCCGGTCCAGGTCGATGTCGGAGAAGATCAGCTTCTCCGTCCGGATCTGGTCGTTGATCTCCATCACGCCGATGTAGCGGGCGGTGGAGCGCATGCGGAAGTCGCCCGTGCGCACGAGCATGCCCTCCACCTGCCCGGCGCAGACCTGGCAGAGCATGGCCCCGACCGCCGCGGTCGTCTTCGGGTCCTCGACCCGGAAGGTGGCGGAATGGAACGGGTACCAGTTGCCGATCTCGTAGGAGTCCATCGGCACGATCCGGCTGGGCGGAACCGGCGCCTGGCCGATGATCATGTCCTTGATGACCGGGAAGCAGGACGGCCGGCCGGACAGCAGGAGAACGTCGCAGTCGTAGGAGCGGACCACGTCGCAGATGTCCGTCAGCATGCCGCGGACGACGCCGCGGATGGTCGCGGCGATGTTCGAGCGCCGGGTCCGCAGGACCACCTGGTCGAGGCTGAAGCCGGAGCCCCCGCTTCGCCGGGCGGCCTCCTCCACGTAGTCGATGACGGCGCGCCGGGGCTGCCGGTCCGCCGGGAAGCTGTCGGCCAGCCGCAGGACCAGCTCCTCGTCCCCGGCATGCCGCGCGCCCGCCTCGTAACGGCTCAGCAGGGCGAGCGCCGCCGGTCTCAGCACCTGGTTGACGAACAGGGCGCGCAGGGTCCGTTCCTGCTGGGACATGCCCTCGCGTTCGCTGCTGAAACGCTCGACGAGAAAATTATCGGGGTAAGTCACCCCCGCCTCGGCGAGAGTCTGGCGCAGGCAGGGCAGCACCTCGTCCTCGATCACCTGCTTCAATATGTCGTCGCCCGCGAGCCGGAAGCCCTCGCGGAAGAGCTGCCGGGGCAGGATGGTGCGGTCGTTGTCCGTGACCTCATGCTGGATGATCATGAGGTCGGTGGTTCCGCCGCCCATGTCCATGCTGGCCACGCGCAGCATGGGGTTCCCACCGGCGTCCTGCCGGTTGCGGCGCATCATCGTGAAGAAGTCGCGCGGCGCGCTCTGCAGCTTCTGCGTGATCTCGTTGTAGAGGTAGACCAGGTGCGTGGCGGTCGCCTCGTCCCATTCGGTCTTGAGTTCGGGGCGGCGGCGCAGCGGCTGGGTCGCGTCCCAGTCCATCACCTCCCACAGCAGGTCGATGGCGGATTTCGCGAGAAGCTTCAGCGCCTTCTGCTCGGCCACCGGGGTCGCCGAGGGGACCGTCAGGATCACGTTGCGCAGAACGCGCGGCTCCTCGCTGCGCGCCCGATGGGCGCGGGTGGAGGGGGCGTTGATCTGGATCAGCGCATGGGCCAGAAGCTCCGTCAGCATCAGCATGTAGAGGGAGCGCCGCGAATAGGCGGGCTTCATGCCGGGGAAGTCACCCGGCTTCAGCTTGTTGCCGTTCTGCTTGAGCTTGCTCGGGATGGGACCGCGGATCGGCGGCACCCGCTCGCCCACCGGCAGGAGCCCGCCGTTGTTCACCCACGGGGTGGCGCGCTCCGACTTGTCCCACAGGTAGCGCTTGGGGCTGGAAAGCCCGCTGCGTCCTTGCGTGCCGTCGGTCAGCGAGGCGAGCCAGGCCGCCTCCGGCCCGACGCGCACCGGGCTGGGCCACCAGAAGGCGTCGCGCACCGGCCGCCCGGACATGCGCGAGTAGGCGCCGAGGTTGAAATTGGCGGTGTGGAACTCGATCCGGCTCTCGAAGGGGTCGGCATAGGTGTGGGCCGGGTTGGACAGGTCCCGCAACTCCAGCCGGTAGGCCTGGCTCATGTCGAGCCGCTGCGTCCCCTCGGAGGAGTCCTCGATCAGGATCCCGCAGGTGCGGCTGTTGCCGATGTCGATGACGAGGTTCACGGGGATCGGCTTCTGGTCGCGCGCGTAGGGCGCCTCGTCCAGGAAGCGCAGGCGCGGCAGGATCGGTCCGTCCGGCGCACCGGCGGGACGGTCGGGCGCGCTGCCGTCACCAAGCACCTTCAGCAGGACCGCGTAGCTCGCCCAGTAGATGCCGCCGTTGGGCAGATCGTCGAGCGTCACCTTCCGGCCGTTGCGCCGCGCGCTCTCCGCGGCGAGATGGTTGTCCCGGAGCCAGGAGCGGACCCATTCGGTGTTCAGGAAGGGGTTCACGTCCCGGAAGCCGGTGGCGAGCGCGAAGGGCGCCATGTCCGTCGCGTCCCGGGGCTCTGGCATGACGTACCGGTTGCCGGCGGGACGCGGCCCGAGAAGGGTGTCGAGCGCCAGGGTGACCCGCCACCGGTTGCCGTCGGCGTCCGGCTCCGGCAGCTTCGTCACGAACAGGCGCGACCAGTTGAATGGGCCCTCGTCGAACACCCCGTCTTCCAGGATGCGCAGGACGGGGGCCGGCATCCAGCGTCCCGCGAGCAGGTCGAGCACCTGGTCGCCCCGGACGAGGAACACGTCCTCCTCGTCCACGGACATCCTCATGCCGGTGGCCGGATCCTCGTAATAGGGCTGCTTCTCCTCGTCGTGGCTGACCTCGTGCAGCTGCACGGGCTGCCGGCCGTCCTCCAGCTCCCCGGCGAGCGGCTGGCAGTAGAAATGCTGCCGCACCTGACCGGCGAAGGCGGCCGTCACGCCGAAGTCGAGAAACTGGATGCCGGTGTTGGGGATCAGCGTGACGACGCTGCCTTTTTGCCAGCGGAACAGGCTTTTCAACATTGCTCGCACATCCTTGGTTTCTCGACGGTCGACTCTAAGCGGTGCGCAATCCCGGCCTGGCGGGCAGGCCGGTTCTTCAGGGAATCGTCACGTCCACGACCCGCACCTTGCCCCTTGCCCCGAGCTGGCCGTCGTAGACGGTTTCCTCGGAGCCCTTCTTGACCCGGACCTGGAAGCTGCTGCTTCCGGCGCCCCGATCCTTGAAGTTGTTCACTTCGATACGGTAGCTGCCCGGCCGGGCCTGGCGGAAGAGGACGTTCTCGACGGGGCGGGCGCTCGGGCTGTCGCTGTTCGCATCGACGTCCAGCTCACCGCCGCAAGCCGTTGTGTTGCGGAAGTAGATCTCCGCACCCCCCGGACACCGGACATGAAGGTCCAGGTCGGCCGAGGTGTTCCAGATCAGCGTGACCGTCAACTCACCCTCGGCGGCTCCCGATTCGGCCATTCGCCGGTCGAACTCGGAATCGGCGCGTGGGGGAGGGGGCGGTGCCGGTGGTTCGCATCGGGGCGCCTGTTCAAGGCGCTGTTCGAGCGAGGCCAGTTCGGCCCGCAGCGCGTCGGTGCGTGCAGCCTCGGGATCCGGCGCCGGAGCCATGGCCATGGGCCGCACCGGGCAGTGGTTCAGGAGGCCCCCGCCGGGCCAGAGTCCGCAGCCGATCATCAGGACGTAGAAGATCCAGGCCGCCAGCAGGGCGAAGAGCAGCCAGAGCAGCGACCACCAGGCGAAGGGGCGCTCGACCAGGATCGGCGCCGGCGCGGGCGGCGGGGCCGGAGGCTCCACCGGGGGAGCGGCCACCGGGAGCGGCGCGGGAGGCGGAGGAGGGGGAGGCGGGGCCGCGCGGCGTATGAACTCCTTGAGGGGGTTCAGGGCGGGCGGCGCGCCTTCCGGTTCGGTGCTCCAGTTGATGAGCACCGGCTGTCCGTCCACGGAGAAGAGGATCTTCTCGACCTCTCCGGGAAGGGTCAGGGCGCGCTGGAGGGTTTCGCCGATGAGGCGCGCGGTCTGGTTGCTCGAACCGAGCAGCGGCGCGGCCATGGCCTCCACCTGGCCGACCTTCGCCTCCAGGGCGGCGCGCAAGCTCTCCTGGTCGGCCGGGGGCAGGGCGTGGAAGGGCTGAACCGATGCTCCGTCAGGCGCGAACCAGGTGATCCGCCCGCCGGGCTGGGCGACGGGCTCGGCGAACAGGTCGGCAAGGCCCGGCTGGGGGCCATTGCGCAGATAACTGTCGATCTGTTCCCAGGAGTCGAGCACGCGGCGTCCGGCGACGCCCAGCGGGCGCAGTCCGGCCAGGGTGGTCTCGGCGATCGGCTTGCGGACCATATCCGTCACTCCGGCTGCGGAGCGGCGGGCCGACCGGCGCCCGGGGCTCCGGTTGCCGGGGTCGCGGCGGAAGCCGGAGCGGGCGTGCCGGAAGAGGGGGTGCAGGCGCCCGTCGCGTCGCGCACCGTGACGTTGTTCGCCGCCAGGAAGCGGCTCGCGTCGGCGGCGGCGAGCGCATAGTTCATGCGGCCTTCCTCGCGCGCCTGGATGAAGGTGTTGATCCCCAGCACCCGGCCGCAGCGGTCGACCAGCGGGCCGCCGCTGTTTCCAGGCGTGATCTGCGCGGTGTGCAGGACCATGCCGGCGCCGGCGCCGGACTGCACCGCGGTGACCACACCTTCCGTGACGGCGGCGGTCGGCAACTCGGTCTGTTCGCCCCGCAGCAGCTGCTGGAACCGCTCGTCCGTGTCCAGGACCATGCCGGGATAACCGGCGGTGATCACATTCACCAGCCGCTCCGCGGGCGGTGCGAAGGACAGCGGCACTGGGGGATTGGCGCCGGTGCCGTCCGGCACGCCGAGCAGCGCGAAGTCCGGCGACCCCGGCTCGCCGTCGGCGCTTTCCGCCAGGATCTGGGCGGTCGCGACACCGGTCGCCCGGCTGACCACGTGGATCTTGCGCCCGGCGTCGCCGGCCGTGACGTGCCGGTTGGTGAGGACGCGGCCCGGCGCGACGAAGAAGCCGGTGCCGGACCCCTGCACCTCCCCGGCGGCGTTGGTCTGGAGAACCAGGACCGTCGCCTGGTCGAGCAGGTCGAGCAGCGAACCGGCGAAGGGGCGGTTCTCCGGGACGGACTGGGGCGGCACCCTGGTCTGGTCGGGAGGGAGAGCCGGCAGCGCGGCGCGGTCCTGCGGCTGCACCTCGGCCGCGGCGGGGCCGTCGGGCAGGTGGTACCCGTCCGGCGCGACGCAGACACGGGCGTCGGCGAGACGGCGCAGGCTGGCGATGCGCTCCTCCAGTGCCCGGTTGGTCTCGGCCTGCGCGCTGGGGGACGGCGTGAAGGCGGCGGGCTCCGGCGTGAGAGCGGCAGGGTAGCGCAGCACGCCCGGAATCAGGAGGAAGAGGAGCACGATCGCTGCGACGAGGCACGCGATGGCCGGCGCCACCCACGGGCGGTGGGGCATCACGACGACCGGAGGCTGGTCCGGAGCGCGGCCGCCGGACGGTGCTCCGCCCTGGCCCTGTCGATCCGCGGGCTCCCCATTGGTGCCTTCCCCATTCACGCTCATTCCTGTGACCCTTTTCCTTGTCTCTCTGCGTCCTGCCCGGCGGTGATCCGGCGATTCATCGGCAATGGTCCGGCACGTTCTGTCCGGCGGCCGTCCTCAGCAGCGGCGCGAGCGATGCCGCGTCGCCGGCCTGCAGGAACTGCCCGCCCGTCCGGTCGGCGACGCAACGGATGGCGCCGATGGAGCGGGTGATGGCGAGGACGTTCACGTTGATCTCCGGGCGTTCCTGTTCCAGCTGCGCGGCCGCCGCGCAGGGATCGCCGCCGCAGCTGTCGTTGCCGTCCGAGATCAGGACGACGTTGAGCGGGCGGCCGGCTCCCTCTTCGCGGGGGATCATCCGGGGCAAAGCTGCGATGGCGTCCGCGAGGGCGGTGGAGTCGCGAAGCTCGGTGCCGCTGATGGCACGCTTCAGTTCCGCGCGTTGCGCGGGCGAAAAACGCCCCTGGTGGCGTGGCGGCCCGCACTGCGCGAAGCTGATCAGCTCGAAACCGGTTTCCGCATCGGCGGCGTCGGCGAGCTGTGTCAGGGCTTGTTTCGCAAGCTCGATGCGCGGTGTTCCGGGGGCCGCTTCCATTTCCTGGAGCAAGGATTGGAGTTCGGCGAAGGCAGGGGATGCCCTGCCCATTCCGCTGGCTTCGACCTTTTGGGCTGCCTCCATGGTCCTGCGTTCGAGATCCGGATCCAGCGTGTAGGACAGCTTCATGCTGGTCGAGGCGTCCAGAAGCAGGGCCACCCGGTCGGAGCGGCGCACTGGGCAGGCCGCCAGCTGGGGCGGCGGCTGCGGGGCGGCGGCGTGGAGGGGCGCGCCGGGGGGCGGGGTCGGGCAGGAGGCGGCCTGCGCGAGGCGGCGCTCCAGCTGCCGGGCCTCTTCCGCCAGCGTGGCGCCACGCAGCCGCTCCGCCTCCTCCTGGCTGATCGACGGCGCGGCGACGGCACAGGAGTCGAGGAGCCAGCCCACGCCCGGCAGGAAGAGGCCGCAGGCGGACAAGGCGAGCCAACCGATCACGACGGCAAGGACGGCCAGCAGCCCGAACAGCCCCGCCGCGGCCGCCGCCCGGGAGGGGGCGCGCACGTCAGTCATCGCCACGTTCCATCCGCCTTGCCGCCGGAAACGGTGTTGCTGCCCCGAGCGAAGGTCCTGTGATCATGAACATTTTCCTTCGGCCTATCCCCACAAACTTCGTAGATTCCACTATCGACGCATTGATGCCGCAACCGTCAGACGGTTAGAAAGACATCGTTAGCACTTTTTCGGGCAAAATGCTCCGCAAGTCCACACCAAACAGGGTTAACAAGAAAAACTCCTGATTGTGGTTCCCGCAAGCGTCGTTGACCCATGCAGGACGTGATAGGCGAAAAGTCTTAATAATTCTAATAAAGGCGAGGGTTGTGAAAATCATGCTGAAGAAGACCCGTATAGCATCTGCATTAATGCTTGTCCTTTTCTCGGCGGCTTGCACGACGACTGGCGATCAATCGTCGCAGAGCCTGTCTCCCCAACAGCAGGCGCTGCGTGATTATTCATCCGACTACACGGCGCAGGGCGCGGTTGCCGGCGCCGCGGTCGGCTGCCTGGCCGGTCTCCTGCTGAGCGACAACAAGGCCGTCGGTTGTGCGGCGGGTGCCGCGGCGGGCGGTCTGGCCGGCGGCTCGGCGGGCTACTACGTCGCCCAGCGCCAGGGGCAAGCCGGTGCGGCCAGCGCCGAATACGCCGTTCAGAAGAACAAGCTGGAAGAGGACGTCGCGCAGGCGAACCGTGTGGTCCAGGCGTCCGCCGACGTGTCCAGGGATGCACAGGCCGACATCAAGCAGCTGCAGCGTCAGGTGGCGTCCGGGCAGGCCTCCAAGGGCCAGCTGGCGTCCAGGGTGCAGGAGGCCGAACGGGACCGCGCGAACATGGTGAAGGCTTCGGCGAGTCTCCAGGAGAAGATCGACAGCCTGCAGGCCGGCATCAATGGCGGCACCATCAGCAAGAGCGACATCGCCTACATGAGGACGAAGCGGGCCCAGCTCGTCGCGGAGAAGCAGAAGCTGGACAACACGATCAACGACCTCGCCGGCGTGACGGCGGGCGTGGCTGGCGTTTGATGTCCGGGCCGGCAGGGAGTTCAGGCGTGTTCACAGTCAAGACGGTAAGGCATCTCGTCCTGGTTTCGGCCTTGCTGCCGGTGGTGGCGGGCTGCGCGACCACGGCCGAGCAGTGCGATCCCGGCAAGGTCAACAACGTGTTTGCGGCGGCAAGCTGCAGCGCGTCCGGGGGCTTCGAGGCTCACCTCGCCGCCGCGCGGTCGGAGGTCGAGGCCTTGCGCGTGGAAGCGGCCGCGTCGCGAACCCGGGCGGCGGACGCCGACCGCGAGGCCAAGAGGCTGGTGGGCAACCGCTCCGCGCTGCAGCAGAAGATGGCTTCGGAAAAGCGTGATCTGGATCGTCTGCGGCTGAGGCTCGCGGGCATGCGCGTGGAGGGCGAAAAGGACCGCGCGCGGCAGGCCGTGCTCAATGAGCAGCTGAAGGCGGCGGAAGCCAATGTGGCGAGCATGGGCAACAGCGGCCAATCCGCGCAGGAGATCGCCGCCCTGGAGGCCGATATCGCCACCAGGAAGGAAGTGATCGCAAAGCTGTCCGGCCGGGCCATGCAGGAGTAGGCGCCGGTGTGGTGCGGGCGCTCCACGAGGTCGGGAGCGCCTGCCCCATGGGACCGCCACAAGAGGCTGGGCCGGAACGCCGGGCAGGAGGTAAGGTGGCCCGCCCTCCGGAGCCCGCCATGACGCCGACGCCATCCAATTCCAGGCCCGCCTCGTCCGATACCCCGACGGACGAGCAGTTCCGCGCGATCCAGGCCATCGATGCCTGGTACGCGGACCGCGACGCGCCCCAGATCTTCTGGCTGGCGGGGGAGGCCGGGACGGGCAAGACCAGGACGACGGTCTTCGCGCTCGACCATCTGCGCGACCGCCGCGGCCTGGAGAAGGTCGTGGTCGGGGCGCCGACGGGGAAGGCGGCGCAGGTGCTGCGGCGCAAGGGCCTCGACGAGGCGGGAACGCTCCATTCGCTGCTCTACGCCCCGCGCCAGGACGAGGACACGGGCGAGCTGTATTTCGCCCGCCGGTCGGAAGGTCCCTTCGCCGAGGCCGAGCTGATCGTCTGCGACGAAGGCTCGATGGTCGGGGACGACGTGGCGAACGACCTTCTGCGGTCGGGCAAGCGCATCCTGGTGATCGCCGACGACTACCAGCTTCCGCCGGTGTCGGGGCAGGGCATGTTCACCAGCGGCGAGCCGGACTTCCGGCTGGTCGAGCCGCACCGCACGGCGAAGGAAAGCCCGGTGATCCGGCTCGCCCACCTGCTGCGGCGCCAGGAGCTGCCGCGCCGCTTCGGGTCGGCCGGCAACGCGCATGTGCTGCCCTACAACCGCAACACCGAAGGGCTGGTGACCCGGACCGGAACCCAGGCCATCTGCGGGACCCACCGGGTCCGCACCGCCTTCACCAAGCGCATCCGGACTCTGCACGGCCATGAATCCGCCATGCCCCAGGCGGGCGAGCGGGTGATGTGCCGCCGCAACCAGAAGGAGGAGGGGCTGTTCAACGGCATGGTCGGCACGCTGACACGGGCGGCCGACCGGGCGCGCGGCAAGCATGCCGGACTCTGGTCGCTCGGCGTCCAGATGGAGGACGAGGTGCGGGCGCGCGGCAAGCTGATCGTCCATCCCTGGATGTTCGAGGCCCATTACGGCGGCGAGACCCACCCGCCGCGGCTGGACAAGGACATCCAGCAGTTCGACTGGGCTTGGCTGATCACCTGCCACGCCTCCCAGGGGTCGGAGTTTCCGTCGGTCACGGTGATCGACGACTCCGCGGCCTTCCGCGAGCACAAATGGCGCTGGCTCTACACCGCCGTGACCCGGTCGCGGGAGGAGCTGGTGCTGCTGCTGCGGAACACCGACCTCGGCGGTCCCTGGCGGATGCCGGAGTTCGACGACCGCTTGGCCTGAGATGCCGGGATACGCACTGGTGCCGTAGGAAGGCATCGTTGGCCCTCCCGCCGGCCTGTGACAATCCCGGCATCGGGCGAGAGACGGGCTGACGGGAAGCGTGAGCGGAGCTATTCCATGGGCACCCCTCCTTCGGGGTAGGCGTCCGGCCTTTCCGGACGGGCGTGCCGGAGGCGACATGGCGAAGAAAGCTCGGAACAGGCGGCGGAAGGGCAGGCAGGCCACGGCCGTGCAGCAGGCCGGTGCCGGCGAGTTCCTGGCGCCAGAGCAGCGCTATCTCATGCGGGCACAGCTCGAGGCCGAGCGGCGCGCCGTCCGGGAACGGCGGCTGCTCACCGTGTTCCTGCTGTCGGGGGCCGGCGCCGCCTCGACGCTCATCGCCTGGCTGTCGGGCGGGTTCTCCTAAGGCCCTCCGGGCTGGCCGTGCGCGCCACCACCGCCGTCCTCAGGCCATCAGGCCGGACAGATGCGAGTCGCGTGCCTTGAGGAAGGCCCGCAGCCGCTCCGGATAGTCGGGCGCCACGGCGTCGCGGACGCTCGGGCGCGCGGCCAGGGCGGCGCGCCAGGTCCGGAGCTTCGGCAGCCCGTCGAAGAAGCCGAAGCCAGCGACCGTCTCGAAAGCGTCGAAATAGCGGAACACCGGCCCGAAGACGGCGTCGACCAGCGAGAATTCGGCACCCGCGAACCACGGCCCTTCACCAAGTTCGCGTTCCACCTGTTCGAATTTCTCCCGGATGGCCCGCCGCTTCGCCTCGAAGGATTCGGCGTCGGGGGCGCGGTAAAAGCCGGCGATGTCGTTCAGGATCGCGGAGCCGAACTCCATCCAGCCGCGGTGCCGCGCCCGGAGCAGCGGGTCGGCCGGGTGCAGCCGGGGACCTGCCGCCGTCTCCTCCAGATACTCGCAGATGGCCGCGGACTCGAACAGAACCGCCCCGCCGGTCTCCAGGAGCGGCACCTTGCCGAGCGGGGAGATCGCCGTGAACCAGGCGGGCTTGCGGTCGAGGTCCACATAGACCCGTTCATGCGGCACGCCCTTCTCGGTGAGCGCGATCACGGCGCGCTGGACGTAGGGGCACAGGGCATGGCTGATCAGTCGGGGCGTCGTCATGGGGACAGTCTCCAGCGGAAGGGCGGGGAAGAAGGGCGCGGGCATCAGCGCGCCGGCAGGGCCGCCGGCACCATCCCGGCCTTGGCCGCGCGGGACGGGCTGAGCGCGAAGGCGCCGTCGCCGAGAAGCGCCTGCACGAGGGCGAGGACGGTCAGGTAGAGCGGGTATTCCCAGCCGCCGTTCGGGTAGCCGAACATCCATCCATTGCCGGAATGGACCCAGACGGCCCCGGCCAGGATCGGCGCCAGCGCCAGCGAAACCCAGCGCGCCTGAATCCCGAGAAGCAGGAAAGTCCCGCCCACCAGCTCGGCGGCGAAGACGCCGTACCCGAACCAGCCCGGCAGCCCGATGCTTTCGAAGAAGGCGGCATTCCCGGCGAGCGTCAGGACGAAGAGCTTCAGGACGAGGCTGTGAGACAGGAACATGAGGCCCAGCGCCACGCGGAGGATGAAGGCGGCGTAAGGGACCAGGGTCTGGTCAGGGGTACGGTCGGTCATGGCTTGCGGCTCCCGTTGTCGGTGAGGCCAAGCTGGACCCTTTCCCGAAAACAAGAAATATTGGGAAATCACAAAGGGAGCTTGCAGCGATGCAAGAGGGGCGGGAGGCGGCACGGCTGGGCTGGGAGGATCTGCGGCTCGTGCTGGCGATCGGCACGGCGGGCACGCTGACCGGTGCCGCGCGCAGGCTGGGGATCGACCACTCGACGGCCTTCCGCCGCCTGGGAGCCCTGGAGAAGAGGCTCGGCGCGCGCCTGTTCGACCGGGCGCGCGACGGCTACGCGCCAACCCCCGCCGGGGAGGCCGTGATCGCCGCCGCGCAGCGCATGGAGGTCGAACTCTCCGGCCTCGAACGCCTGCTCGCCGGCCAGGACCTGAGGCCGAGCGGGCCGTTGCGGGTGACGACCACGGACACGCTGCTGGAGGTGCTGACGCCCTGCTTCGCGGCGTTCCGGCGGGACTTCCCCGGGATCACGCTGGAGGTCGTCGTCACCAACAGCTTCCTAACCCTGACCAAGCGCGACGCGGACGTGGCGATCCGGCCATCCGGCGCGGTGCCGGAGACGCTCGTCGGGCGGCGCGCCGCGGCGATCGCGTCCGCCGTCTATGCCGCCGCGTCCGTTGAGGACTCGGCTGATCCGGCCGCGCAGGACTGGGTCGGGCCGGACGAAAGCCTCGGGCATCTGGGCTTCGCGAAATGGCTCCGCGCCCATGTTCCGCCGGAGCGGGTCGTCTACCGCTCCAACAGCCTGCTCGGGTTGCGCGCGGCCGTGCGCGCCGGCCTCGGGCGGGCGATCCTGCCCTGCTTCCTGATGGACTCCGATCCCAGTCTGCGGCGGATCGGCCCGCTCATGGCGGAGATGGAAAGCACGCTCTGGCTCCTCACCCACCCGGACCTGAGGCAGGTGGCCCGCGTGCGCGCCTTCCTCGACGTCATGGCGCAGGAGATCGGACGCCGCCGCGCCGCCTTCGAAGGCACCCCGCCGGGCGGGTGAAATCGACCGGTGAGGGACGCGCGGTGGCGGGGCCGCAGGCGTTCCGCAGGCATTCCATGGGCGTTCCGCCCTCTGATCAGCGGGCGTTCCGCCCTGTGATCAACGAGCGTTCCGCCTTCTGATCAACGGGTGTTCCACCCTGTGACAAGCACGCCCTTTCCCGAGGAACCGCTCGCCCTATCGGAAATTTTTAGACTAATGTTGGCAACATCGTTGCTTAACAGGACGAAGTGTTTTGCACGGACATGCGGCTGCTTTGCGTGCCTACCATCGGGCGATCCGGCAGATCCGCGCGCGCAGCCGGGAATGCTGCTGCATCGGCACCCGCCAGAGGCTGATCGGGGTCGAGCGCGCCCTGATGCGGCTGCTGCTGGAAGCGGAGGCGGCCTCCGCGAGCGCGTCCGCCTCGGTGCGGCAGCCACAGGCCGGATGGTGGACGCGGACCGCGCTCCGGGACAAGGAACGGGACTTTTCCCGGTGGGACCCCGTCCTGCGCAGGCATCCGGCCCTGGGTTGGTGAGGGAGCGCCGGCCCGGCGCCTAATGCAGCAGGGGCGGCCTTGTCCAGGACTCCACCGTCGCCACGGCCTCCGCCGCCGGCACCTCCGGATGATGGAAGGTGAAGATCACCACCCCAGCCTCCCGGGCGTGGGATTCCGGCTCGCCGCGGGAGACCAGTTCCGCATAGACCCGTTCGACGATTTCACGGCAGCACATGGAAGGACTCCTCGCGGTCGCCGGAATGCGCGCAGCACTTTCGGCGCCTGCAATCGTAACACATCGCACCCGGCGGAGTCACAGGCGCGACGCTTTGCCGTGCATCTGGCCGGCATGGTCCGACCCATGCCCTTCGTTACAATTTGAGTGAAAAATCATGCTGGATGTGTCGCGAGGAGCCGTTTAAATTGACGTCATATATCGATTGAACGAGGCTGGGATGAGCGGCGCGGAAGACCTTCAAAAGCGTCTCGCCTTTGTCGGATTCGATGAAGAGGCGCGCTCGGCCCTCGTGGAGTTCCATCCCGTCCTGAAGGACACCCTTCCCGGCATCCTGACCAAGTTCTACGAGCACGTGCGTGGGTGGCCGGAAATGTCCGCCATGTTCCCGGGCGGCGCGGTTTCGATGGACCGGGCCAGGTCGGCGCAGATCGAGCATTGGCTGAAGCTGTTTTCCGGGCGGTTCGACGCGGCCTACATGGACTCCGTGCGGCGCATCGGCCTGACACACAGCCGCATCGGGCTGGAGCCCCGCTGGTACATCGGCGGATACTCCTTCATCCTGAACCACGTCTACGCCCTGGCGGCGCGGCGTTTCGGCAGCCGCCTCAACCCGGCCGCCGCCCAGGACAGGACGGCGCGCCTGATGCGCGCGCTCAACCTCGCCTCCATGCTCGACATGGACCTCGTGATCGCGATCTATCTCGCCGAGAACAGGACCGCCTACGACCGTCGCCTCACCGGCTTGGCCGACGGCTTCGAGGCCAGCATCGGCAAGGTGGTCGAGGCGATCGCCGCCGAAGCGGTCGATGTGAAGGGCGCTGCGGCGGCGCTGTCCTCCGGCGCCTCGCGGGCGAGCGGCCAGGTGACGGCCGTGTCCGCGGCGGCGGAACAGGCGTCCACCAACATCCAGACCGTCGCGGCGGCGGCCGGGGAACTCTCCGCCTCCATCCTGGAGATCGGCCGTCAGGTCACGAACCAGTCGCGCATTTCCGGCGAGGCGGTTCAGGAGGCCGAACGCACCAAGGCCACGGTGCAGGGGCTCGTGGAGGCGGCGAACCAGATCGGGCAGGTGGTTGAGCTGATCCAGAGCATCGCCGGCCAGACCAACCTGTTGGCGCTGAACGCCACCATCGAAGCGGCGCGGGCCGGGGAGGCGGGCAAGGGATTCGCCGTCGTGGCCGGTGAGGTGAAGAGCCTCGCCAACCAAACCGCCAGGGCCACCGAGGAAATCCAGCTCAAGGTGCAGGAAATCCAGGGCGCCACCGGCGGGGCACGGGACGCCATCGATGCCATCGGCCGCACCATCGGCCAGATGAACGAGATCTCCACGGCCATCGCCGCCGCCGTCGAGGAGCAGGACGCCGCGACGGGCAAGATCGCCGAAAACGTCGCGCAGGCGGCGCGCGGGACCGAGGACGTCAACACCAATGTCGGCGGGGTGACCGAGGCCGCAGCGGAAACCGGTGCCGCCGCCGGCCAGCTTCTCGTCACGGCGAACCGTCTGGCCGAGGAGGCGGAGCGGCTCAAAGGCGCTGCCCGCGACTTCAACGCGACGGTCCGGGCGGCCTGAACCGCGCGGGCGTGCTCAGATGGTCTGGCCTGGGCCGCCTGGCTTGGTTGCTTGGCTACAGGGCGTCGTCCATCAGCCGGCAGTCGAGCAGGGCCGGCTCCACCGAACGCTCCAGCGCCAACAGCACGCCGTCCATGAAGTCCATGAGACCATCCGAGGCCTCCACCGCCTCCTCCACCCGCCGGCCCGCGAGGGCGGAAAGGATGGCCAGATGCCGGTCGATGGACAGGTCCGCCCCCGGCTTCCCGGCCGCGTGGGTGTGATAGATCCAGCCGATGCGGCGGAAAATGGTGTGGAGCGGCCGGAGCGTGTGCTCCAGGAAGGGTTCCCCGGCGGCGGCCAGGATCAGCCGGTCGATGCGGCGGTCGATCAGGTTGAATTCCCCGATCTCCATGCCGTCGCGCCGCTCCCGCAGGAGCCGTTCCAGATGGATCGCCTGGTTGCGGTGGGTGGGTCCTGATCGTTCCGCGGCGAGGCGGACGACGAACCGCTCCAGATCCTTGCGCAGCCCCAGCAGCAGGCGGTCGCGGGCGAGGTCGATGGGCGCGATCTGGATCCCGTGGCGCGGGCGCACCAGGATCAGCGTGTCCGCGGCGAGCCGGCTGACCGCTTGGTGCACGGGCGTGCGCCCGAATCCGGTCATCGCCTGCAGATCCTGGATCGTCAGCATGAAACCAGGCTTCAGCGTGCAGTCGACGATGAACTCCTCGAGCCGCTCGTAGGCGAGTTCGATCAGGTTCACCCGGTTCCGGCGCCGGACCGCCGATTCCTCCGGCTCCTCCCCCTCCACCCGGTCCTCGGGCATCCCCGGTTGGGTGCGTTCGTCCATTCCCACTGCTCCCTGCCCGGCCAACTCCCCGGTCCCAAGCTACAACGTAACCTTGGGCGGGTGCCACATTGGAAAATGTTGTGATATTTCACCAGCGAACCTATGCTCTCGTGCAAAGAGCGCCACCCCGTCGGGGAAAGGCCGCTTCGGGAAAGGGAAGGAACGGGTTCGGAATGAAGATCACCCTGATCGAAACGCTGCGGACGGCTGAGTTCGCGAATGTGCTCTGGGTCCGCGTCCACACCGATTCGGGGCTGATCGGTCTCGGCGAGACCTTCTATGGTGCTGCCGCCGTGGAGGCGCACATCCACGACACGCTGGCCGGGCGCCTGCTGGGGCGCGACCCGCTCCAGATCGAGGCTATCCACCGGGACCTCGTCAACCTGCCGATGGCCCAGTCCTCGACGGGCGTCGAGTACCGCGCGGCCTCGGCAGTGGACATCGCGCTGTGGGACCTGTTCGGCAAGGTCTGCGGCCTGCCGGTGCACCAGATGCTGGGCGGGCTCTGCCGCGACCGGCTGCGCGTCTACAACACCTGCGCCGGCTACGGTTATGTCCGCTCCAACAACATCAAGCCGGTCGCGAACTGGAACTTCGGCCATTCGGAAGGCCCTTACGAGGACCTGCACGGCTTCATGAACGACGCCGGCGCCCTGGCGGAGAACCTGCTGGAGAGCGGCATCACGGCGATGAAGATCTGGCCCTTCGACCCGGTCGCGCAGGAGAACCAGGGGCTGTTCATCACCGCCGCCCAGATGCGCACGGCTCTGGAGCCCTTCGAGAAGATCCGCAAGCGGGTCGGCGACCGGATGGACATCATGGTGGAGTTCCACTCCCTGTGGAACCTCACCACCGCCAAGCAGATCGCCCGCGCGCTGGAGCCCTACGCGCCGGCTTGGTTCGAGGACCCGATCCGCATGAACTCCTCGCAGGCGCTGGCCGAATACGCCCGCTCCACCAGCGTGCCGGTCTGCGCCAGTGAGACGCTGGGCTCGCGCTGGGCCTACAAGGAGATGCTGGACCGCGACGCCGTTGGCATCGTCATGGTGGACCTCTGCTGGACCGGCGGGCTGACCGAGGGGCGCAAGATCGCGGCACTGGCCGAGGCGCACCACAAGCCCTTCGCGCCGCACGACTGCATCGGCCCGGTCGGCTTCGCCGCCGCCGTCCACGCCTCCTTCAGCCAGCCCAACACGCTGATCCAGGAATCGGTGCGCGCCTTCTACGACGGCTGGTACCGGGAGCTGGTCACCGCCGTGCCGCGGATCGAGGGCGGGTACGTCTACCCCATGGAAGGGCCGGGCCTCGGCACCGACCTGCTGCCGGCCGTCCTCGAGCGGCCGGACCTCGTCGTCCGCCGCACGCAGCCCTGAGGAGACCGCGCTCATGTCCCAGACACTGTTCGACCTGTCCGGCCGTACGGCCCTCGTCACCGGCTCCACGCGGGGGCTTGGGCGCGCCATCGCCGAGGGGCTGGCGGCGGCCGGCGCCGCCGTCGTGCTGAACGGCACCGGCGGCGAGCGGCTCGCCACGGCGGCGGCGGAGATGCGGGCGAAGGGCTACGCCGTCCGCGAGGCGGCCTTCGACGTCACGGACGAGGCGGCGGTGACCGAGGCCTTCGCCCGGCTCGACGAGGCCGGCGTCGTGGTGGACATACTGGTGAACAATGCCGGCATGCAGCTGCGCAAGCCGATGGTCGAGCTGTCCACGCCGGAATGGCAGAAGGTCATCGACACCAACCTGACCAGCGCCTTCGTGATCGGCCGCGAGGCGGCCCGGCGGATGATCCCGCGCGGCCGGGGCAAGATCATCAACATCGGCTCCCTGACCAGCGAGCTGGCCCGCGCGACGGTCGCGCCCTATACCGTCGCCAAGGGCGGCATCAAGATGCTGACCCGCGCGATGGCCGCGGAATGGGCCGCGGACGGCATCCAGGCCAACGCGATCGGCCCCGGCTACATGCTGACCGACATGAACAAGCCGCTGATCGAGAATCCGGCCTTCGACGCCTGGGTCAAGGGCCGCACCCCGTCCCGGCGCTGGGGAAAGCCGGAGGAGCTGATCGGCACGGCGGTCTTCCTCGCCTCCGCCGCGTCGGACTACGTCAACGGCCAGATCATCTACGTGGACGGCGGCATGCTGGCCGTCCTCTGACGGACCCGGCCCCCGCGATCAACCCCGGCAGAGCCCGGCCACCGGCGCTGCCACCGACAAAGAGGGAAGTTTCCATGCGCGGCGTCGTCATTCATGCGCCCAAGGACCTGCGGGTCGAAAGCATCGCGGAGGCCGCGCCCGGCCCCGGCGAGGTCCGGGTCCGGATTGAGGCCGGCGGCATCTGCGGGTCGGACCTGCACTACTTCAACCATGGCGGCTTCGGCACCGTGCGCATCAAGGAGCCGATGGTGCTCGGCCACGAGATCGCCGGCACGGTGGAAGAGGTCGGCGCCGAGGTTCAGGGACTGCGCCCCGGCACCCGCGTCGCGGTCAACCCCAGCCGCCCCTGCGGGCGGTGCCGCTATTGCCGCGAGGGCATGCGCAACGAGTGCCTGGACATGCGCTTCATGGGCAGCGCCATGCGCTTCCCGCACGTTCAGGGCGGCTTCCGGCAGAGCCTCACCGTGCTGGCCGAGCAGGCGGTGCCCATCGCCGAGGGCATGAGCATGGCCGAGGCGGCGATGGCGGAGCCGCTGGCCGTCTGCCTGCACGGCGCGCGCCGGGCGGGTTCGCTGATGGGCAAGCGCGTGCTGGTCACCGGCTGCGGCCCGATTGGCGCCCTGTCGGTGCTGGTCGCCAGGGCGGCCGGCGCGGCGGAGATCGTGGCGACCGACGTCGCCGCCTTCCCGCTGAGCGTCGCGGCACGGCTCGGCGCCAACCGGACGGTCAACGTCGCCGACGAGCGCGACGGCCTCGCCCCCTACACGGCGGACAAGGGGACCTTCGACGTCCTGTTCGAGGCGTCGGGCCAGGAATCGGCCCTGCGCGGCGCGCTCGACGCCGTCCGTCCGGGCGGGGTGGTCGTGCAGCTCGGCCTCGGCGGCGACATCGCCGTGCCGATGAACGTGCTGGTCACCAAGGAGCTGGACATGCGCGGCACCTTCCGTTTCGACACGGAGTTCGCGCTGGCCGTCGAGCTGATGGGGAGCGGGAAGCTGGACGTGCGGCCCTTGCTGACGGCCAGCGTGCCGTTCGGCGAGGCGGCGGAGGCCTTCCGCCTCGCGCTCGACCGGACGCAGTCCATGAAGGTCCAGATGACCTTCGCGTAAAGGCGGGGACCCGTCGCAAAGGTCGCCTGTGACCAAGCCGCCGGCCGTGAATGCCGGCTTTCAAAAAGGGGGAAGACAACCATGAAGTTCTCGTTCGAACGGCTCTGCGTCGCGGCCGTCGCGGCCATCGCCCTGATGTCCGGCGGCGCCTTCGCCCAGGAGACCCGCACGGCCAAGCTCGGCCATGCCCATCCGATGGAACACGCCCAGGCCAAGGCGATGATCCAGTTCGCCCAGGACGTCGAGGCCGCCACGAACAAGCGCGTGAAGATCAACGTCTTCCACAGCGCCTCGCTGGGCGGCGACGACAAGCAGCTCCAGGCCGTCCAGACGGGCGTGCAGGAGTTCTACATCGGCGCGCTGGCCCCGCTGGCGGGCAAGATCCAGGACGTGCGCATCTTCGACTTCCCCTTCATGTTCAACAACCTGCGGGAGGTCGAGTACGTCTTCAACGGCCCGGTCGGTCGCAAGATCCTCGACAAGCTGGAGCCGATGGGCATGGTCGGGCTTGGCTGGAGCCATGCCGGCTTCCGCGAGCTTTCGAACCGCCAGCGCCCGGTGACCAAGGCCGAGGACATCGCCGGCCTGAAGGTCCGCGTCATGCAGAACCCGGTGGCGCTGGAGACCTGGAAGGCGCTCGGCGCCAACGCCGTGCCGATGTCCTTCTCGGAGGTGTTCACGGCACTCGAGACCGGCTCGCTCGACGGGCAGGAGAACCCTCTTCAGCACATGCACGCGAACAAGATGTTCGAGGTGCAGAAGTACGTCACCCTGACCAACCACGTCTACACGCCGGTCACCCTGCTTGCGTCGAAGAAGTTCTGGGACCAGCTGACGCCCGCCGACCAGGATGCCGTCCGCAAGGCGGCGGCCGGCGCACTGGCGCTCCAGAACAAGCTGATCGCCGAGGGTGACGACAAGGCCATCGCCGAGCTGAAGAAGGAAGGCATGACCCTGACGGAAATGCCGCCGGAGGAGATCGCCAAGCTCCAGGCGAAGGTCCAGCCGGTCGTCGAGAAATACACGAAGGAGATCGGGCCGGAGTTCGTGAACGAGTTCCGCGCCGAGATCGAAAAGGCCCGCAAGGCCCAGTAAGGCCGGCGCCCCTCATTCTTTTTCCGTCCGGGCGCCGGCAGCCGCCAGCGTCCGGATGGGCCTTGATCCCTTTCTTTTTTCGATATGCCGGCGCGGCGGCCATGGCCCGCCGGAATTGGAGACGTCTCATGTCCATCGAACTTTTCAACCTGAAGGGCCGGCGCGCCCTCGTCACCGGCTCCTCGCAGGGCATCGGGCTGGCGCTGGCCAAGGGGCTGGCCGCCGCGGGTGCTGCCGTCGTGCTCAACGGCCGCGACAGGGACAAGCTCGCGGAAGCCGCGGCAGGGCTCGGGGAGGGGGCCGGCACGCTCCCCTTCGACGTGACCGACCATGAGGCGGCCCGCGACGCCGTCGACCGTTTCGAGGCGGAAACCGGCCCGATCGACATCCTCGTCAACAACGCGGGCATGCAGTTCCGCACGCCGCTGGAGGACTTTCCCGCCGATGCCTTCGAACGGCTGATGCGGACCAACGTGTCCAGCGTCTTCAACGTCGGGCAGGCCGTCGCCCGCCACATGATCAAGCGCGGCGCCGGCAAGATCATCAACATCGCCAGCGTCCAGACCTCGCTCGCCCGCCCGTCCATCGCGCCCTACACCGCGACCAAGGGTGCGGTCGGCAACCTCACCAAGGGCATGGCGACGGACTGGGCCAAATACGGGCTTCAGTGCAACGCGATCGCGCCCGGCTATTTCGACACGCCGCTCAACGCGGCGCTGGTCGCCGACGCGGATTTCTCGGCCTGGCTCGAAAAGCGCACGCCGGCCGGCCGCTGGGGCCGGGTGGAGGAGCTGGTCGGCGCCTGCATCTTCCTGGCCTCCGGCGCCTCTGCCTTCGTCAACGGGCATGTGCTCTACGTCGACGGGGGCATCACCGCCTCGCTGTGATACCGGGTTCGGAAGATTCGGACCTCCGAACCCGGTATAGGGCCGCGACTGCGGCCCCGCGCCCCCTGGCGCGGAAGTTGGGGCGCGGAAGTCCTGACCACAGGCAGGACTTCATAAAAATCGTATGAGGGGCGCGCCGGGATCAGATCACCGTCAGCCGCAGCCCGTCCGCGACGGCGAGGCTCAGCCGCTCGAAGTCCGTAATCCACTCGATCTCCGCCAACTCGGCTTCGGTGAGCGTGGTCGCGACCGCGAGGGTGCGGGCGCCGGCGGCGCGGCCCGCCTCGAAGCCGGCGGGGGCGTCCTCGAAGACCAGCGTGTCGCGGGGGTCGCGCCCGAGCAGGCGGGCGGCCAGACGGTAGCATTCCGGATCGGGCTTGCCGGCCGACACGTCCTCCGCCGCGATCAGGATCTCCGGCCGCGGCAGCCCGACCTGGCGCAGCCGCTCCTCGGCCATGGCGCGGTCGGCGGAGGTGACGATGGCCCAGCGGTCGCGGGGCAGGGCGTCCAGCAGGGCCGGGGCGCCCGGCACCGGGAAGACGCCTTCCGTGTCGAAGGTGGCTTCCAGGCTGAGCGCCCGCGCCTCGGCCTCCGCGTCCAGGCCGGGCGGAGCGAACATGCGCACCGTCTCGATGGTGCGGCGGCCGTGGCAGACCCGGAGGATGGCGTCGGGGTCGAGCCCGTGGCGGGCCGCCCAGCCCGTCCAGGCGCGCAGGTTGGGGGCCGTGGTGTCGATCAGCGTGCCGTCCATGTCGAACAGGATGGCTTCGGCGCGGATCAGGGTGCCGGCGGGCAGGCGCATGGAGGGGCGTCCTTCTCGTGAAACGAAAACCTCCGGCCCGCTGGCGGCGGGACCGGAGGCGTTGGGCGGTGGCCGGCCTCAGCTGATGGCAGCCGTACGGGTGGAGCGCATCGCGTCCTGCACCTCCCCCGCGATCTGGTCGGCGAGCGGGCCGATGATCACCTGGACCGAACCGGCCGAGGGCCGGACCACGCCGCGCGCGCCGAGCGTCTTCAGGCCCGGCTCGTCGATGGCGGCGTTGTCCGCGACGGTCAGGCGCAGGCGCGTCGTGCAGGCCTCGACCGTCCGGACGTTCCCGGCGCCGCCGAGTGCGGCCAGATAGGCCGCACCCCGGCTGGTCGGGGCGGCGGCGCTCGCCGTGGCGCCGGCCGGCGCGGCGGCACCGGCGGCAGGGGCTGCCTGGCCGGCGGGTATCGCCAGCGTGCCGTCCTCGCGGCCCAGCGTCTTCAGGTCGAAGGCGGTGATGCAGATGCGGAACAGCCCGTAATAAACCGCGAAATAGGCGAGGCCGATCGGCAGCAGCAGGATCGGGTTGGTCGCCTGGCCGTAGTTCAGCGCGTAATCGAAGAAGCCCGCCGAGAAGCCGAAGCCGAGCTTCACGTTCAGCAGGTCCATGATCACCAGCGACGCGCCGGTCAACAGCGCGTGCACGAGGTAGAGCACCGGCGCCAGGAACATGAAGGAGAATTCCACCGGCTCCGTCACGCCGGTCAGGAAGGCGGTCAGGGCCATGGACAGCAGCACGCCGCCCACCGCGGCGCGGTTCTCGGGCTTGGCCGTGTGGTACATGGCGAGGCAGGCCGCCGGCAGGCCGAACATCATCACCGGAAAGAAGCCGGCCATGAAGGCGCCGGCCGTGGGATCGCCCTTGAAGAAGCGGTTCAGGTCGCCCGTGACGCCCTGGTAGTCGCCGAGCAGGAACCAGGCGACGTTGTTCAGGATGTGGTGCAGGCCAGTGATGATCAGCAGGCGGTTCAGCACGCCGTAGAGGAACAGGCCGATCTGGCCCGCGCCCAGCACCGCCGAGGTCAGGCCGGACAGGCCGGCGTCGATCAGCGGCCAGCCGATGCCGAACAGCACCGCCAGCACCAGCGCCGCACAGCCCGTGACGATCGGCACGAAGCGGCGCCCGCCGAAGAAGGCCAGATATTCCGGAAGCTGGATGTCCTTGAAGCGGTTGTAGAGCTGCCCGGCGGCGATGCCGATCAGGATGCCGACCGGGATGCTGATGCGGGCGGACATCTTGGCCACCATCTCGGGCGCCACGCCGCTCAGCACCACGGCACCCTTGATGGCGACGAAGTAGCCCACCGCACCGGCGAGGCCGGCCGCGCCATGATTCTCGCGCGCGAAGCCCACGGCGATGCCGACGGCGAAGAGCAGGCCTAGGTTGGAGAAGATGGCGTCGCCGGCCGCTGCGATGAAGGCGATGTCCAGCAGGTCAGGCTGGCCGATGCGCAGGAGCAGGCCGGCGATGGGCAGCACGGCGATGGGCAGCATGAGCGCCCGGCCGAGATTCTGCAGGCCCGAAAAGCGGTTCGAAGACATGTCACACCCCGTTCTTCCGTTCTTGATGTTCGGCGTTTCTTGACGTTCCGGCCCCTCAGAAACCGCTCCAGCGCTCCGCCACGAGGCGGCGCACCTCCTCGGCCGAATCCAGGTTCAGCGCGGCCTCGGCCACGGTCCGGCACTCCTCCGGGCGCAGCGTGCGGATGAAGGCCTTGAGGTCCGGGATCACGGCCGGCGTGGCCGACAGCTCCGTCACGCCGAGCCCGATCAGCAGCGGCGCCGCGACCGGATCGGAGGCCGAGCCGCCGCACACCGCGACGGGCCGGCCGAAGGCCGCCGCCCCCTTCGTCACCTGGGCGATCAGGCGGAGCACGCCCGGATGAAGGGTGTCGAGCTGGGCGGCCACATGCGGGTTGCCGCGGTCCATCGCCAGCACATACTGGGTCAGGTCGTTGGTGCCGATGGACAGGAAGTCGGCGACGCGGGACAGCCGGTCGGCCATCAGGGCCGCCGCTGGCACCTCGATCATGGCGCCGACCTCGACCGGCACCGCGATGCCCAGCGCCGCACGCTCCTCCTCCACCATGCGGCGCACCGCCTCGATCTCGGACACGGAGGTCACCATCGGGACCATGACGCGGCAGCGCCCGGCCGGGCGGACGCGCAGGATCGCGCGGATCTGCGCGCGCAGCAGCTCCGGGTCGCGCAAGCCGACCCGCACGCCGCGCAGGCCCAGCACCGGGTTCTCCTCGCGCGGAAGCGGCAGGTAGGGCAGGGGCTTGTCGCCGCCGACGTCGAGCGTGCGGACGATCAGCGGCCGGGTGCCGAGCGCGTCGGCGACGGACTGGTACTGGTCCCGCTGTTCCTCCTCCGTCGGCGCCTGGCCGCGGTCGAGGAACAGGAACTCGGTGCGCAGCAGGCCGCAGCCCTCCGCCCCGTTTACCACCGCCGAGGCGGCGTCGGCGACGCGGCCCAGGTTGGCGAACAGCTCGATCCGCGTGCCGTCCGCCATGCGGCAGTCCTCGCCGGCGGCGGCGAGGTTGGCGGCCCGGCGGGCGCGGCCGCTCTCGATCCGGTCGAGCGTGGCCCGGACCAGCTCGAAGGGCGGGAAGACGCGCAGCTCGCCCCGGTTGCCGTCCACGATCAGCGGCGCGCCGTCCGGCACCCGCGCCGCCGGGCGCCCGGCGGCGACCAGCGTGGGGATGCCCAGCGAGGCGGCGAGGATCGCGGCGTGGGAGGTCGGGCCGCCCTCCTCCATGACGATGCCGGCGAGCCGGCCCGGCGGGGCCGCGGTGACCTCCGACGGCATGATCTCCCCGGCGATCAGGACGCTGCCCTCCGGCAGGCCGGCGATCTGGCGCAGCGTGTCGTGACCGCCGAGTGCCGCCAGCACCTGCGCCTCCAGGTCGCGCAGATCGGCGGCGCGTTCCGCCATGCGCGGGTCGGCGAGGCCGGCCAGCGTCTCGGCCTGCTGGCTCAAGGCCGTGCGCCAGGCCCATTCGGCGCTCCGCCCCTCGGCGATGGCGGCCATGGCGGCGCCGTTGAGTTCAGGGTCCTCCAGCAGGGCGCGGTGCGCCGCGAAGATGGCGCCGTGGCCTCCGATTTCCTGCGTGGCTGCGGCTTCGATCCGGTCGGCCGTCGCGGCGATGGCCGCCTTCAGCCGGCGGCGCTCCATCTCCGGCCCGGCGCCCTGCTCCGGCACCTCCGCCGCCTTGCGGACCAGCCGGACGGCGCGGCCGACCGCGAGGCCGGGCACCGCGACCGTCGCCTTCAGCAGGACCGGCTCGCCCTCCGTGAAGGGTGCTTCGGTGGAGGTCGTCGCCACGCCCGTACCCGGGACCGCCGTCACCGGCAGGACGGGGTCGCCCAGCCCGGCGGCGATCAGCCCCGCGATCCGGTCGGCCGCGGCGTCGGCCCCGTCGCCTTCCACGGTGAGGGTCATCCGGTCGCCATGGGCGCTGCCCAGCGCCATCAGGGCGGTGACGCTCTTGGCGTTGGCGTTCCGGCCTCCGCAGGCGATGGTGACCGCCCCGGCATGGGCCTTCGCCGCCGCCGCCAGCGCCGCCGCCGGACGGGCGTGCAGCCCGTGGGCGATGGGAAGCACCACCTGCCGCTCGGCGCTCCGCGCGCCCGCCGTCTCGCCGCCATCCCCGCCGCCGGTCCGGGCGGTCACGGACATGACCGGTTCCCCGGCCGCGACCTCCCGGTCGGTGACGAGGTCGCCGACCGCATGCTCGTCTCCGTTCACGACGATCAGCATGGTCATGAGGCTGCGGGCGCGGGCGGCGAGCAGGTCCATGTCGAAGGAGATCAGCGGGTCGCCGGCGCGCACGGCCTGCCCGCCGCCGACATGGACCGTGAAGCCTTCCCCGTTCAGCGCGACCGTGTCCACGCCGATGTGCATCAGGATCTCGGCCCCGTTGGCCGCCTGGACGGTGCAGGCGTGCCGCGCGCGGTGCACCGACAGGACCGTTCCGTCGCAGGGCGCCCGCAGGGTGGCATCGGTCGGGTCGATGGCGATGCCCTCGCCGATCATGCCTTCGGCGAAGGCTGGGTCGGGCACCTCCGACAGGGGTGCTGCCCAGCCCGAGATCGGGGCGCCGAGGGTGACCATGCTCATGCGGATGCTCCTTCCCGCCGGCGCACCCCGTTCAGGGCGCGGCGGAGATTGCCGCCGGCCTCGGCCAGGCGGTCGTTGATGTCGGATTCGGCGACGCCGGCCAGCCCGAGCACGGCGCGCTTCACGTCGCCGTGGCGGGCCAGCGCCGCCTCCGCCCGGACGGCGTCCACGCCGGCGATGCGCGCGACGATGCTCGCGCAGCGGGCGCGGAGCTTCGCGTTCTCCGGCCGGACATTGACCATCAGGTTGTCGTGCACGGCGCCCAGCGCCGTCATCAGGGCGGTCGAGAACAGGTTCAGCACCACCTTCTGCGCCGTCCCGGCGCCGAGCCGCGTGGAGCCGGCGAGCACCTCTGGCCCGGTGGCGATGACGACGGCATGCTCGGCGGCGCGGACCAGCGGAGAGTCCGGGACGCTGGAAACGGCGACGGTCAGGGCGCCCGCCCGCCGCGCCGTCTCCAGGAAGGCGACGGTGTAGGGGCTGCGCCCGCCGGCGGAAATCCCGACCACCACGTCGCCCCGGCCGACCCGCCGCTCCAGGGCGGCCTCGCGCCCGGCCCCGGCGTCGTCCTCCGCCCCGGCCGAGAGGCCGCGGTTGAGGTCGAGTCCGCCGGCCAGCACCACCGCCAGCCGGGCGTCCGGCCAGTCGAAGGTTCCGCCCAGCTCCAGCCCGTCGATGGCGGCGATGCCGCCCGAGGAGCCGGCCCCGACATAGACCAGCCGCCCGTTCCCGCCGGAAAGCCGCCGCGCGGCGGCATCGACCGCCGCGCCGAGCGCCGGCAGCGCCGGCAGGCAGGCGGCGACTGCCTGCATCTGCCCGTTCCACAGCGCGGTGAGAATCTCGGCCGTCGGCCAGCCGTCCAGGCCTTGGAAACGGACGCCGGCCTCCTCTGTGCTCTCCGCCATCGATCCTCCGACGAGCGAATGGTCCTATATTGGAATGCTGCCGATGATACCGATTGCCAAGCCGTTTGCAACGCGCTTCTGCAATCCCGGTGGAGCTACCTTTCGAATACCGGTTCCCTCCCACAGTGCCCTTTCACGCATCATACCTCCATCGGAGAGGTGATTTCCTCGATTTTTCGCCGGACTTCCGCAACGCGCAGCCCTGGGGTGAAGGACGGGCCGATTCCAATTTCGGGAGCGGGCGGAAAGGAATGGTTGCGGTGTGGTATGTTATTGGTATTATCGGTCGTCCGCCACGAGCAGGAAGAGCCGCAGTCCATGTCCAGCCTCGGCAGCCCGAAGACGGCCTTCGACAAGAGCGCGCTGTCCGGCGAGCACCCGCTGCCGCTCTACATGCAACTCGCCCGCCACCTGCGGGGGCTGATCACGTCGGGCAGCCTGGGCGAGCGCGACGCTCTGCCGGGCGAGCGCGAGCTGGCGGAGATGTTCGAGGTGTCGCGCGTCACCGTGCGCAAGGCCCTGCGGGAGCTGAGCGCCGAAGGGCTGCTAAGCCAGCGCCAGGGGGCCGGCACCTTCGTGAACCGGAACCCGCACGTCGAGCAGAGCCTGTCCGCCCTGACCAGCTTCACGGAGGACATCGCCGCGCGGGGGATGAGCGCCGGATCGCGCTGGATCAGCCGCGCGACGGGACCCGCCTCGCCGGAGGAGGCGCTGGCGCTGGGGCTCAGCCCCGGCGCGCAGGTCGCCAAGCTGCGGCGGCTGCGGCTCGCCGACGGCATCCCGCTCGCCATCGAGTTCGCCGTGCTGCCTGCCCGTTTCCTGCCGGAGCCGGAGGCGCTGGACGGCTCGCTCTACCAGGCCCTGCGCGCCCGCGGTTACCCGCCCTTCCGCGCGCTGCAGCGCCTGTCCGCCGTCTGCCTGACGCCCGAGCAATCGCGGCTGCTGGAGGTGGCCGACGCCGCGCCCGCGCTCCATATCGAGCGGCGCAGCTTCCTGGAGGACGGGACGCCGCTCGAGCTGGTGCGGTCGCAGTACCGCGGCGACGCCTACGACTACATCGTCGAACTGAACCTCGTCTGAGACCCGCTGCAAACAACGGAAAAACGCTGCCATGACGCAAAGCACCACGGGAACGGCGCTGGGCCGCGAGGCCGCCGAGGCGCCCGCCGCCGCCCGCCGCCACATCGAGCGCAACCGCGCCGCCTTCGCCGAACTCGGCGCCCGGCTGCGCGCCGCACCGCCGCGCTTCGTCACCACCTGCGCGCGGGGCAGCTCCGACCACGCCGCCGTCTATGGCAAGTACCTGGTCGAGACGGCGCTCGGCCATCCGGTCGCCTCGGTCGGCCCCAGCGTCGCCTCGGTCTACGGCACGCGGCTCGACCTGCGGGACAGCCTCTTCATCGCCGTGTCGCAGTCCGGCCGCAGCCCGGACCTGCTGCGGCTGGCCGAGGCGGCCAAGGCCGGCGGCGCCGTGACCGTCGGCTTCGTCAACGACGAGGACTCGCCGCTGATGGCGCTCTGCGACGTGGCGCTGCCGCTCGGCGCCGGGCCGGAGACAAGCGTCGCCGCGACCAAGTCCTATCTTCTGTCCTGCCTCGCCTTCCTGAACCTGACCGCGCACTGGTCGGGATCGGCGGAACTGCTGGAGGCGGCGGAATCCGTGCCGGACGCGCTGGAGCGGGCGCTCGGCCTCGACTGGTGGCCGGCGCTGGAGACCTTGGTGCCCGCGCGCGGCCTGTTCGTCATCGGGCGGGGCACCAGCTATGGCGCGGCGCTGGAGATGGCGTTGAAGTTCAAGGAGACCTCCCGCCTGCACGCGGAGGCCTTCAGCGCCGCCGAGGTGATCCACGGGCCGCTGGCGCTGGTCGGGCCGGACCTGCCGGTGCTGGCGGTCGGGCAGGAGGACGAGGCCGCCGGCTCGATCAGGCAGGCGGCGGAACGCATCGCGGCGCTGGGCAGCCCGGTCTGGTCGGCGCTGGACGGCGCCGGGACCACGGCGCTGCCGACCATAGCCGGGCTGCACCCGGCCGTGGCGCCGCTCTGCCAGATCCAGAGCTTCTACATGGCGGTGCACCGGCTGGCGGTCGCGCGCGGCTATGACCCGGACGCGCCGGCCAACCTGCGCAAGGTGACGGAGACACGCTGATGCGGACCCTGCTCACCGGCTGCCGCCTGTTCACGGGCGAGAGCATGGCCGACGGCCTGTCCCTGCTGATCGAGGACGGGCTGATCCTGGACCTGCTGCCGGACGGCGCCGAGGCGCCGGGGGCGGAGCGGCGCCGGCTGCCCGAGGGGGCGATCCTGGCGCCGGGCTTCATCGACGCGCAGGTCAACGGCGCCGGCGGCGTGCTGTTCAACCGCACGCCCACGCGCGAGGCGGCGCTGGCCATCGCCCGGGCGATGCGGCCCTTCGGCACGACCGGCCTGCTGCCGACCTTCATCACCGACCGCCGGGACGGCCAGCGCGCCGCCTGCGCCGCGGCGCTGGAGGCGGCGGCCGACCCGCGGGGCGGGGTGCTGGGCATCCACATCGAGGGACCCTTCCTCAGCGAGGCGCGGCGCGGCGTCCACCAGGCGAGCTTCATCCGTCCGCCGGACGCGGACGACCTCGCGGAGATCTGCGGCCTTGCCCGGAGCATGGAGCCGCACGGCGCGCGGGTGCTGCTGACGCTGGCGCCGGAGGCGGTGGAGGACACGGCCATCCGCGGCTTCGCCGAAGCCGGCGTCGTCCTGTCCGCCGGCCACACGGCGGCGTCCTTCGAGCGGGTGGGGCAGGCGCTGGCCGCCGGCGTCCGCGGCTTCACCCATCTCGGCAACGCCATGCCGCCGGTCGTCAACCGGGAGCCCGGCCCGGTCGGCGCCGCGCTCGCCGACCGGAACGCCTGGTGCGGCCTCATCGTGGACGGGGTCCATGTCCATCCGGGGCTGCTGCGGGTGATGCTCGCGGCCAAGCCCCCCGGCACCATGTTCCTCGTCACCGACGCGATGGACCCCGTGGGCACCGACGCGGACCGGTTCGAGCTGTACGGCCAGACCATCCTGCGCCGGGATGGGCGGCTGGTGACGCTGGACGGCACGCTCGCTGGGGCCGACATCGACATGGCCTCGGCGGTCCGGAACTGCGTCACCATGCTCGGCCTTCCGCTGGAGGAGGCGCTGCGCATGGCCTCCCTCTACCCGGCGCGCTTCCTGCGGCTCGACGGCCGGTTCGGGCGGCTGGCGCCGGGCCTGCGCGCCGATCTCGTCCTGATCACGGAAGAGGTGGAGGTGCTGGCGACCTGGGTCGCCGGCGCCGAGGAGTGGCACGGACAGGAGGCATGATGCGCGTCGCGATGATCGGGCTGGGCGACATCGCCCGCAAGGCCTACCTGCCGGTGCTGGCGGCCCGCTCCGACCTGGACCTCAGCCTCATGACGCGGAACCGGGCGGTGCTGGACGAGCTGGGCGACGCCCACCGGATCCGGAACCGCCACACCGACATGGCGTCGCTGCTCGCCGGCGGGCTCGACGCCGCCTTCGTCCACGCGGCGACGGAGGCGCACGCGGCGCTGGTGGAGCCGCTGCTGCTGGCCGGCATCCCGGTCTATGTGGACAAGCCGCTGGACTATGGGCTGGCGGGATCGGAACGGCTGGTGCGGCTGGCGGAAAGCCGGGGCTGTTCCCTGATGGTCGGCTTCAACCGGCGCTTCGCCCCGCTCTACGCCGGCCTGCTCGGCCATCCGCGCGACCTGATCCTGATGCAGAAGAACCGCACGGCCTCGGCCGACGCGCCGCGCCGGATGGTGTTCGACGACTTCATCCATGTCGTGGACACGCTCCGCTTCCTGGCGCCGGGGCCGGTTCGGGACGTGGACGTCCGGTGGAAGCTCCGGGACGGGATGCTCCACCATGTCCTGCTGACGCTGTCGGGCGAGGGCTTCAGCGCCGTCGGCGTCATGAACCGGATGAGCGGCTCCACCGAGGAGATCCTGGAGGCGATGGGGGAGGGGAGCAAGAGGACGGTCCTCAACCTCGCCGACCGGCTGGACCATCGGGGCGAGGAGGTCCGGGCACGGCGCGGCGACTGGACGCCCGTCGCCCGCCAGCGCGGCATCGAGCAGGCCTGCGCGGCCTTCCTCGACGCCGTCCGCGAGGGGCGCCGCCTGTCCGCCGAGGACGCCCTGCGGACCCACGCGCTGTGCGAGGAGATCGTCGCGCGGATCGAGGGCCGCGGCGTTTCACGCGGCCTCCCCTGAGCCCCAGGCCGTTCCGTTGGACTCCGGCGGAACTGGGGCACGGCCGGACGCCATTGTGGACCGGGCGGTGAAAGACGTGGCAGGGTCCGTTTCACCGGCGGCCGGCGCCGGGGAACCGCGATGGCGGGGAACAGCGGACGAGAAACGGGCATGGACCTCGCGGACATCATGCGCAGCCACCAGCAGGGGGACCTGACGCAGGCGGAGGCGGGATACCGCGCGTTCCTGGCGGCCATGCCCGGCCATCTCCAGGCGCTTCAGATGCTGAGCATGCTGCTGATGCAGACCCGGCGTGCCGCCGAGGCCGCCGGCCTTTTCCGCGCGGTGGTGGAAGCACAGCCGGACAGCCCCGACCATTGGGCGAATTACGGAAGCCTGCTGCGCGGCGCCGGCCGGCCGGGTGCGGCCGATCACGCCTACCGGCGGGCGCTGGCGCTCCTGCCGGCCCATGGGGCGGGGGCCTTCAACCTGGCGAACCTGCTGGCCGCCCCTCCGCCCGCCGGAGGCGGCCGGCCGCTGGACGCGGCCGCCTGGTACGAGCGCATCCTGGCGGCGACGCCTGGTCACAAGCAGGCGCGGAACAATCTGGATGTCCTGCGCGGGCGGGAGTCCGTCCGGCTGGAAGCCGCGGCGCGCCGGGCGGTGGCGCTCGACCCGCAGTCGGTGAGAGGACACGACAGCCTGGCGCGGCTGCTCCAGCACCGCAGCGGTCTGCTCGACTGGTCACCGGGAAAGGCCTGTCCCGTCGATCTCGCCATGGCCGTGCAGGCCTTCGATCACCTGAGCAGGGTTCAGGCGGTGCATCCCGACGAACCGGGCAGCCTGCGGCCCTGGATGGCGCTGGCGCTGGACCTGTTCCAGTTGGGCGCTCTCGACGACCGGCGGCTGCAAGCGGTGGCCATCGCGGCGCGGCGGCGCCTGCGCGGCGACCCCAAGGACATCTTGGCGGCATCGCTGGTGGGCTATCACGCCTACCGCCGGGGCCGCCTCCCCCTCGCGTCACGTCTGCAGATGAGGTTCGCGGCCCGCTTCGCGGGCGGGGAGGAGACGGCTGCGGGAGAACTCGGCTACTGGTCCATGCTGCGGGCGGACGATGCCTTCTTCGAGCGGCTGCCGCCGGCCGACGCCGTGATCGCCCGGCTGCCGGACATGACGGTCGTGACGGATATTCCGGGGGGAAGCGACCCCGTCATCATGATGAGCGGCGACGAGGTCTATGTGCGCCGTTTCGGGCCGGACCTGCTCCGGTCGATCGGCGAGCACAGCCCCGGTGCGGCGGTGGTGCTGAACGTGGTGTCCCCCTCCCGCTCGCTGCTTGGGATGATCGAGGAGTGGCGGCAGCGCTATTCGCTGGTCATCGGCCTGTCCTGCGAGAGGACCGACCTGACCGGCTGGCAACCCGCCCAGCGCAGCACCTATTACGCCAGCGCGCGCTTCATCCGTGCCCGGCAGTGGCATGGTCATCTCGGGCGGCCGCTGATCGTGGTCGATCTGGACGCCACCGTGCGCGGCGACCTCCGGCGGCTCGCCGGCGAGATGGCCGGTCACGATGTCGGCGTCATGCACGACCGGCGCCGGCGCGGGCCCTTCCGCGATATACCCGTCGGCTTCGTCTACTACAACGACACGCCGGCCGCCGGTCGGTTCCTGGATACGCTGACGGCCTACATCGGGCATTTCCTGCTCGATGGCCGGCCGCAATGGATGCTCGACCAGACCGCCCATCTCGCCGTGCTCGACCGGTTCGGCCGCCGCGGGCCGGAACTGCGCGTCCGCCACTACGACTTCCAGACCTTTCCGCACTGCGACTTCGTGGGCGAGAAATAGCGGGTCCGTTCCGTTGCCGGCCGTTGGCGGCCGGCAAGCATCCTCCGGCGAAGGTCAGGGCTTGACGATCACGCCCCAGGGCGCGCCACCGACGGGAAGGCTCTTCACGACGCGGTTGCGCTCGAGGTCGATGACCGACACGTCGTTGCTGACGCCGTTGGTCGTGTAGAGACGCTTCTCGTCCGGCGACAGGGCGACGTTCCAGACGCGCTGCCCGACGAGATGGTACTTCTTCACCTCGTAGGTGACGGGATCGACCTCCGCCACGCGGTTGGAGGGGCCGAGCGCCACGAAGGCCCGCTTGCCGTCCTTCGTGATCTGGACGCCGACCGGCTGGATCGCCTCGCGCCGCACGCCGGGCACCTCGAAGCCAATCTTCTTCACGATGTCCTTGCTGGCGGTGTCGATCACGCTGACCGTTCCGCCGATCTCCGAGGAGACCCAGACCTGCTTTCCGTCCGGCGTGAAGCGGGCGACGCGCGGTCGGGCGTCGACCAGCACGTTGGCGGTGATCTCCTTGCTGTTCGTGTCGATGAAGTGGGCCATGTTCGTGGTCTCGGACGTGTTCACCAGGACCGACCCGTCCGGGCTGATGCCCATGCCCTCCGGTTCCACCCCGACCAGGATCTCGCCGGTGACGCGCTTGGATTCGATGTCCACGACGGAGACCATGTTGTCGTCCTCGTTGGCGACATAGAGGGTCTTCCCGTCGGGGTGCAGGTCGAACAGCTCCGGATCCGGGCCGGAGGGGAGCCGGTCCACGACCTTGCCGGCCTCCAGGTCCACCACGTCGATGCGGTTGTCGTCGCCGACGCAGACATAGACCTTCGTCATGTCCTTGCTGAAGATGATGCCGCGCGGACGCCGGCCGGTCTCGATGGTCTTCACGACGGTGAGCGTCGCGCCGTCGATCACGGAGAGGGAGTTGTCCTTTTCATTGGAGACGACGATGGTCTCGGCCCGGGCGGTCCCGGCGCCGGCCCCGAGTGCCGCCAGCAGCGCCGCGGCGGGCAGAAGCCTCTTCATGCTTTCCTCCTCAATTCTTGGTTCCGGTCCGGACTTGATCCCGGACCTGGCTTATCGGGCAAGGCTGCAGCGGCTTTCCGGCCGGTCGTCGCCCAGCGTGTCGAGCAGCGAGCCGGGATGCAGGAAGCCTTCCTGGGGCGAGACCGACACCAGCATGCGCGGGCCGGCGATCAGGATCGGCTGGCGGAGCTGCCCGTCCCAGGGCCGGTAGGTCAGCGCCTCGCCCTTGAAGGCGGCCAGCCCGAAGTCGCCGCTGCGGATGAAGGCGATCAGCCGGTCGGGGTCGGTGGCGTTGGTGCGGGTCGCCGCCTCGCCGATGCTGCGCACGGCCATCCAGGCGGCGTGGTCGCGCTCGGTCATCCAGCGTCCTGCCGCCTTCTCGAACCGGCTGTGGAGCTGGGTGGCGCCCCACTGCTCGTGCACGCGCGACCAGATCGTCGGCACCAGCCCCTGGGTTCCGGCCACGGGGCGCGGCAGCCAGGTGCGGTGGTCGAGATACTCGCCGAACTCGTCAGCCTCGTCGGCGACGACCAGCACGTCGTATTCCACCCGCTGCGTCGCCGTGGGGATGGCCGACTGCACGGTGGTGTGGCCGGTGTCGGAGCGCCGGTTGCCCGTCTCGAAGGTCCAGGGCCGCCGCTCCACGATCTTGGCGCCGAAGCGCTTTGCCGCTCGCTCCATCGCGTCGGCGAAGGCCTTGTCGCCGGGCGTCTGCCCGACCACCAGGAACCATTCCGGCCAGCGTTTCCAGACGAGATACTGGGCCAGAGCGTCGGCCAGCATGCGCCGGCTCGGTGCCGTGTGCAGCAGGTTGGCGCGGCAGGATTCGTTGCGCAGCACGTCGTCGGGTGCCCGCGCGTTGAAGATCAGCATCTTTTCCGCCGCCGGATCCGACGCGGCGGCGAGCAGCGGTTCGGCCGGCAGGTCGGCGACGACCAGCCGGACACCGTCGGCGGCCAGCTTGCGGATGGCTTCCGCCGGGTCGCCGTCGCGCGGCAGGACCGTCTCCACCAGTTCGTAGCGCTGGCCCATGAAGCGCCCGGTGGTGGCGTTGTCGGCGACGCCGAGCCGCGCGCCCTGAACCCCCTCGTCCTGGATGTCGGGCTCGAGGAAGGTCAGCGGGATGCGGGGCGGCTCCTCCCGCGCCAGATAGCCGATGCGGATCGTCTTGGCCTCGCCGGCGGGAGTGGCGGCGAGCGCCGCTCCCGCCCCGAACGACGCCACCAGAAGGACGCCGGCAAGGCCGGCCAGCGCCCGCGCGCGTGTCAGCGCCTTCATCACTTCCTCCCCCTGCTGCCCGCTGCCTACTGCTTGGCCTTCACGCTGATGCGGCCGCGCATCGCGTCCTGGAACGGCTCAATGAAGAAGTCGTAGTCGCCGGTCTTCACGGGCGTGAAGAAGACCTCCATCGTGCCCTTGGCGTCGAACTCCAGGCCGTGGATCCAGTTGGTGTGGACCTCCAGGTCTTCCACGACGATCTGGCGGATCAGCGCGTTGCGGAACAGGTCGGGCGCCCGGAACATGTATTCCTGCATGCCGGCGTTGGTGACCTCCAGCCGGTAGGCCTGCCCGGCCACCAGCTCGTAGGACTTCTGGGACATCAGCGTGTCGTCGGTGTCGGAGCCGAGCACGAGTTCCGGCAGGCGTTGCGGACGCTCGCCCGCCGGCGGCAGCTGGGCCTGCTGGGCCAGCGCCACGCCGGAGCACAGGGTCAGGCCCACGGCCAGGAGCATGGCTGCCTTCATGGGGATCCTCCTCATTCTTCTTCTGGTTCGTTTTTCAAGGTTGTTTGCGGGACGGACTATACGGACCGAACCTGACAGCAACCTGACACCGGAGCCCGGCGAGGTTCGATTCATCCGGGCGCGGCGGTTCGACCAGCACCGGATCTTCAAAGTCATCGGGTATGTTGAATCTGCCGGGCTTTCAAATCTGAAAGCGTCTGGAAACCGAAATCTATGCCGACGGAAGCAGCTTGCCGAGGATCTCGCCCAGTTGCCGGGGCGTCACCGGTTTGTGCATGAGTTCGAACCCGTGGGTCAGGGAGTCGCGGCGGGCTTCCGGTCCCGTTTCTCCCGTCAGGATGACACCCGGCACGCCGGTGCCATGCATCTCCCGGACCTTAAGGATCACCTCCGTCCCGAAGCGCCTCTCGCGCAGCCGGTAATCGGCCACGACGATGTCCGGCGCCTGCCCGGCCTCCCGCAGCATCCGGACGGCCTCATCGCAGGAGCCGGCGGCCAGCACGCCGTAGCCCCAGGCCTCGAAGACCGATTTGAGCGCGAGCAGCACGATGGAATCGTCGTCCACAAGGAGCACCAGCCGTCCATTGCCCGTCGTTTCCGCCGTGGCGGCCGGTGGCCGGGCGGGCAGGGCCTTGCCGAGAGGCACCTCGACCGAGAAGACCGATCCCTGCCCCGGCATGGAACGGACCTCGACCGGGTGGCCGAGGAGGCCGGACAGGCGCTGGACGATCGACAGCCCGAGGCCAAGCCCGTGGTTGCGGTCGCGCTCCGGGTTGCCGAGCTGGTGGAACTCGTCCCAGATCAGGTCCAGATGTTCGGATGGAATGCCGGCGCCCGTGTCGTGGACCTCGATCCGCAGATGTCCGCCGGCCGGGTGGCATTCGATGGCGATGCGGCCGGACTCCGTGTAGCGCACCGCATTTTCCACGAGGTTGTTGAGCATGCGCCGCAGCAGCGTGCGGTCGCTCCGCAGGCTGGCCGCGCACTGCCCGACCTGGAAGTCCAGCCCCTTGGCCGCGGCGACCGACGCGAAGTCGGCCGCGAGCTGCCCGAGGAGGCCAGCCGCCGGAAATTCCTCGATGACCGGCTGCGTGACGCCCGCGTCCAGGCTGGACAGGTCGAGAAGGCCGTCCAGGAGCATTTTCAGCGCGTCCATGCCGCGCCCGAGATGCCTCATCGCCTCGCGGCCCTGCTCGCCCCGCACGTGGGGGGCGAGGGATTCCAGGAACAGAAGCAGGGACTGCACGGGCTGGCGCAGGTCGTGGCTCGCCGCGGCGAGGAACCGGCTCTTCGCGACGCTGGCGCGCTCGGCCTCCTCCTTCGCGATCCGCAGCCTTTCCAGGGCTTCCAGCCGCCGGATGTTCTCGATCCTGTCCTGAACCTCCCGAAGCTCGTCCAGCCGCCGGGCCATGACGCCCTCGACCGCCCGCCGCAGCTCATCGGCGGTCTCCAGTTCCCAGTCCTGCCACCGGTTGCTGTAGCCGGCCCGCACCTCGCGCCAGAGTTCGAAGTTCTGGCGTGGGAGGATCATGTTTCCGCCGTTGCCCGGTTCGATCCGTTTGGTGGGTTCCCCCGCCCATGCGACGGTCTCCGCCTCCTGCGGCCTGAACCAGAGAAGCATGTCGTTGCGGCCCTCGCCGAGGAAGGCGGCCAGCACGCCGCTGGCGGTCTTGGCGTGCTTCACGAAGGGGACGTAGCGGTGCGGAAGGTCATGGGCGGTGAAGAGCGAGCCTTCGGGTGCCGTGTCCCTGATCCAGTCGGCGAGGCCGGCGACGTCGGCGCGCGGCGGGGCGGCTCCGGCCGGATGGACGTCGCCGTCGAGCACGAGGGCGGCGCCCGACGCTCCGAACAGCTTGCCCAAATCCAGCTCACGGCCGGTCAGGGCGCCGGCGAGGTCGCGTTGCCCGGCCGCCTGCCCGATCAGCCGGGAGCAGATGTTCATCTGGCGGTTCCGTTCCGCCTGAGCCTCCCCGGTCTCGACCTGGTACAGCCGCATGCCGAAGGCGCGGGCAAGGGTGAGGATGGCCTCCTCGGCGTCCGGGGAAACCCGGTGAGGGTTCCGGTGATGCCCGATGATCAGCCCCCACAGGGTTCCGTCCTTCAGCACGGAGGCGGACATGGACCCCTTCACCCCGATGTTGCGCTGGTACTCGCGATGGACGGGGGAGAGGCTCCGCAGCCGGGCGCCGGACAGGTCGAGCGGCGTGTCGCGCCGGTCCGGGGTGGAAAGCAGGGGAACGGCCGCGTGGTCGATGTCCGGAACGAAACGGATCAGGTTCTTCGTGTACAGGTCGCGGGCCTGCGCTGGAATGTCGGAAGAGGGCGAGCGCAGCCCCAGGAAGGATTGGGTCCAGTCGGCCACCTTGTCCTCCGCGATGGTCTCGCCGTTCCAGTCAGGGTCGAAACGGTAGACGAGCACCCGCTCGAAACCGGACAGGGCGCGCATAGCGCGGGCCATGGTCCGCGACAGCTCCTCGACCGTCCGCGCCCTTTGCAGGGTTCCCAGGACACGGTTGACGATGCCCTGTATCGAGGTTTGTCCGGCGGGCTCGGCGGGGTCGGTTACCGCTTCCGCCAGGATCAGGCCGCCGCTCACATGCACCCAGCCGGTCAGGGGGGCGGAAGCGCCGGGCCGGGGCGCAAGGGTCAGGCGCAGGGGCTCATGGAACGACAGCTCCCCGGCTTTCCATCGGCTCAGGGCCGCCTCGACGAAGGGGGCGGAGAGGCAGTCTCCGGCGTCCTGTCCGAGCACGGCCTGCGGCCCGGCGCCGAGCAGCGCCTCGGTGTTGCCCCCGCAGACGGCGACCCGCCGCGTCTCCGGATCGAAGGCCAGCAGCGCCCCATGAGGCTGGACGGTGCCCGGAATGTGGATCGGCTCGCGGGCGCAGGCATCGATGTCGATGGTCCGGCCTTCCATCCGCTCGCGAACCATGGTCCTGGCGCGTTCGGGGCCGATCTGGTCGGTTCCGCTGCCTTGGTTTCCAGTCTGATCCATGGGTTCGCCGGCCATCCTCGCGCTGTTCTTCAATGGCCTTCGGGCCGGCCGCACAACCTTCCTTTGAGAAGAACATAAGTCGGGCGCTTTTGTCGCGCACGGCCTCTTCCGCCGTTCCACCGGAACGCCTCACGCGGCGGCCACCTCCAGCAGCTGCGCGGCGATGTCAATAGGCGGCCTCGTACATCGCCAGCGCGTCCTCGTAGGCGACGTCACGGGGATTGTTGACGAGCAGGCGCTGCACGTTCATGGCGTCGCGCGCCAGCATCGGCAGATCCTCCCTCCTTACCCCGACCTCGCTCAGCCGATGGGCGTAGGGCATGTCGGCGAGGAGCGCGCGGATGGCCGCGACGAAGGCGTCCGCACCCTCCTCCGGATCGGTGAAGCGCCGGCCCGGCAGCATCGCCTCGGCGAGCTGGGCGTAAGGACGGTCGGCGGCCGGGCGGTTGAAGGCGATGACCGGCGCCAGCACCAGCGAATTGCTGAGCCCATGCGGCACGCCATAGTGGCCGCCCAAGGGGTAGGCCAGCGCATGCACGGCCCCGACCGGCGCGTTCGCGAAAGCCATGCCGGCGAGCAGCGAGCCCTGGAGCATGGCCGAGCGCGCCGCCACGTCGCCGCCGTTGATGATGGCGGTGCGGATGTTGGCGTGCAGCAGCTCCAGCGCCTTCAGCGCCAGCGCGTCGGACACGGGGTTCTTCTTGTGGCGGCTGGTGAAGGCCTCGATCGCGTGGACCATGGCGTCCACCCCGGTCATGGCCGTCACATGCGCGGGCAGGCCGAGCGTCAGCGTGCCGTCGAGCAGCGCCAGGTCGGGGTAGAGCTGCGGCGACACCACCCCCTTCTTCTCGTGACTGGGCGTCGTGACGATGGCGATGGGTGTCACCTCCGATCCGGTGCCGGCGGTCGTCGGCACCTGGATCAGCGGCAGGCGCTTTCCCTTCGCCAGCCCGATGCCGTAGATCTCCGGCAGCGGCTGCGGGGACCCCGCCAGCAGTGCCACCAGCTTCGCCGTGTCGAGCGAGCTGCCGCCCCCGAACCCCACGACGCCGTCAACACCGGCCTCCCTGGCCCGCTCGACCGCCGCCAGCACCGATTCCTCCGGCGGGTCGGCCAGCACGTCGGAGAAGACCGTGGCGGCTATCCCGGCCTCTCCGATGGCGGCCAGCACCGGCTCCAGCAGCCCGGCCCTGACCAGCCCCTGGTCGGTGACGAGGAAAAGCCGCGTGACGCCGAGATCGCGCGCCAGCGTGCCCAGGCCGGCGGAGGCGCCGGGCCGGCAGATGATGCGCGGCGTGGTTTCGAACACGAAGTCGGTCATGATGCGATGCTCCGCCCCAGTCCGGATGTGCCCCCGGAGTGTAGCAGCGCCCGCACCCGCTTGTCCGACCCGCCTTCCGGCCTACCCCTCCGCGATCTCCGTGACGCCGCCGCCGTCCGAGGCGCGCAGAAGGCCCTCGATCAGCCGGTGCACCTTCAGCGCTTCCCGCCCGTCCGCGCGCGGGCGTCCGCCCTGGTCGAGCGCGTCGAGGAAGTCGGCGAGCACGGCGCGGTGATGCTGGTTGGAGAAGGCCATGGGATCGGCGCCGCCGCCCAGCGTGCCGCCGGTTTCCCCCGCCCGGATCGTCTCGCCCGTGTGCAGCTTCGCCTCCAGCCGGTCGCCGGTCAGCACGGCCGAGCCGAGGGTGCCCGCGATCTCGATGCGCTCGGGGAAGCCGGGGTAGGAGACGGTGTTGGCGTCCACCGTCGCAAGCAGGCCGCTGTCGTAGCGCAACGCCGCCGCGACCATGTCCTCGGTGTCGATGGGACGCAGGCCGCTGGTGGCGGCGAAGCCGGCGATCTGCCTGGGCAGGCCGAGCAGGCTGACGAACAGGTCCAGCGTGTGGATTGCCTGGGTCAGCAGCACGCCGCCGCCGTCGCGCGCCTTCATGCCGCGGCCCGGTTGCGCGTAATAGGCGGCGTCGCGCCACCAGCGAACCACCACGGACGCCGACAGCGGCCGGCCCAGCGTGCCGTCGCGCAGCAGCTCGGACAGCCGTTCCGCCGCCGCGCGGAAGCGGTGCTGGAGCACGACGCCGAGCGTCAGCCCGGCGCGCTCCATCGTCTCGACCACGGCGCGTGCCCCTTCCGGCGTGGCATCCAGCGGCTTTTCCAGCAGCACATGCTTGCCGGCGGCGGCGCAGCGGGCCACCAGGCCCGCATGGGTGTCCGGCGGGGTGAGCAGCAGGATCGCCGACACGGTCGCGTCGTCCAGCAGATCCTCCATCCGCTCCACCACCGGCAGGCCGAAGCGCGCGGCGAAGGCGGCGCGGCGGTCGGGCGATGGGCTGTAGCCGCCGGCGACCTCCAGCCGCCCGGCGAGATCCAGCAGGCTCTGCGCGTGCGGCGTCGCCGCCATGCCCAGCCCGATCACGCCGACGCGGCGGCGGGTTGCGGCTGTGGGAACGGGTCGCGTCTGGGTCATGGCTCGGCCTCGGTGGGGGTTGACTGAAGGGGGGTGAAGTAGAGCGGCGTGGCGCCCCGGACATCCGCGATGGTCAGCTGCAGCCCGTCGATGTGGTCGCCGAGCAGCCGGGCGGCGCGGTCCGGGTCGTGGTCGGCGATGGCCGCGAGGATGCCCTCATGCTCGGCGATCACCGTCCCCATGCGGCCGGGCACTGGCAGCGTCAGGCGGCGGCAGCGGTCGATCTGCACCTTGACCTGCTGGACGATGGGCCAGAATCCGGGATATCCCGCGATCTCCGCGATCAGCGCGTGTAAGGCCTCGTCGGCCTGGTGGAAGCCGTCGGCGTCGCCCGCCGCGTCCACCTCGTGCTGGCGCTCCAGGTTGGCGCGCAGTGCGGCGATCTGGCTGCGGGTCGCGCGCTCGGCCGCGAAGCGGACCGTCGCCTGCTCCAGTGTCTTGCGGATCACGCTGGCCTCGGTGAGGGCCGCGACGGGGATGCGGGCGACGAAGGTGCCGGACTGCGGAAAGATTTCGATCAGCCCTTCATCGGCCAGCCGCAGCACGGCCTCGCGCACGGGCGTGCGGCTGACGCCGAAGGCCTCGGCGATCTGCTTCTCGGAGACGGGCTCCCCCGGCTTGCGGCGCATGCCCACGATGTCGGCGCGCAGGCTGCGGTGGATGGTGGTGGCCGCCGTGGCGCCGCGCTGTGGGGTGCGCGGAAGCGCCCTCGGCGCGGAGCCCGAGGTCACGGGACCACTGTCCTGAAGAGGGCCGCTCCGGCTTCTGGATGCCATGACTGCCGGTCCTCCTTCGCACCAAGCCAGCCTCATGAATACTAATATATCAATTCCGGACGCAAGCCCTTCCGTGCTCCGCCGGGGCCAGCCCTCTGCGTTCGGACTAACCCAGACGGCGAAAACTGGTGATCGGCTTCGCGCGTGCGGTTACTCTCGCCGGCGGAGCCTTCCTCCGGTGATCCGGCGGCGCGGCCCCTGCAAGGAGTTGGCGCCATGGGCACTGTTCGATTGGACGCGGGCGCGCTGGTCTTCTCGGAAGGCGAGCGGGGAGACCGCGCCTATCTGATCCGGTCCGGCCTCGTCGAGATCCTGGCCGAACGCGGCGGGCAGCCGGTGGTGCTCGCCCGGCTCGGCCCGGGGGAGCTGTTCGGCGAGATGGCGGTTATCGACGACCAGCCCCGCTCGGCGACGGCGCGCGCGCTGGAGCCGCTGGAACTGCTCGTCGTGACGCGTGAGATGCTGCACAGCCACATCGAGGCGGGCGATCCCGTGCTGGGCCAGCTGCTGCGCGTCCTGATCGGCCGCATGCGCCACGCCCAGAACGCGCTGGTCGAACGCATCGGCACGGCGGACGGGACCGACCTGACGGCCTCCGGCCCGGCGCCGGAACCGGCTGGCGAGCCGGGCGCCTTCGACTTCCTGATCCATGAAGTCGAACTCCGGCGGGCACTGGAGGCCGGCGAGTTCGAACCCTTCTTCCAGCCGATCGTGCGGCTCGACACGGGTGCGCTGGCCGGCTTCGAGGCGCTGGTGCGCTGGCGCCATCCCCGGCGCGGGATCGTCCCGCCGGCGGAGTTCCTGGAGGCGGCGGAGCGCTGCGGGGTGATCCACGCCCTCGACCTCCGCATGTTCGAGAGCGCCGCCCGCGCGCTGCTCGCGGCGGCAGGCGGCGGTGCGGATGGACCCTTCCTCAGCATCAATCTGTCGGGAAGCCATTTCGCCTCGGACGCCATCGTCGGGCGGCTCCGCGCCATCCTCGACGACACCCGTTTCCCCGCGCACCGGCTGAAGGTGGAGATCACCGAAGGCGTGCTGGTCGCCCGGCCGGACCAGGCGCTGGGGATCATCGAGGGCATCCACGGGCTGGGCGCCCAGGTGTCGCTCGACGATTTCGGCACCGGCTATTCGTCGCTGAGCTACCTGCACCGCTTTCCCATCGACGTGCTGAAGATCGACCGCAGCTTCATCGTCGGCATGGGCGAGAACGCGCGGACGGCGGCTATCGTCGAGGCGGTCGCCCGGCTTGCCCGCGGCCTCGGGCTGCGGGTGGTCGCGGAGGGCGTGGAGACCGAGGCGATGCTGGCGCCGCTCCAGGCACTGGGCTGCCATTACGGCCAGGGCTGGCATTTCGGACGGCCCATGCCGGCGGACGCCATGCGGCGGGTGGTCGGGGCGGGGCGCGTCCTAACCGGCGTCCCGCCGCTCTGACGGGACCGGCTCCAGCACGCCGTCGTAGATCTCCGCGAAGGCGATCTCGATGCCGAGCGACGCCAGCGGCAGCACGCCGTCCGGCCCGTCGATCTCGACCATCTGCCAGCCGGCGATCTCGTTACGCCAGCGGTGCAGGCGGCACAGATACTCGTCCTGCACGACCTCCACGATTTCCCGTACCCCCTCGACGTTCTTGAGGTCGCGGTAGCGGTTGGCCTTTTCGACCTGGCTCTTCCCGTCCGACGGAGAAACGATTTCGAAGAGCACGGTGGGCAGTCCGTCGCAGCGGACCAGCACATCGGGGATGCGGGCGCGGTCCCTGCTCTTGTCGCGGGGGACCGCGGCCGAACCGCCTTCCGGCCGGCAGGGCGTGCCGCGCAGCCGCGTCTTCAGGGCGGCCGCGAGGTTCGCCAGGATGGCGCCGTGTTCGGGCGTCGGGGCGGCCTGCGCGACCGGCTGTCCGTCCACGAGTTCGTAGCGCCAGGCCGGACCGAACTCGGACGGGTCCGTGGCAAGGAACTTCTCGACGGTCAGCGGCGGTGGCACCTGTCGCGCAGCGTTCCCCATGTCTTCCGCCCTCCAGTGTCAGGGCATCCTACCACAGGCTCGGACCGCCGCCAAAATCCCGGACGGGCAGACCTTCAGGACTGCGGCTTCAGGAACTCCGCCATCGCGTCGCGCGGGATGATGGCGCCGCGGTGCTGGATGACCACGGCGGCGATCCTGTGAGCGGATCGTGCCGCCTCGGCCGGGCTGCGGCCTTCCAGACGCGCCGTCAGATAGCCGGCGCTGAAGCTGTCGCCGGCCGCCGTGGTGTCCACCACCGTCGCGACGCGCTCGGACGGCACCTCCAGGTCCGGGCCGTCGCCGGCGACGATGCAGCCGGGCTCCTCCAGCTTCAGGACGATTTCCGGCACGCCGGCGGCGCGCACGCGCTCCAGCACGGTGGCGGCGTCGGCGTCGCCGTACAGGTCGCGCAGGTCGGTCACGCCGGGCAGGGCGATGTCGGTGCGGCGGAGCATGTCGTCATAGGCGCGCATGGCCGTTTCCTTGTCCGGCCACAGGCGCGGGCGCCAGTTGGTGTCGAAGGCGACGCGCCCGCCGCGCTCGCGCAGCCGGTCGAGCAGCGGGAACAGCGCCGCGCGCCCGCGCTCGCCCCAGATGCCGAGGCTGATGCCGGAGAGGTAGAGCAGGTCGTAGCCCTCCAGCGCCTCGATCAGGGCGGGGGAATCCGGCAGAACGAACAGCTCGCGCGCAGGGGCGGAGTCGCGCCAGTAGAGGAAGCGCCGCTCGCCCCGGTCGTCCGTCTCGATCATGTAGAGGCCCGGCACGCGGCCGGGCACGCGCAGCACATGGCCGGTGCCGACGCCCTCGCCCTGCCAGGACGCGACCATCGCGTCGCTGTTCGGGTCGTCGCCCAGCGCCGTGACGTAGTCCACCGGGGCGCCGAGCCGCGCCATGTAGACCGCCGTGTTCAGCGTGTCGCCGCCGAAGCCCATGCTGATCAGCCCGTCCGGACGGCGGGACAGCTCGATCATGCATTCGCCCAGGGCCGCCACCCGGCGCGCGGAAACACCCATCGCCAAACTCCCCCGATCTTCGGTTTCGATATCTAAAGCTTCTGTGGAATTCATGCCCGCCGGACTCATGCCCGCCGCGCCATCGCCGCCTCGCGGGCACGGATGCGCTCGCGGTGGGCGGTGTAGAGGCCGCTCGCGATGATGATGCCCGATCCGGCGAAGGTCCAGGCGTCCGGCACCGCGGCGAACACCAGATAGCCCAGCGCCGTGGACCAGACCAGCTGGATATACGAAAAGGAGGCCAGCACCGAGGCGTCGCCGTAACGGTAGGCCTGGACCACCAGCCACTGCCCGATGGTGGAGACGAGCCCGATGAAGAGGCCGAGCGCCAGTTCCGGCCCCGTCGGCACGCGCATCTCCAGGGGCAGCAGCAGGGTCAGCGCCGCCAGCCCGGTGAGCGCGCTCCAGATCAGGGTCGTGTTCGGATTCTCCTGCCCGGTCATCTTGCGGGTGATGATGATGCCGCAGGCCCAGCACATGGCCGAGAGGATCGGGAAGACCGCCGCCGGCTGGAAGGCGGCTCCGCCGGGCCGCATGACGATCATCACGCCCACCAGCCCGGCCAGCACCGCCGCCCAGCGGCGCGGGCCGATCCGCTCGCCCAGGAACAGGATCGACAGGACCGTGACGAAGACGGGCGACACGTAGCTGGTCGCCGCCGCCTCGGCCATCGGCAGGTAACGCATGGCGATGATGAAGAACAGGGCCGAACCCAGCATGCCCAGCCCGCGCAGGACCTGCAGCCCCGGCCGCGCCGTCCGCACCACCGCCGTGCCGTCGCGCATCACCAGCGGCAGCATCAGCAGCGTGAAGCCGAAATAGCGCATCCAGCCGATCTCGATGGAGGGCAGGGTCTGGCTGAGATACTTCGCCGCCGCGTCCGAGCAGGAGAAGAAGGCCATCGCCACGACGACCATCAGGATGCCGCGCAACGGGTTGTCCGAGCGGGCTCCGGCGGGAGCCATGGTGGCGAATCCGGCCTTCGCGGCGCTTTCGGTGGTGCAATCGGGCATGGGCCGGTCCGGCTGTTCGGGGCGGGAGGTCGGAACCGTGACGGCGTAGCAGCCCGCCGGCCTCCATTCAACGGTCCTGCGGCCAAACCGTGTTTGGTCCGGGGGACGGCGGGGCAGGGTCCCGCCGTCCTTGCTGTCCTCGGGACGCCGTCAGAGCTTGTAGGCGTTCTTGGCGAGGCGGTAGGCGAGGTCCACGGCCAGTTCGCGCGCCTCGTCCTCTTCCAGACGGTGCTCGGCGACCAGCCGGGCGAGATAGGCGCAGTCCACGCGCCGCGCCACGTCGTGGCGCGCGGGGATGGAGCAGAAGGCGCGCGTGTCGTCGTTGAAGCCGACCGTGTTGTAGAAGCCGGCCGTCTCCGTGACCGTCTCCCGGTAGCGCATCATGCCCTCGGGGCTGTCGAAGAACCACCAGGCCGGCCCGATGCGCAGCGCCGGGTAATGGCCGGCCAGCGGCGCCAGCTCGCGGGCGTAGCTGGTCTCGTCCAGCGTGAAGAGGATGATGGTCAGGTCGCGCTCGTTGCCGACCCGGTCCAGCAGCGGCTTCAACGCCCGCACATAGTCGGTGCGCGTCGGCATGTCGGCGCCCTTGTCGCGGCCGAACCGCTCGAAGACGCCGGGGTTGTGGTTGCGGAAGGAGCCCGGGTGGATCTGCATGACGAGCCCGTCTTCGAGGCTCATCTTCGCCATTTCCGTCAGCATCTGGCCACGGAACAGCTCGGCCTCCTCGGGCGTGACGGTGCCGCGCAGGGCCTTGTCGAACAGCCGCTCGGCGTCGGCGCGCGACAGGTCCGCCGTGGCGGCGGTCGGGTGGCCGTGGTCGGTCGAGGTGGCGCCGAATTCCTTGAAGTACTGGCGGCGGTTCGCCAGGGCGGCGAGGTAGCCGGCCCAGTTGCCGGTGTTCTCGCCGGTCATGGCGCCCAGCGCCTCGACGTTGGCCTGGAAGCCCTCGAACTCCGGATCGACGACCGGGTCCGGGCGGAAGGCGGTGACGACGCGGCCCTTCCAGCCGCTCTCGCGGATGGCGCGGTGGTGGTCCAGCGGGTCGAGCGGCGATTCGGTGGTCGCGATGACCTCGATGTTGAAGCGCTCGAACAGGGCGCGCGGGCGGAACTCCGGCGTCTTCAGGGCGGCGTCGATCTGGTCGTAGATGCGGTCGGCGCTCTCGGCGCTCAGCCGCTCGGTGACGCCGAAGAGGGTCTCGAAGGCGTGGTCCAGCCACATGCGCGTCGGCGTGCCGCGGAACAGGTGCCAGTTCTGGGCCAGCAGGCGCCAGATCTTGCGGCTGTCGGTCTCGACCGGGCCGCCGTCGCGGCGCGGCACGCCCAGGCTCTCCAGCGGCACGCCCTGGCTGTAGAGCATGCGGAAGGCGTAGTGGTCGGGCACGACGAACAGGGTGGCCGGGTCGGGGAAGGCCTCGTTCTTCGCGAACCAGGACGGGTCGGTGTGGCCGTGCGGGCTGACGATGGGCAGGTTGCCCACCTCCGCGTAGAGCCGGCGCGCGATGTCGCGCTGGGTCGGGTCGCTCGGGAAAAGGCGGTCGGGGTGGAGCATCGAAACTCTCCGCTGAGAGAAGGGGCCGCTGGACAGAGAACAGGGCCCCGGTGTGAGGGGAGCGGGCGCCGGATGCCGGACTGTGCGAACAGCCCCCGCGCGACCACGCCGACCCTGGGCGTGGCACAACATATTAATATATCAGTTCGCGATGCAAGCGTCTTCCGACGCCTACCGCCATCGATCAGGTCGGGGCATAGGCGCCCGCGATCCCGCCCGCCGGGCCTCAGACCCGGCGGCCCTCGTAGCCTTGGAAGTCGGCCGGCCGGGGCCGGTAGCCGCTGGAGAAGAGCGGGGAGGAGATGATCATGTCGGCGGTCGCCTCGTTGCAGGCGAGCGGGATGTTGTAGAGCGTCGCCAGCCGGGTCAGCGCCTTCACGTCCACGTCGTGCGGCTGGGCGGTCATGGGATCGACGAAGAAGACCAGCATGTCGATGCGCGCCTCCGCGATCATGGCGCCGATCTGCTGGTCGCCGCCCAGAGGACCGCTCTTCAGCAGCGTCACTTCCAGCTCCGGGTGCGCCTCGCGGACCAGCTTGCCAGTGGTGCCGGTGGTCCAGAAGGCGTGGCCGTCGAGCGTGCCGATGTTGGCGCCGAGCCAGGCGATCAGGTCCTTCTTGCGGGCGTCGTGCGCGACCAGCGCGATGCGCTTGCGTTCCATGATGGGCGTCCTCTCCTTCGGACGGCCATGTGACGCGGGCCGCCGCTGCTTCGGTCCCGCAAGGCTAATATATCAGTCCGTCCGGCGACAGCGCCACGTCGCGGAAAAACGCCGAAGACCGGCCCTGCGGCGCACCCCTTCGCCTGGCCACGCGTTTGACCGCCGCCGAAGGGCGCCGCTATAGTCGCGGAAAGGTCGTTCCTGCCTGGGTGGAGTGGGCGTTTGAGCAATTCGGTACGGGCTGCGGGGCCGGGTGCCGCGCGGCGGGGCACCACCGTCGCCGCCACCATCCACCGCGAACTGCGCGCCGAGATCGTGTCGCTGGCCCGCAAGCCGGGTGAGCCGATCTCGGAAAAGCAGATCGCCGAGGCCTTCGGCGTCAGCCGCACGCCCGTGCGCGAGGCCGTGCTGCGGCTGGCCGATGAAGGGCTGATCGAGATCTTCCCGCAGTCCGGCACCTTCGTCGCCCGCATCCCGCTCGCCTCCTTGCCGGAGGACATCGCCATCCGCCGCGCGCTGGAGGAGGCCGCGGTGCGCTACGCCGCCGAACGGGCGACGGCCAGCCAGGTCGCCCGGCTGCGCGCCAACCTGGAGCTGGCGCGTGAAATGGAAGCGGCGGGCGACCAGGAGGGCTTCCACCAGGCGGACGAGGCCTTCCACGCCCTGATCGCCGAGACGGCGGGCTATCCCGGTTTCTGGACGCTCACCCAGCAGGTCAAGGTGCAGGTGGACCGCTACCGCCGGCTGACCTTGCCGGTGCGGGGCCGCATGGCGCAGGTGATCGCTGAGCACACCGCCGTCGTGGAGGCCGTCGCGGCCCATGATCCGGCGGGCGCGGTCCGCGCGCTGGCGGCGCATCTCGACAACCTTCAGGTCGCCATCGCAAACGCGCACCAGGCGAACCCGCTCTACTTCTCCGTCCCGGCGGAAGGCGGAACGGACGGTGGAATGGACGGCGAGATGGAAAAGGCCTGAGCCCTGGGCGGGCTCAGTTCCGTTCCGCGCGCGACAGCGCGTCGGCGAAGTGCCCCATCGCGAGCTTCATGTCGTTGAAGACCGTCCCCTGCGAGACGCCGAGATGCTCGGCGATCCGGGGATAGGACCAGCCCTCCACCCGGTTGAGGATCCAGACGCGGCGCGCCCGTTCCGGCAGCGCGTCCAGCGCGCCCTTGAAGCGGTTCAGCCGCTCGCGCTGGAGGAGGTGCTCCTCCGCCGACGGGTCCGCCGACGGGATCTCCAGCCTGTCCAGATCCTCGGCCGGCCGGACCTCGAAGCGCTCCTGCGTCTTGCGCCGCCGGATGTGGTCGAGCGCCAGGTTCCGGACCGTGCGGTGCAGGAAGGCGCCGATGTTGTCGATCGGTCCCTTTTCCGCCGCGTTGTGGGCGCGCAGCCAGCTTTCCTGGAGGAGATCCTCGGCCGTCTGCGGGTCGCGCACGATCCGCAGCGCCCGCCCCAGGAGCGAATGGCGGTGATCGAGATAGATGGCGTTCAGGCGTGCGGGCATGGTCAGCCTATCGTCGCTGTGCGGGCTTGTCGTTCCCCGGGTGAAGGCGCCTGTGGCCCTTCCGAAGCCGGCTTTCCCGACACCGGCGACCGCACCGTCACGACCGAAGGCTTGCCAGATTGGCCCAATCTCCGCAACTGATAATTATTCTCATTTTCACGGGGCGGTACGGAATCGCCTTTTTCGGCCCTCCGCCCTGCCGCGCCGTCCATATTGTGTCGTCCGCGCGGTTGAACGTCTAAGCTATAGGAAGCCCGAACACGAAGAGCGCGGATGACCCGAGTGGAGCAGGACAAAGTCGACGGCCCCGATCCGTCCGGAGGGTACCGGCACCCCGACCCGGTCACCGACGAGGCGCTGACCTGGTTCGCCGCGCTCCAGGACGGCGTGCCCGATGCCGGAACGCTCGCGGCCTTCCAGGACTGGCGGCGGAGCGACCCGCGCCGCGCCGCCGCCTTCGACCGGCTGGCGGAGATCGCCGGCATGCCGGAGCTGCGGGCCGCCACGCTCGCCAGCCCGTCCGCCCCCGCAGTGCGGCCACCTGCTCCCGCGCCTGCGCCTCTGCCCCCGCCGGTAAGCCTGCCCAAGCCGCGCCGGGCGCCCCGGCGGCGGCGGTGGGTGGCGTGGGTGGCCGCCTCCGCCGCGCTGGTCGCGGCCGGCCTCCATCTCTATCCAGCGGCCGCGCTCCGCTGGGCCGCCGACCATTGGACGGCAGCGGGGGAGCGGCGGGAGTTTCCGCTGCCCGACGGATCGCGGCTGCTGCTCGGCGGCGGATCGGCCGTGGCGCTGGACTTCGCGGAGGGGCGGCGGCTTGTCCGGCTGCTGCGGGGGGAGGGGTTCTTCGAGGTCGTACCCGACGCGGCGCATCCTTTCCGCGTCGTCGCCGCCCACAGCACCGTGCAGGTCACGGGAACCGCCTTCGCGGTGCGCTCCGGCGAGCGGGAGGACGCGGTCGTGCTGGAGCGCGGCCGGGTGTCCGTCACCGGTTCGGCACAACCGGACCAGTCCCTGGCGCTGGCGCCGGGCGAACGGGTGACGGCGACGGACGACGGCCTGTCGGTGGCGGTCCGCGTCGATTCCGCCTCGGCGCTGGCCTGGCGCGAGGGGCGCTTCATCTTCCACGACCAGCCGCTGGGGACCGTGGTCGAAACTCTGCGGCGCTATCACGACGGGACGATCCTGCTGCTCGGCCGGCGGATCGGCGAGGAGCGCGTCAGCGGCAACTTCCGGCTGGACGATCCCGTCGGGGCGCTCCGCTCGCTCGCCGAGATCGCGGGCGCGCGGATGGCCGTGCTGCCGGCGGGCGTGATCGTCATCGGCTGAAACCATCCCACCCTCAGACTTTTCTGCCCTGCGACTTTTTGGCCCGAGAATTTTTTGGCCCAGGATTTTTTTGTAAGGTCGCCCTGCCCCGAACGTCAGGCGAGAAGGGGGAAGCTTCAGCCGTCGGCTCTGATCCCCCGGAACGCCACACATGAGGGGAGTCGCAGGGGATGCTTGGCCGTAGGGGGGTGACGCCGGGGGTTGGGGCGCGGAAGGGGAAGTCCGTGAACCGGCGGTTGGTTTGGACATTGACGGCCTCGACGGCCCTCGGCTGCGCATTGGCGATCCCGCTGCCTGTCCTGGCGCAGCAGACGGCGCAGGCGGACGCCGCCCGGCAAATGGATTTCGCGATCCCCGCCCAGCCGCTTCCGGCCGCGCTCGACGCCTTCACCCGCCGGACCGGCTGGCAGCTCGTCTATTCCAGCGGGCTGGCGGCGGGCCGGACCTCGCAGCCGGTCGCGGGCAACATGACGCCGGACCAGGCGCTGCAGGGCCTGCTGGCCGGCACCGGCGTGACGGTCCGCATGACCGGCCCGGCCGCCGCGACCCTCGCCGCGGCCCCGACTGGCACCGATACCGGTGCGGCGCCGGTGGCCGTGGGTGACGCCGGAGACGCCATGGTGCTGGGCGCGATCACGGTGACCGGCGCCTCCTGGAACGGCATCGGCCACACCGAGATCACGCAGGAGGACCTGGACCGGAAGAACCCCACGAGCATCCGCGAGGTCTTCGCCGGCGAGCCGGGGATCCGGGTCGGCAGCTCCGTGCCGATGTCGCAGAAGGTCTACGTGAACGGCGTGGAGGAAACCAACCTCAACGTCACCATCGACGGCAGCCGGCAGAACAACAAGATCTTCCACCACAACGGCACGACCCTCATCGACCCGGTCTTCCTGAAGGCCGTGCGGGTCGATGCCGGCGTGGCGCCGGCGGATGCCGGGCCGGGTGCGCTGGCCGGCTCCATCGCCTACGAGACCAAGGACGCGCGCGACCTGCTCGACGGTGACGGGGTGGGGGCCTTCGTGAAGTCCGTGCTGAGTTCGAACGGGCCGGGCGTGACCACCAGCCTCGCCGGCTATGGCCGCTCCCAGGGCTTCGAGGGGCTCGGCTACATCAATTACGGCACGGGCCGCAAGTTCAAGGCCGGCAACGGCGACCGGGTGGAGGGCACCGAGACGGACCTGCTGAGCGGCCTCGTCAAGGGCGCCTACGAGACCGAGTCCGGTCACCGCCTCCAAGTCAGCCATGAGCGCATCCACGACGAGGCGCCGCGGCCCTTCCGCGCGAACACCGGCTTCATCACAGGACGTCCGGCCTGGGAACCGGTGGTGCGCGACTACAGCCTCGACCGGCAGAACACGGTGCTGTCCTACAGCCACACGCGCCCGACCGAGCTGTGGGACCCGAAGTTCGTCCTCGCCTACGGGCGGACCGAGGTGGAGACGCCGATCTTCGTGCGCCCCCGCCCGCCCAGCACCGTGGCCACCAGCTTTCCGGGCGAGGGCGAAACCGCGTCCTTCAACGGCAAGCTCGAGAACCGCTTCTCCTTCGGGCTCGGGACGGTCACGGTCGGCACGGACTTCTACCGCGACGAGGCCAGCTACGAGGACGAGACCTTCGCCGCCGGCGAGAAGGCCCGCAACAACGGCCTCTACGCCCAGGCGCGGCTTGAGCCCTGGGAGCGGCTGCGCCTCTCCTTCGGCCTGCGCGGCGACCGCCAGACCTTCGAGGGCACGACCGGCGAGGACTGGACCAACAGCGGCCTCAGCCACAACATCTCGGCCGAGCTGGACATCATCCCGCGCTTTCTGACGGCAAAGGCGGGCTATTCCCACAGCTGGGCGGGCATCCCGCTGGCCGAGAACTTCATCATGAACACGGACTGGAACTACGGGAACGGGCCGGAGCCGGTGACGGCGGACAACTGGACCGCCGGGCTTGAGGCCCATTACGACGGCTTCACCGCCGAGGGCCGGGTGTTCCGGACGAAGCTCGACGACGCGCGTGCCGCGCGCTTCGCGGTGGCGAGCGCCAACCTCGCCCGCGACGTGCGGTCGGAGGGTTACGAGGTCGGCTTCGGCTATGGCTGGGCCGACGGGTTCGTGCGCGTGAAGTACGCGGACATCGACGTCACCATCGACGGGCTGCCCGCCGACTCCGACACCGGCACCTATCTCGCCACCCCCATGGGGCAGATCATCACGGTCGGCGGCGCCCACACCTTCCGCGCCTGGAACGTGACCGTCGGCGCCGACGCGGAGTTCGTGCTCGACTATGAGGACGTCCAGCCGGGCAACCTCCCGCTGGAAGGCTACGAGACGGTCAACCTCTTCGCGGAGGTGCGGCTGCCGGACCTGTCCGCCCTCACCCTGCGCGCGGACGTCCGCAACCTCTTCGATGCCACCTACGCCGACCGGGCCACCTATGGCCAGGAGTTCGGCACGGTCACGCCGCTCTACCAGCCCGGCCGGACCTTCATGCTCACCGCTTCGGCCCGCTTCTGACCGGCCGAGGGCGGTGAAGGGGGGGCGGCGTCCCGCCGCTCCTCCTTTCCCCGCATTCCGACAAGGGACAAGACCCATGCTCGAAACCGCCACCCTGTTCGAAACCGAGCACGGCCAACGCTACGCCGGCCAGCTCTGCAAGCATTTCGCCCACAAGATCGAGGTCGTCCCTTCCGAGGAAGGCGGCGAATGCCGCTTCTCCTGCGGCACGGCGGCCCTGCGGGCGGAAGCGGGCGGCCTGCGCATCCGCGTGAGCGCGCCGACGGCCGAGGGGCTCGCGGAGACGAAGGCCGTGATCGAGAGCCATCTTCTGCGCTTCGCCTTCCGCGAGGGCGAGCGCCGGCTCGACTGGTCTGCCTGAAGCGCCGGCCCGCCGAGAACCGGCGCCCGCAGCCCCCGCGCCCGCAGCCAATTCGCGACCCGTCGCCAGGATGGCCACCATGAGTTCCCGCCAGCCGCGATCCTCCCAGCAGATCGCCGAACAGGTCACCTTCCAGAGCTTCGCCAACTGCTACCGCCGCGAGATCGACGCGGGCAGGCTGGTCCGGCACGACGGCGCCGATGGGACCGCCATCGGCGCCGCCACGGAGGAGGCCTCGGAGCCGGGCGGTTCGCCGGCCGGCCCCGACTGCATCGAATGGGCGCTCCCGTCGCAGGGGGCGGCCCTGCGCGCGGAGATCGCCGCGCGCTCCCTGTGCGGCCCGGTCGGGTTCGGCCGTCTCTGGATGCGGACCGGGACGGAAGGCGCCTGGCAGCCGGCGGAGCCCTTCTCCGCCCTCTACTGCCTGTCCCGCGAGAGCTACGCCCGTTTCGGCGCCAGGGGACATGATTTGCGGGGGAGCGAACTCGAACTGCTGCTCCGCGTGCTGCAAAGCTACCAGTCGGTCGAGCGTTACATCGATGCGCAGCGGATGGAAAGCACGGACGGAGACGATTTCATCGCCGCCGAACAGTCGCTCGTCTTCGGGCACTGGCTGCACCCGACGCCGAAGAGCGTTCAGGGCATGAGCCACTGGCAGCAGCCGAGCTACGCGCCGGAGTTGCACGGCCGCTTCCGCCTGCGCTTCTTCGCCGCCGTCTCGTCCCGCGTGAGCCACCGTTCCGCCTTCCGGCAGGGCGCGCCGGAGATGATATCGGCGATGCTGGGCACTGATGGCGCGCGGCTTCCGCTCGCCGAGGGCGAGCAGCTCATCCCCATGCACCCGCTCCAGGCGGAGGCGCTGCTGCTCGACCCCGAGGTCCGGGATATGGTGGAGGAGGGCACGCTGCGCGACCTGGGGCCGGCCGGGCCGGACTTCACCGCCACCTCCTCCGTGCGCACGGTCTACAGCCCCGACAGCCCGTGGATGCTGAAATTCTCGCTGCCCGTCCGCATCACCAACTCCGTGCGGCTCAACCGCCGGCACGAGCTGGAGGCCGGCGTCCTCATGGCGAAGCTGATCGGGGCGATCGGGCCGTCGCTGGGCGCGCGGCTGCGCTTCCTGCTCGACCCGGCCTACATCACGCTCGATCTGCCCGGCCGGGCGGAAAGCGGCTTCGAGGTCATCCTGCGCGAGAACCCGTTCGTGGGCGGGCGGCGCCGCGGGGTCGTCACCATCGCGGCGCTGACCGCCGATCCGCTGCCGGACCGGCCCTCCCGGCTGGAGCGGCTGGTCCGGCGCCTCGCGACGTCGCGCGGCATCACGCTGGCGGAGGCGTCCCGCCATTGGTTCGGGCGTTATCTGGCCTGCGCGCTGGACCCCGTGCTGAGCCTCTACGACGAGCATGGCATCGCCCTGGAGGCCCATCAGCAGAACGGGCTGCTCGACATCGGCCAGGACGTGCCGAGCCGCTTCCACTACCGCGACAACCAGGGATTCTATCTCTGCGACGGCTACCGCGACAGCCTCCGCCGGCATGTGCCCGAGGCCGACAACATGCGCTCGCTCTGGTACGGCGAAGAGGAGATCAACCGGCGCGTCTCCTACTACCTCATCGTGAACCAGGTCTTTTCCGTCATCTCCCGGCTGGGAAAGGACGGGCTGGTGGGCGAGGAGGATCTGCTGGCGATGCTGCGCGGGCGGCTGGAGTCCCTCGCCCCGTCGCTGCGCAGGGCGGGGCGGTCCTTTGTCGAGGGGCTGCTGGACAGCCCGACCATCGGGGCGAAGTTCAACCTGACCACCCGCCTGCTCGACATCGACGAACTGGAAACGCCGAACGAGGGCGCGCTCTACGCGGCCCTGCCGAACCCGCTCCACCGCCAGGCGGGCCACATCCCGAGCGATCTCGCAAACCGTGCCGCCGGTGTATCCCCAGCTGCGCCCACGAGGCCGTCCGCCGCCCGCCGCCCCGGCCTGCGCCCCGAAGGAGGCTTCCATGCCTTTCCCTCTTGATCTGCCCGGCCGCCCGGACGAGCGGGTGGCGCGGCAGCTCGCGGCCGCCCTCCTGTTCGAGGAGCTGGTGACGGCCCGGATCACGGGCGAGGGAGACGCCCTGCTGTTCCATTGGGTCGTGGGACGGCGGGATTTCCGCTGCCGGGGCCGTCAGGGACCCTTCGGGCGGCTGCGGATCCTGCCCGGCTCGGTCGAGACGCGCTCCGGGCTCGGGCTCTGGGAGGCGGCGGATCACCGCGCGCTCCTCGAAGGGCTGCCGGTGCCGGAGGCGCACAAGGCGGCTCTGCTGGCCGAACTCGACCGCACGGTGGCGCTATGCCGCTGGAACGACGCCAACCTGCCCTTGCGGATGCGTCGTGGGCTCGTCGGCGAGAGCCGTGGCTACGCCGAGCTGGAGGGGGCGCTGGAAGAGGGACACCCCTATCATCCCTGCTTCAAGGCGCGGCTCGGCTTCAGCGAGGACGACCACGCCGCCTTCGGGCCGGAAGCGGGGCAGGAATTCCAGCTCGTCTGGCTGCTCGTCGCCCGCGCCCATCTGCGCCAGGCGCTTCCCGGCGACGAATCCCGCTTCTGGCGGGCGGAGCTGGGCGAGGCGGTCTGGCAGGAGATCGAGGAGCGCCGCGCCATGCTCGGGCTGGACGCGGAGGCGTTCGGCCTCCTGCCGCTCCATCCCTGGCAATGGGAAGACCTGCGGCAGGGCGGGCTGGCGGGCTGGCTGGCCGACGGGCGCGCGCATGCGCTGGGGCCGCTCGGCGACCGCTACCGCGCCAGCCAGTCCCTGCGGACCGTCATGAACGCCGACGATCCGCGCAAGGCCGACGTGAAGCTGGCGATGAACATCGTCAACACCGCCTCGCGCCGGATCATCGTGCCCCATTCGGTCTGTACGGCCCCGGTCATCTCGCACTGGCTGACCGGGATCGTCGCCGCCGACGCCGACTTCGAACACCGCTATCCGCTGACGCTGCTGCCGGAATATGCGGGCATCATCGCCGACCGCGACGGGCCGCTCGCCGGCCAGATGGCCGTGTTGTGGCGGCGGAGCGTGACCGCGGCGCTGCGCGAGGGCGAGGGTGCCGTGCCCTTCAACCTGCTGGCGGTCACCGAGCCGGACGGCGACGCCTTCATCGCGGGCTGGGTGGAGCGCTTCGGGCTGGACGCCTGGCTCGACCGGCTGATCGAGGTGGCCGTCCTGCCGGTTTGGCATCTGCTGGTGTGCCACGGCGTCGCCGTGGAGGCGCATGGGCAGAACATGGTCCTGGTCCACCGCGACGGCTGGCCGGCGCGGCTCATCCTGCGCGACTTCCATGACAGCGTCGAATACGAGCCCGGCTTCCTGCGCGATCCCACCGCCGTTCCCCCGTTCCGCGACATGGACGATGAGTACCGCGACGGGCTTCCCAACCAGTATTACTGGGCGGACACGGTGGACGCCCTGCGCGAATTGGTCATGGACACGCTGTTCGTCTACAACATGACCGACCTCTCGCATCTCATCGAGCATCGCTACGGGCTTCCGGAACGCACGTTCTGGGAGAAGGTGCACCGCTGCCTGGAGCGGTACGCCCGGCGTCACGGGCTGGCCGAGCGCCAGGCGCTGGTCGGGCACCGGGCGGAGCGCCTGCTGGCCGAATCGCTCCTGACGGAGAAGCTGCTGAACGCCCGGACCGAGCTTCACCACTCCATACCGAACGTCTTCGCGGAGTTTCCGGCCTGACGGGCCGGGCTCACCCTTTTCTTCCGCTTTCACGATCTTCCGCTTTCACGATCTTCCGGCTTCAAAAGAGGCACACCATGATCCGGATCGACGACCGGCATTACGCACGGGCCGATATCGAGGCATTGACGGCGCGCAGCGCGGAACAGGCGCAGCTCATGAGGCGGCCCGGTGCCCGCGTCGCGGCCTGCTTTTCGGCGACCATCGACTGGCTGGGCCTTTTCTTCGCCGTCCGGGCGGCGGGCGGCAGCCTGCTGCCGCTCCATCCCAGCACGCCCCTGCCGGCGGCGCGGCGCATGGCGCGGGACGCCGGCTGCAACTACCTCTTCTACAACAGCCTCACACCCGAGGAGCTGGTGCCGGAGGACGGAGATCCCGAGGCGGTGGCCGGGCCGGGCCGTCTCCTCCAGATGAGCTCGGGCACCACCGGCGCGCCGAAATGCATCGCCCGGGACTGGAGCGCCATCGACCGGGAAATCGAGAGCTACGTCGGCTTCTTCCGCGAGCCCGAGGGCATGACCCCGGTGATCGCCTGCCCGACGACCCATTCCTACGGGCTGATCTGCGGGCTGCTGGTGGGCTTGAGGCGGGGGGCGGTCCCGGTCGTGCTGGACACCGGGAACCCGAAACACGTGCTGAAGACCCTGCGCGAGGTCGAGCGGCCGCTGCTCTATTCCTCTCCCGTCATCCTGCACGCGCTGGCGAAGCTGATGCCGGCGGACGAGACGATCCACGCGGCGATGACCTCCGGCACGCTGCTGCCCGAACCCTGGTTCGCGCGCATCCGGGCCAGGACGCGGCACATGTTCCAGCAGTACGGCTGCTCGGAGGCCGGCTGCATCGCCATCAACCCGGACATGACCGCCACCAACGAACTGGGCTATCCGCTGCCGCACCACGAGTTGCGTGCGGGCACGGATGCCGGCACGCCGGACGAAATCGTGGTCAGCGGGGCGGAGGGCGAGGTCCGCACCCGCGATCTCGGCTACCGCAAGCCCGACGGCATGCTGGTCTTCGTCTCGCGGCTGGACGACACGATCAACGTCTCGGGCATCAACGTCTATCCGGGCGAGGTCGAGGACGTGGTGATGACCATGCCGGGCGTGACCGACGCGGTTGCCTTCCGGAAGAGCGATCCCTTCGCGGGCGAGCGTGTGGCGCTGGCTTTCACCGCCAGCGGGCCGCTGGCGCCGGCGGCCATCCGCGGCTGGTGCCAGGAACGGCTCGCCGCCCACCAGCAGCCCGCCGAGATCATCCAGGCGGACAGCCTGCCGCGCATGGCCAACGGCAAGATCAGCCGCCGCCGGGTCGCCGAGCTTCATGCCGGCGGGGCGCTGGTGACGGGAGCGGTGCAATGACGCGGGACGGCGTCGTCGACGCGATCCACGCGGTCCTGCGGGATCATCTGAAGAACCAGCACCTCGATGGTTTCGGTCCCACAGCCCGGCTGAACGAGGACCTGTATCTGGACTCCGTCCTGATGATGGAGCTGTTCCTGGAACTGGAGCTGTCCTACGGGCTGGACGTGCCCGAACAGCTCATCGCCACGCGCGATCTGTCCACCGTGGCCGACGTCGCCGCCCTGTTCTCGGAGGAGACCGGGGACCTAGCGGTGGCACCGTCCCCCGCGCCGGAGCCGGGCAGCGTCCACGGGGAGGAGTATGTCGACATCAAGATCCATTGCGTCGTCAGCTGCCTGTGCGACGCCCTGAAGCGCGAAGGCATCGACCACCGCCCCTTCTATTTCGGCGTCTGGGACGCCGATTTCGCCGTCGGCGACACCATGGGGCTGCTCTACCACGCCCCCTCGGTCAGCCATGACGGTTTCCGCGCCTGGTACCGGCGGCTCTACGGGGCCGAGGTGCGGGAATGGTACGACCGGACCAAGAGCAAGGCCGAGAATTTGGCCACCCTGCTGGACCTCGTCGAGAACCGGCCGCCGACGCTGAACGTCATGGCGATGGTGGACCTGTTTCACCTGCCGGAGCGGGAGAACAAGTTCAACCAGAACCCCTTCCCCCATTACCTGATGCTGGAGACCGCCGCCGACCCGCAGGTCTTCTTCGTCTCCGACCCGGATTTCCGCTGGGAGGGGGAGGTCGCGCGGGACCGGATCGTCAACGCCTTCCTTCAGCCGAGCGTTGCCGGCGGCTTCGCCTTCGACCGGCGGGACCTGCGGACGCCGGCGGCGGCGGACCTCAAGGCCTGGTTCGAGGCCTGCTTCCGTCCCGACGCCAACCCGCTCACCGACGCGGTCCGCGCCATCCTCACGGCTCATCTCGCGGGAAGGGACGGGCGCTCGCCGGCGGATCTCGCCACGGCCCTGCGCGAACTGCCGGTGCTCTCCATCCGCAAATACGCCTACGAGCATGGCTTCGCCTTCTTCTGGCGGGCGCTGCGCCTGCCCGACCCCAGCTTTCTCGCCCATTGCGACCGCATCGAGGAGCTGTTCCAGGGCTTCAAGGCCCTGCATTACGCGGCAATGCGGCTGAGCCAGACGGGGGACACCGGGCTTGCACCCGACCTTTTCGCCCGGCTGGACCGGCTCGACCGGCTGGAATTCGAGCTGAAGGCCGCGCTCGGCGCCGTCTTCCGCGACTGGTGTGCCGCCAACCGGCTGCCGCTCGAGTATTCCGAAAGCGAGGCCGCCTGATGAAGCTCTCTCTATGCACAATCACCTTCCGCCATCATTTGCTGTCGCTCGACGATCTGGCGCGCTGGGCGGCCGCGAACGGCTTCCAGGGCATCGAACTCTGGGGCGCGCACGCCCGGAACATGGCGGGCGACCCGGCGCGCGTGCCCGAACGCGACGCCGCCTGGCTGGCCGGCTTCGGGCTGTCGGTGCCGATGATCAGCGACTATCTGCCGCTCGAAGGCGACCCGGACGCGCTGCTCGCCGACGCGTCAGCGCTCTGCCGCTTGGCGAGGCGCTGGGGCGCCCGCAAGATCCGCACCTTCGCCGGAGGCAGCGGCAGCCGCGACACGCCGGCCGACCGGCGGGCGCTCATCGCGGAGCGGCTGCGCTTGGTCTGCGCGCTGGCGGCGGACCAGGGCCTCTCCCTCCTGGTGGAAACCCATCCGAAGACGCTGGCCGACGGGCTGGAGGCGACGCTGGCCCTGATCGAGGCGGTGGACCACCCCGCCCTGCGGGTCAATTTCGACGCGCTGCACGTGTGGGAAGCCGGGGACGATCCCGTCGCGGCCCGTCGCGCGCTGCTCCCGCGCATCGGCCATTACCACCTGAAGAACATCCGCTCGCGGGCGGACCTCGGCGTCTTCGAGGCGGCCAATGTGTATGCTGCGGCCGGGCGCCGCGACGGCATGGTCCCCCTGTTCGAAGGGGCGGTCGATTACCGGGCCTTCCTCGGGGAACTGATGGAGGAGCCCGGCGCCGAGGCCTCCCTGGAATGGTTCGGCCGCAACTGCCACGACGTGCTGCGCCATGACTGCCTGGCCGTTTCGGCGCTGGTCACGGCAGATGCGGCGAGCGGCCGGAGCGTGCCGCCGTGTGAAATTGCCGCGTCCCCGGATCGCCGCCTCCGGGCGGCGTCCTGATCCTTCCGGTTGCCTGCCCTTTAGGTCGCTTTGCCGCTCGTGCCGGGATCGCGGTGAGCCGGCTTGCCGGTGGGAACCGGGCGGTGGAACGTCGCCCAGCCGGTTTTCCGGCCCGTGGCCGGCAGGCTGGCCTGGGTCGACCCGCTGCGCAGGATGTGCGCCTTGGCGATCATGTAGGCCGACACCGGTGCCGTGAGGAACAGGAACAGCGTGATCAGGACCTCGTGCAGCGACAGGCCACCCCCGATGAACGCGAAATACAGCATGGAGCCGATGAGCGTCGCGCCGATGCCGAGCGTGGTGGACTTCGTCGGCCCGTGCAGCCGGCGCATGATGTCCGGCAGCTTGGCCAGCCCGATGGACCCGACGAGCAGGAAGAAGGTGCCCGTCAGGATCAGGACCGACACGATCAATTCGCCGATGAAGGTCATGGTCCCTCCTATTCGATCACGTTGCCGCGCAGCAGGAACTTGCAGAAGGCGGCCGTCGACAGAAAGCCGACCATGGCGAACAGCAGCGCCGCCTCGAAATACATCGCGGTGGAGTACCAGATCCCGACCACGACGATCAGCGCGATCGCGTTGATCACCAGCGTGTCGAGCGCCAGGACGCGGTCCAGCACGTCCGGGCCGGCCACGAGGCGGAAGACGTTGAGGAGCATGGCGGCCATGATCCCGCCGAAGGCGACGGCGCAGGCGATGGCGATCATTCGAAGATCTCCTTCAAGCGGCGTTCGTACCGGTCCTTGATCTGTGCCACCAGGGCGTCCGGATCGTCGGTGTCCAGGCAATGGACCAGCAGCGAGCGCCCATCGGCCGAGGTGTCGGCGCTGACCGTTCCCGGCGTCATGGTGATGGTGCCGGCCAGCACCGCGATGGCGTCGTGCGTGCGCAGGTCGAGCGGCACCGTGACGAAGCGCGAACGCAGCGTGTCGGCCCGGCGGAACAGCACGAGATAGGCGACCTGGATGTTGGACACGCAGATGTCCCAGGCCACGACCAGCAGATAGCCGAGGATCGCCCGCGGGTTGCGCAGGCGGCCCCGGTCCGGCCAGTACACCCCGGTGAAGCGCGGCACGAGAAGGCCGATGATGAGGCCAAGCACAAGATGGCCGATGGAGAAGTCGTTCGCCAGCAGCAGCCAGACGAGGACGATCATGACGGTCAGCGAAGGGTGCGGCAGCAGGCGGTTCATCATCGTCACCTCCCCAGGGCCAGTCTCGCATCGGGGCCGAGCACCGCGCCCACATAGCCGTCGATGTCCATGATCTGCCGGGCGGTCGCCGCGAAGACGTCGGTCGCCGGACCCGCTCCGACCGTCAGCAGGCCGGCGGCCCCGATCATGCCGGCGGCGGCGAGGATGGAGGTCAGGGGCAGGCCCGTGCCGTCGGCTGTGAGCGCCTCCTCGGCCCGGACCTCCGCCTTCCAGAAGAGGACGCTGCCGGCCCGGCTGTAGCCGATGATGACGGCGAGGCTCGTCGCCAGGATCAGGCCCCAGGCCCAGACCGCCGAGGAGGCCTCGCGCACGGCGTCGAGGACCAGCAGCTTGCCGATGAAGCCGGAGAAGGGCGGCAGGCCCGCCATCACGATCGCCGCCAGGAAGAACAATCCCGAGAGCAGCGTGGCGTGCGGAACCGGCGGGGCGGTCGTCAGCCGGTCCTCCCAGTGACGGCGATGCCGCACGATCATGTCCGCGACGAGGAAAAGCCCGGCCGCGGCGACCGTCGAATGCACCGCGTAATAGAGTGCCGCGGCCATGCCGCCCGCGTCGAAGAGGCTGATCGCGATGAGCAGCGATCCCATCGACCAGACCACGGAAAAGGCGACGAGGTCGAGCAGCCGCCGCGTCGCGAGGACACCCAGGGCGCCGACCACGAGGGTCAGCAGCGCCGCCGGCAGGAGCCACGGCTGCGCCGCGTTGGCCACCGCACCGGCTTCCGCCCCGAACACCATGCCGTGCATGCGGATGATGCAGTAGGCGCCGACCTTGGTCATGATCGCGAACAGGGCGGCCACCGGTGCCGGGGCGGCGCCGTAGGCCGTCGGCAGCCACCAGTGCAGGGGCACCAGCGCCGATTTCAGGGCGAAGACCAGAAGAAGCAGCAGCACGCCCGTGCGCAGGAGCGCCACGTCCCCCTCGGCGACCGCGCGCGCCTTGACCGCGATGTCGGCCATGTTGAGCGTGCCCGTCGTGGCGTAGATCAGCCCGACCGCGAACAGGAACAGCGTCGAGCCGACCAGATTGACCGCGACATACTGAAAGCCCGCCCGCAGCCGATAGGCCCCGCCGCCATGGAGCATCAGCCCATAGGACGCGATCAGCATCACCTCGAAGAACACGAACAGGTTGAAGGCGTCCCCGGTGAGGAAGGCCCCGCCGATCCCCATCAGCTGGAACTGGAACAGCGTGTGGAAATGCCGGCCTTTCGCGTCCCAGCCGCCGCAGGCGTAGACGACGACCGCGAGCGCCAGCACCGCGGTGACCAGAAGCATCAGCGCCGACAGGCGGTCCAGCACCATCACGACCCCGAAGGGGGCGGGCCAGTTGCCGAGGAGATAGACGCGGGTCGTTCCGTCCGACGCCAGGATGAACAGCCAGACCGCCGTCGCCAGCAGGAGGAGCGTGGAGACGGTGGAGACGAGCCGCTGGCGCGCCAGGTCGTGGCTCAGCGCCGTGACCAGGAAGGCCGCGGCGAAGGCCGGCAGGATGATCGGGACGATGATCCAGTGATTCATCGATGGCTCCGGTCCGGGACGCCGGGGATCCCGTCCTCGCCGCGCTCGGCGTTCCCTGCGTCGCTGCCGGTCTCGAGGAACCCGCGCAAGGCAAGCACCACGATCAGCGCCGTCATGCCGAAGGAGATCACGATGGCGGTCAGCACCAGCGCCTGCGGCAGCGGGTCGGCGTAGCCGGGAGACCCCGTCGCGATGATGGGAGGACGGTCCACGGTCAGGCGCCCCATGGCGAAAAGGAACAGGTTCACCGCGTAGGTGAGAAAGGCCAGGCCGATGATGACGGGGAAGGTCTGCCGGAGCAGCGCCAGGTAGATGCCCGTCGCGGTCAGCACGGCTATGCCGCTGGCGATCAGGAACTCCATGCCAGGTCTCCCATGTCCAGGTCTCCCATGTCAGGCCTCGTTTCGTTCGGACGCGACGGGCGCCGGCGGGGCGGGGTCGGTGGAATGCAGCAGGACGTCCATGGGTCCCTCGGGAACCGGCTCTCGCTCCGCCCGGCGCTGGATGCGCGAGATTTCGACCAGCGCCAGCACAACCGTGCCGACGACCGTCAGGAACACGCCAAGGTCGAAGAGCATGGCCGTGGCGAGTTCGAATTCGCCGATCAGCGGCAGGTGGAAGTAGCCGTAGCTCGTCGACAGGAAGGGAGCCCCGAAGACCAGCGCGCCGGCGCCCGTCAGCCCGGCGATCAGGACGCCCGCGCCGATCATGCCGCGGGCGTCGAGCCGCGCCCGGGACGCGGCCCAGCTGTAGCCGCTCGCCAGATACTGCATGATCAGGGCGATGGCCACGATCAGCCCGGCGATGAAGCCGCCGCCCGGCTCGTTGTGGCCGCGCAGGAAGATGTAGATGCCGACCGTCAGGGCCAGCGGCAGCAGGACGCGGGTCGACACCACGAGGAGCAGCGGATGGGCGTCCGCCGATTCCACGCCCGGGCGCATCGAGTCCAGCCGCCGCGCCGGGGCGCCGCGCAGGGCGGATTGCAGCATGGCGGCGATGGTCAGTGCTGCGATGCCCAGCACGATGATCTCGCCGAACGTGTCGAATCCGCGGAAATCGACCAGGATGACGTTGACCACGTTGGTGCCGCCGCCGCCGGGCTTCGACTGGTCGAGGTGGTACTCGGAGATCGAGGCGATGTTCCGCGTCATGACGGCGTAGGACAGCATGCCGGCACCCGCACCCGCGGCGATGGCGACCAGCCCGCCGCCGAGGCGACGCGGCAGGCTTTCGATCAGCTCGCTGTGGCGTGGCATGAGGTTGAGGGCCAGCAGCAGCAGGATCGTCGTCACCACCTCGACCGAGATCTGCGTCAGTGCCAGGTCCGGCGCGGAGAACTGCAGGAAGGCAAGCGACACGATCAGCCCGGCGAGGCTGGTCAGGATCAGGGTCAGCAGCCGGTTGCCGTGGACGACGACCACCGCGGCGCAGGTCGCCAGCAGCACGCCCCAGACGATGATCGCGGGCAGGTCGGCCGGCAAGGCCTCGCGCCCGCCGGGCGCGTGGCCGCCGGCCTGGAACGCCGCCGCGCCGACGGCGATCACGGTGACGAGGATCACAGCCATGTAGCGCCGCAGCGATCCGGTGTGCAGGCGGTGCGTGAAGCCCCGCGACGCGGCGATGAGGCCGCCGATGACCGCGTCGAACATGGCCTTGGCGTCCGGCCGGGGGAGCGCCGCGTGCCGGCGGGACAGGGCCGCGTAGCGGTAGACGATGAGCCCGCCGAGCGCGAAGGCGACGAGGCTCATGATCAGGGCGGGCGTGACGCCGTGCCAGATGGCGAGGGAGTAGTAGGGAAGCTCCTCCGTGCCGATCACGGCCATGGCGGTCCGCGCCACCACCGGCCCGGCGAGCGTCGGGACGAGACCGATGGCGACGACGAGCAGGACCAGGAACGCCACCGGTCCCCACAAGCCCATCGGCGGATCGTGCGGGTGATGTGGGGTGTCGTCGCGCGCCGGGCCGAGATAGGCGTGGAACACCAGGCGCGCCGAATAGGCGACGGAGAAGACGGCACCCAGCGTCGCCAGGACGGGCATCAGATAGGGGATGCCCGCGAGTTCCGTGTGCGCCGCTTCCTCCAGCATCATCTCCTTGGAGAGGAAGCCGTTGAGGAGCGGCAGGCCGGCCATGGAGGCGGCGGCCAGCATCGCGAGCGCGCTGCTGATCGGCATCAGGCGCCAGAGCCCGCCGAGGCGGCGTATGTCGCGGGTCCCGGTCTCGTGATCGACGATGCCCGCGCTCATGAAGAGGGCGGCCTTGAAGGTGGCGTGGTTGAGCATGTGGAACACCGCGACCACGGCGGCGAGCGGCGTGCCGAAACCGAGCAGCATCGTCATCATACCCAGGTGGCTGACCGTGGAGAAGGCCAGCAGGGCCTTCAGGTCGTCCTTGAAGATGGCGATCCAGGCGCCGACGATCATCGTGATCAACCCGACCGGCGCGACGATGAGCGTCCAGATCTCCGTGCCGGCCAACGCCGGCCAGAAGCGCGCCAGCAGGAACACGCCGGCCTTCACCATGGTCGCCGAGTGAAGATATGCCGACACCGGAGTCGGCGCGGCCATGGCGTGCGGCAGCCAGAAATGGAAGGGGAACTGGGCGGACTTGGTGAAGGCGCCGGCCAGGATGAGCAGCAGCGTCGGCACATAGAGCGGATGCGCCTTGATGGCGTCGCCGCGCCGCAGGATCTCGGTGATCTCGTAGGAACCGGCGATGTGGCCGAGCATCAGCATGCCCGCGATCAGCAGCAGTCCGCCGCCGCCGGTGACGACCAGCGCCATGCGCGCGCCCTGCCGCCCTTCGGGGAGATGGCGCCAGTAGCCGATCAGCAGGAAGGAACTGAGGCTCGTCACCTCCCAGAAGACCAGGAGGAGCAGGATGTTGTCGCTGAGCGCCACCCCGAGCATGGCGCTCTGGAAGAGCAGCAGGAAGGCGTAGAAGCGGCCCATGGGGTCGCTGCGCGACAGGTAGAAGCGCGCGTAGACGATGATCAGAAGGCCGATGCCGAGGATCAGCGACGCGAAGAACAGCCCGAGCCCGTCCACGAAGAAGCTGAAGCTCAGTCCGAGCTGCGGAATCCAGTCGATCTGCTGGCGGATCACCTCACCCCTGTAGACCGCCGGGGCGTGGCTGAGGAGAAGGCACAGGGCCAGGAGCGAAGCGGCGCCGGCTGACGCGGCGCAGACGGTGCGCCCGGACCGGATCGTCAAGGGGGCGAGCAGCCCCCCGATGAGGGGCGTCAGGGCGGCGAGGGCAATGCTCATGGTCGCGGCTGGCTCTCCACGGTGGGCACTGTGGCCCTAACCATTCCAGCGCGCAGAAGTTTCATCAGTTTTGGCACCGGCGCGTCATGTATCTGAGCTGCCGGATCCAGAGTTCATGATGGTGCATGTAAAATCCATGCGTGGTGCGGACTTGCGGAGTAAACGGACCAGACTTTTTGCACGCTATGTCATGTAATCGCAGGCATATCGAACAGGCTGTCGACACTCTGATCTTCAAATGGCAGGCGGTAGGAACGGGGGAAGGGGCTCAGCGGTGCCCACCGGTTCCGTTCAGGGCGTGATAGCTGCGGATGACCTGGCTGTCGTCGGCCGCCCCGTCGCCGCGCCCGGAGGTGGAGAGGAAGAGCTGGTGGGCGACGGCGGCCAGCGGCAGCGCCGCCTTGGCGTCGCGCCCCGCCTCCAGCACGATGCCGAGATCCTTGACGAAGATGTCCACGGCGCTGGTGATCTCGGGATTGTCCTTCATCATGCGCGGGCCGCGGTCCTTCAGCATCCAGCTCGACGCCGAGGAACCGCCCATGATCTCCAGCAGGACGGCCGGATCGACGCCCATCTTGGCCGCGAGCGCGAAGGCCTCCGCCGTCACGGCGATGTGCACGCCGCACAGCAGCTGGTTCACGGTCTTGACGGTGGCGCCCTGGCCCGGTTTCTCGCCGACGTGGAAGAGCTTGTCGCCCATCGCGGCCAGCACGGGCCTGACCGCTTCGAAGACTGCCGGCGGGGCCGCCGCCATGATGGTGAGCGTTCCGCCGGCCGCGCCCACGGTGCCGCCCGACACGGGCGCGTCGATGAACCGCCGGCCGGCCGCTTCCACCCGCGCGGCCAGGGATGCCACCGCGCCGGGCGGGCAGGTCGCCATCAGCACGACGGCCCCGTTTCGCGGCAGCGCGTCGAGGGCGCATTCGGCGAAGAGCACGGTTTCGGCCTGCGCCGCGTTCACCACCATCAGAACCAGGGCGTCGGCCCCGCTCGCGGCCTCCGCGGCCGTTGAAGCCGCGGCGCCGCCGGCCCGCTCCAGGGCCGCGACGGACTCGCGCCGCATGTCATGGCCGCGGACAGCGAAACCCTTCTTCAGGAGATTGCCGGCCATGGGCAGCCCCATGGAGCCGAGACCGATGAACCCGACCGTCGTCATTGCCGATCCTCCCATTTCCCTTGGTTCGTCGTTGTTTGCGGCGGCTCAGTACAGGATGACCGCCGGCACATAGGACACGAGCCCCAGCACGGTGAGGGCCACGAGGTAGAAGGGCCACAGCTCCCGCACGATGGCCCCGATGGGCTCGCGCGAGATCGCGGCGGAGATGAACAGGGTGGTCCCGATCGGCGGGGTGAAAAGGCCTATGCTGAGGTTCACGGCCATCATGATCCCGAGCTGGATGACGTCCAGCCCGATGGCCGCACCCACCGCGACGAAGGTCGGGCCGAGCAGCAGGATCGCCGCCGGAAGGTCCAGGAACATGCCGACCACCAGCATGATCAGGTTCATGGCGAGGATGATCAGCCAGGGCTCCTTGAGCACGCCCTGGGCGTATTCCGTCACGGCGTTCGGGATCGCCTCCACGATCAGGACGTATCCGACGAGGTTGGAGGCCGCGATGACCAGCATCACGACGCCCGTGGTGATCACCGTGGCCACGAGTGCGGCATGGACGCGCTTGACCGTGAGGTCGCGGTAGATGAGCGCGCTGACCAACAGCGCGTAGGCGACGGCGACGACGCTCACCTCGGTCGGGGTGGCGATGCCCGCGCGCAGCAGCACGACGATGAAGGCGGGCATCAGGAGGGCCGGAAGGGCGGAGAGCATGGCCCGGCCGATGTCCTTGAGGCCGCCGGTGCCGGCCAGGAGCGGGAAGCCGCGCAGGCGGCCGCTCAGGTAGCAGACGGCCATCATGCCGGATGCCAGCATCAGCCCCGGCAGGATGCCGGCCAGGAACAGCGACGCGATGGAGGCGTTCGAGACGGCCGCGTAGAGGATGAGCGGGATGGAGGGCGGGATCAGCCCGGCGATGACGGAGGAGGAGGCGGTCACGGCGGCGCTGAAGGCCGGCGGATAACCCTCCTTCTTCTGCCAGGGGATTAGCATCGCGCCGAGTGCGGAGGCTTCCGCCACGGCGGAGCCGGACACGCCGCCGAAGATGGTCGAGCCGACGACGGTGACCTGGGCGAGCCCGCCGTGGAAGCGGCCGACGAGCGATGCTGCGAAGCGGACGAGCTTCTGGCCCAGCGTCCCACTCATCATCAGGGCGCCGGACAGGACGAAGAAGGGGATGGCCAGGAGCGGGAAGCTCTGCGTCGGCTGGAAAAGCTTCACGACCGCGACGACGGTCGGCACCGAGCCCAGCGTCATGACGGCGACGCCCGAGCTGATGACGAGGGCGTAGCCCACCGGGAAGGCGAGCAGCAGGAGGACGCCGAAAACGGAAACCATGAGCAGGGTCATTGATGGTCCTCCGGACCTTGGGCGCGCACCGCGAGCGGATCCTCGGCGACGAGCAGCCGCGCGAAGGTGGTGGCCGCGGTCAGCCCGACGCCGACGAATCCGGCGATCAGGGACAGGTAGGCATAGTGGGCGGAGATCCCGGTCACCGGAAAGACCTCGGTGCCGGTGATCTCGATCACGTCCATGCCGATGTAGGCGAGATAGAAGAAGGTCGCGCCGATCACGGCCTGCATCGCCAGCAGCAGGGCCCGGGCGGCACCCCGGCCGAGGAAGCCGAAGACGATCGTGACCGCGATGTGCGCGCCGCGCTGCGCGCCGAGCACGATCCCGCCCATGACCAGCCAGGGGAACAGGATGTTCGGCATTTCCGACGGCCAGCCGAGGCCCTGGGTCGTGAGGTAACGGACGACCACCTCCGCCCCGAGCGACAGGAACAGAAGCACCAGCGCAAGGACCGAGACGACCGTGGCGGCGACGGCGATGGCCGTGTCCACCACGTGGATGGCGGAGGCGGCAAGGCCGGCCTCCGTCACCTCCTGCTCGCGCAGGATGTCCATCAGGGCTTCGCCGCCGCGGAGGCTTCCGCCCGGACGAGCGCGGTCAGCTCGGGGAACTGCTTCTCCCACTTCTCGTAGACGGGCTTGACCTTGGCGAGGAAGGGAGCCGGATCGACCGTGTTGAACTGGACGCCGGCCGCTTCCATCTTGCCGCGAAGCTCGTTGTCGGCCTTCTGCGACATTTCCCGGTTCAGCCGGCCGGCCTCGGCCGCGGCCGCGATCACCGCCTGCTGGTCCGCCTTGGAGAGGCCGTCGAAGACCATCTTGCTGGCGAGCACCGGTGTCGATTCGTACTTGTGCCCGGTCAGGGTGACGTATTTCTGAACCTCGTGCAGCTTCGAGGAGTAGATGTTCATCAGCGGATTCTCCTGCCCGTCGACCACGCCCTGCTGGAGCGCGATGTAGAGTTCGGAGAAGGGCATCGGCGTCGGGTTCGCGCCCAGCGCCTTGTAGATGTCCACCGTGATGGGGTCCGGCGGGGTGCGGATCTTCACGCCCGCCAGATCCTCCGGCGTCTTGATCGGCCGCACGTTGTTGCTGGTGTGCCGGATGCCGTTGTCCCAGAGGGCGAGGAGGACGAGACCCTTCTCCTTGGCATGGCCGCCGAGCCGCTCGCCGACGGGGCCATCGAGCAGCTTCCAGGCCTGCGGCAGATCCTGGACGAGGAAGGGAAGGCCGATCACGGAGAATTGCGGTACGACGCCGGAGGTCGCCCCCTGCGAATTGGCGCTGAAGGCCATCGTGCCGAGCCGCATGCTGGTCAGCGCCTCGACGTCGTCGCCATACTGGGCGCTGCCGCCGACCTGCACCTTCACGCGGCCGTTGGTCTTCTGTTCGACCAGCTCGGCGAATTTCAGCGACGCTTCGGACTTGGGATTGCCGGGCGCTGCGTTGTGGGCCATGCGCAGGACCTGCTGCGACCAGGCCGGTGAAGCGGCGAGCGTGACGCCCACGGCGAGCGCGAGAAGCATCTTCTTCACGATTTCCTCCAGTTTTGTGATTTGCGGCGCCCCCGTCCGGGGGCGCCAGTTTGGCCCCCGCACCCGCCGCGCCCGGGCTTTCAGTTCCGCATCGGCGGACGCGTGGCCGTGCCGGTCCGGCTCATTCGCCGAGCCAGCCCTTGATCCTCTTCGTCACGACCTCGGTCGAGATGCCGTAGCGGTCGTGCAGGGTCGGCAGGGCGCCCGCCGCGAGGAATTCGTCGGGAAGGCCGATGTGGCGGAAGACCGGGGTGACGCCGGACCGGAGCAGCAGCCCCGCGACCGCCTCGCCCAGCCCGCCGACGACGGAATGGTTCTCGGCGACCACCACCATGCGCCCGCTGCGCGCCGCTTCCCGCAGGATGGTCTCGGTGTCGAGCGGCTTGATCGTCGGCACGTGCAGCACCGCCGCCGCGACGCGGTCGGATTCGAGCGACCGGGCAACCTCCAGCGCGCGCATCGTCATGATGCCCGACGAGACGATCAGCACGTCGGCGCCGTCGCGCAGGAGCTTCGCCTTGCCCAGCTCGAAGCGGTAGCCGTACTCGTCCAGCACCAGCGGCACGTTGCCGCGCAGCAGGCGCATGTAGACCGGACCCTTGTGGCCGGCGATGGCCGGCACGGCCTGTTCGATCTCGTGCGCGTCGCAGGGGTCGATCACCGTCATGTTCGGCATGGCGCGCAGCAGCGCCAGATCTTCCGTCGCCTGGTGGCTCGGCCCGTAGCCGGAGGTCAGGCCAGGCAGGGCGCAGACGATTTTGACGTTGAGGTCTTCCTCGGCGATGGTCTGGTGGATGAAGTCGTAGGCGCGGCGGGACGCGAAGACCGCGTAGGTGGTGGCGAAGGGCATGAAGCCCTCATGCGCCAGACCGGCGGCGGCCCCCATCAGCAGCTGCTCGGCCATGCCCATCTGGTAGTAGCGGTCCGGATGCTCCTTCGCGAAGATGTGCAGGTCCGTGTATTTGCCGAGGTCGGCGGTCATGCCGACGATGTCGGTCCGGCTTCGGGCCAGCTCGGCCAGCGTGTGGCCGAAGGGGGCGGGCTTCGTGCGCTGCCCCTCGGAGGCGATCGAGGCGATCATCGCCGAGGTCTTCAGGCGCGGCTTGGCCGGCGCCGTGGTGGTCGCGTTGCTGCTCATGCGGTCCTCCCGGCGTCCAGCGCTTCGAGGGCAAGCTGCCATTCGTGCGCGTCGACGCGGATGAAGTGGTTCTTCTCGCGGGCTTCCAGGAAGGGCACGCCCCGGCCCATGCGGGTGTCGCAGACGATCATGCGCGGCTTGGGCTCGGGATGGGCGCGGGCCGCGTCGAAGGCGGCGACCACGGCCGGCAGGTCGTTGCCGTCCACCCGCTGGACGTACCAGCCGAAGGCTTCCAGCTTTTCCACCAGCGGCTCGAAGGCCAGCATCTGGGTCGAGGGGCCGTCGGCCTGCTGGTTGTTCACGTCGATGATGCCGATCATGTTGTCGAGCTTGTGATGGCTCGCCGACATGATCGCCTCCCACACCGAGCCCTCGTCCAGCTCGCCGTCGGAGAAGAGCGTGAAGACGCGCGAGGAGGAGCCCTTGCGCTTCAGTCCGAGCGCCTTGCCTACCGCGATCGACAGCCCGAGGCCGAGCGAGCCGCCGGACATCTCCATGCCCGGCGTGTAGCTGGCCATGCCGGACATGGGCAGGCGGCTGTCGTCGCTGCCGTAGGTCTCCAGCTCCTCCTCCGGAAGGAAGCCGGCCTCCAGGAGTGCGGCGTACAGCGCGATGGCGTAATGGCCGTTCGACAGCAGGAAGCGGTCGCGCTCCTCCCAGTCCGGGTTCTCCGGGCGGTAGCGCATGGCGTGGAAGTAGGCGACGGCCAGCACGTCGGCGATGTCCAGCGCCTGCCCGATGTAGCCCTGGCCCTGCACCTCGCCCATCAGCAGGGCGTTGCGGCGGATGCGGTAGGCCCGCTCCGCCAGGTCGACGTTGTGGCCGGTCTTGCCGTCCCGATGGTCGATGGTGCCTGTTGTGTTGATGTCCACGAATTCCTCCAGCATCGCGGGCGTCCTCGGCGGGAACGCCTCGTTTCTCGGGTGCCGATCCGTCAGTGGATCAGCATGCCGCCGTTGACGTCGATCGTGGCGCCGGTCACGTAGGAGGACAGGTCGGAGGCGAGGAACAGGCAGGCGCGCGCCACGTCCTCCGCGTCGCCCAGCCGGTTGAGCGGGATGCCCTTCAGGATCTCGGTCCTGAGTTCGTCGGTCAGCTTGCCGCCGGTGATGTCGGTCTGGATCAGGCCGGGCGTGATGGAATTCACGCGGATGTTGTCCGGCCCAGCCTCGCGGGCGAGCGCCTTGGCGAGGCCGAGCACGCCGGCCTTGGCCGCGCTGTAGTGCGGGCCGCCGAAGATGCCGCCGCCGCGCTGCGCCGAGACCGAGGACATGCAGACGATCGAGCCGGAACGGCGTTCGCGCATGTGCGGCAGGACCGCCTGGCTCATGTAGAGGGTCCCGCGCAGGCTGACGTCCATCACGGCGTCGTAGTTGCCGGGCTCGATGTCCATGAAGCGCAGGGGCTGGGTGATGCCGGCGTTGTTGACGAGCACGTCCACGCGGCCGAACTCGCCCACGATGCGCTCCACGGCGCCGAAGCAGGAGGGCTTGTCCGTCACGTCGCAGGCGTAGCCGCGGTGCGCCTCGCCCAGTTCGGCCGCCGCCGCCTCGGCCTGCCCGCCGTCGAGATCGAGGATGATCGCGCGGCCGCCATGCAGAGCGAAAAGGCGCGCGGTCGCGCGGCCGATGCCGCGCCGCGAGGCCGCCCCCGTGATCACGCACAGCTTGTTGGAAAGCAGCATGTCCTCTCCTTTGGCGCAAAGCCGCCCGTGGCGGCGAATTCACGCCGCGATTGCCCAATGGATTTTTGAAAGGTGCGAGGAGGTCCGGACAATCCGTTCCGCCGATCGCTATGGAAACGGTATGTTCTTGAGGTGAGCCTGACAAATGAATAAGATCGCGGATAGATGAGCTGAATTCATCGAAAGACCGCGATGCGGAAAAGGGTGTCCATCAAGGCCGTCCAGGCCTTCGAGGCCGCGGCAAGGCTCGGCTCCTTCGCGCTTGCGGCGGAGGATCTCGCCGTCACCCCATCGGCGATCAGCCATCAGGTGAAGGTCCTGGAGGACCAACTCGGCGTGCGGCTCTTCCACCGGGTGCACCGCTCGGTGCTGCTGACCGATGCCGGGCGGCTCTACGCGGCCGAGGTCACGGAGGCTTTCGCCCGCATCGACGCGGCCACGCAGATCGTGGCCCAGACGGTGGGCAGCGCCGTCCTGACCGTCCATTCCACGCCGAGCTTCGCCACCCAATGGCTGATGCCGCGGCTGGCGCGCTTCCAGGAGCTTCATCCGGGGATCGACATCCGCCTTCAGGCGTCGGTGGCGGCGGCCGACCTCGCGCAGGGCGTCGTGGACGTGGACATCCGCTACAACCCCGGCCCGCCGCCCGCCGGGACCGTCATGGTGCCCTTTCCCGAGGACATCATCGTCCCGATGTGCTCACCCGGCCTCGCCAACGGGCTGAAGCCGATCCGCCGCCCAGGCGATCTCGGGCAGCACACGCTGATCCATTCGGAGATCAACATCCTGCGCTGGAACGACTGGGCGCGGCATCATCGCAGGGTCCAATTGGACCTGGAGCGCGGCCCGCGCTTCGACCGGTCCTTCATGGCCATCAGCGCCGCCGTGGACGGGCTCGGTGTCTGCCTCGACAGCCTGCTGCTGGCCGAACGCGAACTGCTGGCGGGCAAGCTGGTGATTCCCTTCGCCACGCAGGGGTTGAGGGCGCAGGGACACGGCTTCGCCACCCTGAAATCCACGGTGGACCTGCCGAAGATCCGGACCTTCCGCGAGTGGCTGTTCGGCGAGTTGGAGAAGGGCCGGGACTGGGCCGGGCGCTTCCTGGAGGCGCGCTCCCCCCTTCCATCGGCCTGAAAAAGGAAAGGGCCGCGCCGGAGTGTTCCGGCGCGGCCCTTTTGTCGGACTGGTGTCCGGCTCAGTGCATGAGCAGGCGCGGCAGCCAGAGCGAGAAGGCCGGCACGTAGGTGACGAGCAGAAGGCAGACGAACAGCGCCCCGTAGAAGGGGGTGATCGAGCGCATCACCTCGCCCACCGACACACCACCGATGGCGCAGCCGATGAACTGGGTGGTGCCGACCGGCGGGGTGTTCAGGCCCAGGGCGCAGTTGATCAGCATCACGATGCCGAACTGCACCGGGTCCATCCCGAACTGCATCGCGATCGGCAGGAAAATCGGCGTGCAGATCAGGATCGTGCTCGCCATGTCCATGAAGGTGCCGAGCAGGAACAGGATGATGTTGATCATCAGGAAGATGACCCACGGGTTGTCCGACAGGCCGGCCATCATCTCGCCGGTCAGGTCCGCCACCTGATAGAGGCCCATCAGGTACTGGAACATCGTCGAGACGCCGATCAGCAGCAGGACGACGCCGGTGGTCTTCACCGTCTTGGCCGCCGCCGCCAGGAAATGGTTCCAGGTCATGGAGCGGTAGACGAACAGCGTCAGCAGCAGCGCGTAGATCACCGCGACCGACGCCGATTCCGTCGCCGTGAAGACGCCGGACATGATGCCCACGAGGATGATCACGACGATGAACAGGCCGGGCAGTGCGGCGGCGAGCGACCGCCACATGATCTCCCAGCCGGGGAAGGAGCCCGCCGGGTAGCCGCGCTTGACCGCGACGAGATAGGCGGCACCCAGGTTGCAGACCATCAGCAGCAGCGCCGGCATCAACCCCGCCGCGATCAGCGCGCCGATGGAGGCCTTCCCGCCGGCGGCCAGCGCGTAGATGATCATGTTGTGGCTGGTCGGCATCAGCGCGCCGACGAGTGCCGCGTGGGTGGTGACGTTGACCGCGTAGTCGGCGTGGTAGCCCTCGCGCTTCATCATCGGGATCATCACCGCGCCCATCGCCGACACGTCGGCGACCGGCGACCCGGCGACGCCGCCGAACAGCGTGCAGGCGACCACGTTCGACATGCCCAGCCCGCCGCGGATGTGGCCGACCATGCTCTTGGCGGCGCCCACGATCCGGTCGGCGACGCCGCCGTGCAGCATCAGCTCGCCGCTGAAGACGAAGAAGGGGATGGCGAGGAAGGAGAAGATGTTCATCCCCGACATCATCTGCTGGTAGATGACCGCGACCGGCAGACCTTCGTAGAGGATGGTGCAGAGCGCGGACAGGCCGATGGCGAAGGCCACCGGCACGCCCAGGATGAGGAAGCCGAAGAAGGTGGCCGACAGAATGATCAGTTCCATGACGGTTCGACCTCCTCACCGCGGAGGAGCGCGATGATGTGTTCGATGGAGAAGAGGACGATCAGCACCCCCGACAGGACCAGCGGCACGTAGCGCCAGGCTTCGGAGACGTGGAGATTGGCGATCGTGTAGGAGGCGACCGAGCTGCCGAGCAGCCAGCCGTTGTAGGCCATGCCGGCGCCGAAGATGCCGACCAGGACATAGATGACGATTTCGATCTTCTTGCGCACACTGTCCGGCAGCAGCACGAGCAGGGACTCCAGGCCGATGTGCCCGGCATCGCGCACGCCCACGGCGGCCCCGATCAGCGTGACGTACAGCACCAGCACGATGGCCAGGCTTTCCGCCCAGGTGGGCGGGTCGTTCAGCGCGTAACGGCCGAAAACCTGATAGAACACGACGCCGACGATCGCCAGCAGGCCGGCGATCGAGACGGCCATGCCGATGCGGGCCAGCATCGCGTTCATCTGCGTCAGCCAGCCCGAGCTGCGCCGTGGGGTGACGTCCTTTGCTTGCATTTCGATATCCATGCCGCACTGCTCCCCGGTGCGGCGCGGCGTCACCCCTCCCCACGGGGAGGGGCGCCGCGCCGCCCGTGCGTTACTTGGTTTCCTGGATGCGCTTCACGAGGTCCTGGAGCTTCGGCGTGTTCGCGAACTTGTCGTAGACGGGCTTCATCGCGTCGATGAATTCCTGCTTGTTCGCGACCTCGACGATCTGCGCGCCGGCCGCCACAACGACGTCCTTGGACTTCTTCTCGCGTTCCTCCCACAGCTTGCGCATGTGGGGGACGGACTCCTTGGCCGCCTGGCGGATCAGCGCCTGGTCGTCCTTGGACAGCCGGTCCCACAAGGTCTTGGAGAAGACCAGCACTTCCGGCGCCATGGCGTGCTCGGTCAACGTGAAGTACTTGGCCGCCTCGAAGTGGCGCGAGGACTCGTAGGACGGGTAGTTGTTCTCGGCCGCGTCGACGATGCCGGTCTTCAGCGCGGTGTAGACCTCGCCGAAGGGCATCGGGGTGGCGTTGGCGCCGAGCGCCTGGATCATGGCGACGAACAGGTCGGACTGCTGGACGCGGATCTTCGCGCCCTTCAGGTCGGCCAGCGTCTTGTAGGGCTTGCCGGCGGAGTACATGCTGCGCGAGCCGCTGTCATAGAAGGCGAGGCCAACCATGCCCTGGCTTTCCATGGCGGCGAGGATCTCGTCGCCGATCGGGCCGTCGAGCACCGCGTGCATGTGCTCGGTCGAGCGGAAGATGAAGGGCAGCGCGGTGACGATGGTCTCCGGCACCACGTTGTTCAGCGGGGCGACGTTGATGCGCATCATCTCGAGCCCGCCGATCTTCAGCTGCTCGATGGTGTCCTTCTCGTTGCCGAGAGCGCCGTTCGGGAACACCTTGACGCCCAGACGGCCGTTGGTGCGCTCGGCGAGCAGCTTGCCGACGTAGCGGACCGCCTCGACGGTCGGGTAGTCGGACGGGTGGATGTCCGCCGAGCGGAAGTCGCGCGCCGAGGCGGGCGAGGCGAGCATGGCGCCGGCGGCGCAGGCCGCGAGCAGGGCGGTGCGGACACTGCCGAAACTGATCTTCATGTGGCTTCCTCCTGTTTTCGGGGCCGGTTTCCGCCGGCCCCTCCGTTGAACTCTTGTCCAGGCCTTTGCCCCCCTCGGGGATCAGGCCAGGAAATCCTCTCGGATCGGGGTAAAGATATCGAGAAGGGTGCCCGGCTCCAGCGCGACCACCCCGTGCAGCGCGTTGGACGGCACCATGTAGCCGTCGCCGACGCCCAGCCGCTGGGTGCGGCCCTCGATGGTGACGTCGAAAGAGCCCTTCTCCACCACCGCGCACTGGTGATGCGGGTGGCGGTGCAGGGCGCCCACGGCGCCGCTCTCGAACTCGAAGCGCGCCATCATCATGGCGTCGTTGTGGCCGAGGATCTTGCGGCGCACGCCGTTGCCGAGATCCTTCCAGTCAAGCGTATCGCTCAGCAGGAAAACGTCGGTGCTCATCCTTCGTCTTCCTTCTCAGCGGGCCAGCCAGCCGCCGTCCACGGGCAGGATCGTGCCGTGGACGTAGTCGGAGGCCGCGGAGGCCAGGAACACCGCCGGGCCGCCCATGTCCGAGGCGTCGCTCCACCGGCCGGCCGGGATGCGGGCCAGGATGTCGGCGTTGCGCTTCTCGTCGGCGCGGAGCGCGGCGGTGTTGTTGGTCGCGACGTAGCCCGGCGCTATGGCGTTCACGTTGATGCCCTTGCCGGCCCATTCGTTGGCGAGCAGTTTCGTGAGGCCGGCGATGCCGCTCTTCGACGCGGTGTAGGAGGGCACCCGGATGCCGCCCTGGAAGGACAGCATCGAGGCGATGTTGATGATCTTGCCCTTGCGCCCCTGGCCGATGGCGTAGCGGCCGAAGGCCTGGCAGAGGAAGAAGACCGACTTGATGTTGACGTTCATCACCTCGTCCCAGTCGGACTCGGTGAAGTCCAGCGCGTCGGCGCGGCGGATCATCCCGGCGTTGTTGACCAGGATGTCGAGCCCGCCGAGCGCTTCGACCGTCTGTTCCACGGCACCCGGAATGGGCTCCAGGCTGGTGAGGTCCGCCTGCACCGACAGGAAGCGGCGGCCGGTCGCTTCGACCAGGGCGCGGGTTTCCTCGGGCGGGGTGCGGCCGGCGGCGGCGACGTCGGCGCCGGCCCGGGCCAGCGCCACCGCGATGGCCTGCCCGATGCCGGTGTTGGCGCCGGTGACCAGCGCCACCTTGCCGGTGAGGTCGAAGGGGTTGGTCATCGTGGCGTCTCCGCTCAACGCAGCTCTTCCATCGGGATCATGTCCATGTCGGTGAAGTCCTGGTTGTCACCGGCCATGGCCCAGATGAAGGTGTAGTTGCGCGTGCCGACGCCGCTGTGGATCGACCAGCTCGGCGAGATCACCGCCTGCTCGTTGGCGACCACGAGGTGGCGGGTCTGGTTCGGCTCGCCCATGAAGTGGAAGACGCGCGCCGGCTCCGGCAGGTCGAAATAGAAATACACCTCGCAGCGCCGGTCATGCGTGTGGCACGGCATGGTGTTCCACATGTTGTTCGGCTTCAGCACGGTCATGCCGAGCACGAGCTGCGCGGTCTTGCACACGTCCGGATGGATCATCTGGTAGATGGTCCGCTCGTTCGACTGGGACGGGTCGCCCAGATGGACCTGCTTGGCCTGCTCGATGGAGATCTTCATCGTTTCGAAGCGGGCGTGGGCCGGGGCGCTGTTCAGGTAGAACTTGGCCGGGTTGGCGCGGTCCAGGCTCTCGAACTGGACATCCACGCTGCCCATGGCGACGTAGAGGCAGTCGCGCGGGGCCAGCTCATAGGCGGTGCCGTCCACCGTCACGCGGCCAGGGCCGCCGACGTTGACAACGCCCAGTTCGCGGCGCTCCAGGAAGGTAGCCGAGCCGATGGCCTTGGCCGACTCCAGCTTCAGCGGACCCGCCACGGGCATCGCGCCGCCGACCACGAAACGGTCGATGTGGCTGTAGGTCAGGACGATGTCGTCGGCCTCGAAGACGGTCGGGACGAGGAAATCGTTGCGCAGGGCCTCGGTGTCGAAGGTGCGGACGGCATCCGGATGCGACGCGTGCCGAACGGAGATCTTCATGGACAAATCCTCACGAGGTCGTTGTTGCCGGCGAACCGGAGAAGAAGAACGGGTTGGCCCCCTGGGCCTGCGGAATCGCGGTCAGGAGGCTTTCGAGATGGACGGTCATGTGCCGTTCGGCGGTGACCGGATCGCGCGCCGCGATGGCGTCGGCGATGGCCGTGTGTTCGCCGATCACATTCGGGATGCGGCCCGGCTCGGGCAGGGTCAGGCGGCGGTAGCGGTCCACATGCACCTTCACCTGCTGCGCGAGGCTCCAAAGGCCGGGGAAACCGGCCATCTCGGCGATGAGCGCGTGGAAGCGCTCGTCCGCCTCGTGGAAGCCGTCGAGGTCGCCCGCCGCTTCCATCTCCTGCTGGAGCAGCAGGTTGGCCCGCATCGCGGCGATCTGGCTGCCCGTGGCGCGCTGCGCCGCGTTGCGCACGGCCGCACCTTCCAGCGCGGTGCGGATCACGACCGCCTCCGGCAGGGCGTCCATGGGGATGCGGGCGACGAAGGTGCCGGATTGCGGAAAGATCTCGATCAGCCCGTCGTCGGCCAGCCGGAGCAGGGCTTCCCGTACCGGTGTGCGGCTGACCCCGAAATTCTCGGCGATGTGCTTTTCGACGATGGCCTCGCCCGGCGTGCGGCGCATCCCGACGATGTCGGCGCGCAACGCCTGGTAGATGACCGCGGTGGTCGTGGCAGCCCGCGGCCGTCCGCGCGTCGCCTTCGCGGCACGCGGCATGGGCCGGGTCGACGCCGGCGCTGGCTCTGCGGGTGAACTCATGGATGTCCTCCATTGCCGGACATCGGCGGCTGTGCCCCGTCGTCTCGGCTTCGGAGGACAGCATATTAATATATTAATACACAGCGCAAGCCCGAATTGGGGGAGGCGCGGACATTTTCGCTAGGAAACGGTGCTGTCGGCACGGCCGATGAAGGAAGGGCCGGCGGAGTCCTTTGAAAAGGCGGTGTGGATGATGGAGGCGCCGATGGCCCTGTGACGCAAAGGCGACCGAGATTCTTCACTCACCTGTCAAAAAGGTGTTGCGCCGAAGGGGCCAGGGCACATATAAACCCCTCCACCGACGCAGGCGCCGCTGACGAAGCGGAGCCGGTCGGAAAAGTCAAGTGCAAATGCGGCGCCGAGCGCCGCGGGATCTTTTAAAAGTGAAGACCGTGTTGTGAGAAGGGATGCGCAGGCGGCGGCTTTGTTGGCCGTTGACGCGGGTCCGGTTCCCGA
>NZ_JAFIQV010000070.1 GCF_017356015.1 Azospirillum sp. SYSU D00513
CTCAACTCCTCGAACCGCCCGGTGCGGACCCGCATGCCGGGTGGTGTGGGAGGGGTGCGGTCCACTAGGATCGCCCCCTATCCCGATTTTGGGCCGGCCGATGGCCCGGCGGGAGGATCGCCGTGATCGAGGAAAAAAAGGAACTCTCCCCAACCGAGGCTTCCGAACTGCTGGGCATCTCCAGGCCGCTGGTCATGCGCCGGATGGATGAGGGGGACCTTCCCTTCCACTCTGTCGGCACCCAGCGGCGCTGCAAGCGGGAGGACGTGCTCGCCCTGAAAGCCAGGGAGGAAGAGCGCCAACGCGCCCTGGACGCGCTGGCGGACGATAACGAGGATCTGATGGGAACCCATGGCCTTGAGTGAGGCGCCGGTTGTTCCCTGCCCTTGCTGATGAGGCTCAAACCTGTTTCAGGGCAGCAAGTAAAGGTGAAACAGAAACCTACCGTCACCCCCGCGAAAGCGGGGGTCCAGGACTCCTCCGCAAGGATCGCCATGCGGACTTCTGGATCCCCGCTTTCGCGGGGATGACGGCACAGTAGTTCTTCTTCATTGAGTTACTACAGAGCAGCACTTTTAACTGTTGCAGCCACTCCATATAAGGGCAGCCCCCTCCGTCCCCCTGCCCCCTCACCAGGTCGAAGCCGGGCTCGGGTCGCCGTGGGCGCCGGCGGCGGGTTCGTGGTGGGCGAGCCAGCGTTCGGCTTCCAGGGCGGCCATGCAGCCCATGCCGGCGGCGGTGACCGCCTGGCGGTAGATCTTGTCCTTCACGTCGCCGGCCGCGAAGACGCCCGCGATGTCGGTGGCGGTGCTGTCGGGGGCGGTCACGATGTAGCCGTCCTGGTCCATCTTCACCTTGCCCTTGAAGACGGACGTGGCCGGCTCGTGGCCGATGGCGACGAAGACGCCGGCCACGGGGATGATGCGCTCCTCGCCCGACTTGCTGTTCCGGACGCGCACGCCGGTGACGCCGCGCGGGCTGCCCAGGCCGCCGTCGCCCTCGCCGACGATCTCCTCCACCACGCTGTCCCAGACCACCTCGACCTTGGGGTGGCGGAACAGCCGGTCCTGCATGATCTTCTCGGCGCGGAAGCTGTCGCGCCGGTGGATCACCGTCACCTTGGTGGCGTGGTTGGTGAGGTAGAGCGCCTCCTCCACGGCGGAGTTGCCGCCGCCGATCACCGCGACCTCCTTGCCGCGGAAGAAGAAGCCGTCGCAGGTGGCGCAGGCCGACACGCCGGCGCCGCGGTAGATCTCCTCGCTGGAGAGGCCGAGCCAGCGGGCCTGGGCGCCCGTCGCGATGATGACGCTGTCGGCGGTGTAGGTATCGCCGCTGTCGCCCTTGCAGACGAAGGGACGCCGGCTGAAGTCCACGTCCACGATCAGGTCGAAGACCATCTTCGTGCCGACATGCTCCGCCTGCTTCTGCATCTGCTCCATCAGCCAGGGGCCCATGATCGGCTCGGCGAAGCCCGGATAGTTCTCCACGTCCGTGGTGATCATGAGCTGCCCGCCCGGCTGCATGCCCTGGACCATGAGCGGTGCCAGGTTCGCGCGCGCGGCGTAGATGGCCGCCGTGTAGCCGGCCGGGCCGGCGCCGATGATGAGGACCTTGGTGTGGTGGGTCGTGGCCATGGTGATTCGCTTCGTCGCTGTAGGGCGTCAGGAGACGTATATGGTCAAGGCCGAGGATGCTGTCATCGGCGCCGGGTCACGCCCGGACGGCCCGACGGACCGGTTATAGCCCCCTTGAGGGCCGGCGCAACGTGGAAACCCATGCTTTCCGGTGGGCGGCACCGCAAAGGCGCATGGGACCGTTGCGCGGCGGTCATTCCCCGGCGGTCCCACCGGGAGCCGCCCGGCGCTCCAGCAGGCGCCGGCGCACCTCGTCGGCCACCGCCTGCGTCTCGTCGAGCGGCGGCGGGGTCCAGACCTCCGGGCCGCCGCCGAAGGGGCGGGTGTGGCCGTCGCGGACCAGCCCCTCGTGGAACGCCCGGAACTTCGGCGAGCCGCCTTCCAGCCCGATCACGTAGACGGGCTTGCCGGTGGAGCAGGCCTCCGAGACCATGTTGACGCTGTCGGCGGTCACCACGATCAGGTCGGCGAGGGCCAGATAGGCGAAATAGGGGTTCTCGCCCCGGCCGTCCCAGACCTCCACCGCCAAGCCCTCCGCCGCCGGACCCTCCAGTCTGGCACGCAGGATGGCCTCGTTCTCGGCTCCGGTTCGGCGCGAGGGCGTCACCATCAGCCCGGCGCCATGCTCCCGCGCCCAGGCCGCCAGCCGGTCCGCGACCCCCGCCATGATCGCCCGCGTCAGCCGGTAGGCCCCGCTGCTGCCGCCGATCAGCACGGCGACGCGCGGGCGCGGCAGGCGGGCCAACCGGCTGGCATGGCGCGCGCCGGCCTCGGCCAGCATCGCAGGCGTTACCCGGTGCAGCGAGCCGCGCGTCACCAGCACGTTCGGCCCGCGCAGCCGGTCGTGGCGCGGCACGACCACGAGGTCGAAATGGCGCGGGTCGATCTGCGGGTCCTGGATGTGCACGGTGAAGGTCCGGCCGCCCGATCCCTTCCGGGCGGCCAGCGACGGCGCGATGCTCTGCCGGCCGCAGCCGATCAGCAGGTCGGGCCAGGGCGGCGCGATGGGATCGCCCGCCGGCCCGGCGGCGAAGCGGTTGCCGACGCGCAGAAAGGGCGAGAGCTGGCGCCAGGGGGCGCGCAGCCGCACCCGCTTGACCACGGGCGTCAGCCCCAGCGCCTCGGCCAGCCCGAGGCACTGGTTTTCCATGCCGGCCTTGCCGTCCGTCACCACCCAGCAGGAGAAGGAAGTCATGGAACACCGCCGCTTCGCCGGGCCGTGGAAAAGCCCGGAATTCCGAGGTCAAGAGGTCTGGGATGCCGGAATGGTATAATTTTGCTTACCTTGCAAGGGTTTCGTGCTTGGCGTAAATGGCCGCGCCGTGTAATATCATTTCTTCAAATCACCCCCGGAGCGATCGAGTAAAACATGCGGCGGGTCAAACTCGACCGAATTGACCGGCGAATTCTGCGCGACCTGCAGAACGACGGCCGGATGACGAACGTAGAGCTGGCGCGGCGCGCCGGCATTTCCGCGCCGCCCTGCCTTCGGCGCGTTCGGGCCCTCGAGGAGGCGGGCTTCATCCGTGGCTACCACGCCGACATCAACCCCGACGCGCTGGGGTTCGGCGTTACCGTGTTCGCGCAGGTCGGGCTGTCCAGCCAGGCCGAGGTGGACCTCAGGAAATTCGAGGAACTCGTCAACAGCTGGGCCATGGTGCGCGAGTGCAACATGCTGGCCGGCGAGTACGACTTCATCCTGAAGATCGTGGCGGAGGACTGGGACGACTACCAGCGCTTCCTGACCACGAAGCTGACGGCGGCGCCGAACGTGTCCCACGTGAAATCGGCCCTGTCGATCCGCAACTCCAAGCACATGCCCGGCGTCCCCATCGACGTCGATTCGCCCGACATCCCGGAAAGCCTCGAGGATGACGAGGACGACGAGGACGCGGTCGCCACGGTGGCGCGGCGCTGAAGGGTGCCTGACGGGCGGCGGAGCGGTATGACGATCCCGTCGCTCGTCCGCTCGCCAAGGCTTGGCGGCAAGCCTCCTGCCCCGAATGCAGAAGGGCCGGTACGTTCCCGTACCGGCCCTTCGCGATCTACCGCAAGGGAGGCATACGTTGCAGGCTTGCACCCAACGCATCGGCCGTAGCCCTTACCTGATGATTAGGTAGCCGCTTCCGTTCAGGAAAACAAGCCCGCTGGCAGGCCTGCGATGACTTCCGTTGAACCAAGCGTTTCCTATGACCAGTTGGTTCAGCCATTCTCCGAGCCGCGCCTTTCGCACTATCTTGCCTTGGCGAACGGGGACAAGGCCCTGGCACTGCGCTTGTACCTGTGGAATGGCCAGATTTGCCAAACCATGTATATGGCCACGCAGACCGTCGAAGTGGTACTGCGAAACGCACTTCTGGCTGCTCTCACGGAAGAGATCGGTCCCGCTTGGTACGAGGATGCAGGCTTCTTAAGCCAGCGCCCGGACTCTCATAAGCGGAATCTCGCCAACGCCCTGAACGACATCCAGAACTCTTCCGACAAAACGGTTTCTCCAGGTCGTGTCGTTGCACGGCTGCCTTTCGGCTTCTGGACTCATTTGCTTGCGAAAGGTCAACGCAGCAAGATCTTCAGGAAAAAGCGGCTCGCGGAGCGTATTCCCCTATTGCTGACGGCCGTCATCCAGCAAGCGCTGGCGGATCGTAGGATTGCGTCAAAGACACCGGTTTCATCACACAGGCCCACATTGTTCCGACCATATGGAACGCGCGGCCATGTCGACAGGAAAATGCTTGTCGATGCCGGTGACTGGGCAGAGGACCTCCTCCTTCAGAAAGGGCTGTTGGTGAAGTCTTTCAGAGATCGAGTGGCTCACCATCGACCTGTGCATGATCACGCTCCGCACGCGGTACACGACGCTTGCTTGGAGATCGCAGGCTGGCTCTCATTGTCTGCAAGGATGTTTATTCACGAGAATTGCAACATAAGGGCGACTTTGGAAGGACGCCCACGATCATGATATCCGGTGTTCACGGAAGATCCTGATACAGCGAGGAAGAGTGCCAAGAGGGTTGTCAGGTACCGCCGCCCTGCCCTGCGCCTCGCTTCAATTGACGAAGCCCCGCCGAACTCCATCTCTGCCGTAACGCGGTCCCTCCCGGCTCGGTCCGGGCGGGTCCAGCAACGGCAAAGACAGGAGCGACGCATGGCGAGCACGACACCGGCCGCAGGGCTGCCGACACGGCAACTCGGCACCACCGACATGGAGATCACCCGCGTCGGATTCGGCGCCTGGGCCATCGGCGGGTCGGACTGGAGCTTCGGCTGGGGGCCGCAGGACGACACCGACTCGGTGCGCGCGATCCGGCACGCGGTGGGGCGCGGCATCAACTGGATCGACACCGCCGCCGTCTACGGCCTCGGCCATTCCGAGGAGGTGGTCGCCGAGGCGCTCCTCGACATCCCGGCCTCCGAGCGGCCCTATGTCTTCACAAAATGCGGGCTGGTCTGGGACGAGTCGGACCGCGCGGCCCCGCCGCGCCGGGTCGGCGATCCGGCCAGCCTCCGGCGCGAGGTCGAGGATTCCTTGCGCCGGCTGAGGGTCGAGCGGATCGACCTCTACCAGATGCACTGGCCGGCCAACGATGGCACGCCGCTGGAAGAGTACTGGCAGGCGCTGGTGAAACTCCGGAAGGAAGGAAAGGTGCGGGCTGTCGGGCTGTCCAACCATTCCGCCGAACAGCTGGCCGTCGCCGAGGCCATCAGCCATGTGGACACGCTCCAGCCGCCCTTCTCGGCCATCGCCCGCGACGTGGCCAGCGACGAGCTGCCCTGGTGCCACGCACACGGGACCGGCGTGATCGTCTACAGCCCCATGCAGTCCGGCCTGCTGACCGGAAAGTTCACCGCGGAGCGCGCCGCCGCCCTGCCGGAGGACGACTGGCGTTCGCGCTCGCCCAACTACACCGGCGACGGGCTGCGCCGGAACCTGGCGCTCGCCGACGCGCTGCGCCCCGTGGCCGACCGGCACGGCGTCAGCGTGGCCTCGGTCGCGGTGGCCTGGACGCTCGCCTGGCCGGGCGTCACCGGAGCCATCGTCGGCGCCCGCAGCCCGGAACAGGTGGACGGCTGGCTCGCCGCCGCCTCGCTGGAGTTGACGCAAGCCGACCTGAAGGAGATCGCCGACGCGATCACCGCCACCGGCGCCGGCAGCGGTCCGGTGATGCCGGGGTAAGACTATCTTCAGTGAAGACGCCGGAGCGGATCCGGCGGGGAACGGCCCCGCCGGCCCCGGTCCCCGGAAACATCCGGCGGACGGGGCAGGCGGGAGAGCCGATCCTACTCCAGCATGCTGCGCAGCATCCAGGCGGTCTTGTCGTGGATCTGCAGGCGCTGGGTCAGGAGGTCGGCCGTGGGCTGGTCGTTGGCGTCGTTCGCGGTCGGGAAGACGGCGCGGGCGGTGCGGGCGACCGCCTCGTTGCCGGCGACGAGCTGGCGGATCATCTCCTGCGCGTTCGGCACCGTGGTCTCCTCCTGGATGGAGGCGAGCTTCGTGAATTGGGTGAAGCTGCCCGGCGCCGGGTAGCCGAGCGCGCGAATGCGCTCGGCGATCTCGTCCAGCGCGTTCCAGAGTTCCGTGTACTGCTCCATGAACATGGTGTGCAGGGTGTTGAACATCGGCCCGGTGACGTTCCAGTGGAAGGAATGCGTCTTGATGTAGAGCGCGAAGGTGTCGGCCAGGACCTTGCTCAGCCCTTCGGCGATGGCCTTGCGGTCGGCTTCCGCGATTCCGATGTCGATCTGCATGATTGCTACCTCCTCCGTCCTTATGTCCGAATCAAGCTAAGGCGGGCGCGGCGCAGCGTCCAGCCCCCTTCTTTAGAAGCGTTCTAAATTGCTGCACTGCGTGATGCGCAGGGCTGCCCGGTGAAGCTTGGCCGCCGCAGCGTTTCTTCAAGGCACACCAAAGTTTAGAACGCCCACACCCGCGGATGATCCCGCCGCGAGGGACCTGCGCGCCAAAAAGAAAGGGCCGGGAGCGCGATGCCCCCGGCCCTTCCTCAACGCCGCCGGAAGGCCCGGCGCGCCCGACCCTTGTCCGGTCAGTCGCGCAGGCTGGCGCAGAAGCGCTGGATGCGGCGGCAGGCTTCCTCCAGCTCCTCGGTGGAGGTGGCGTAGGAGATGCGGAAGTGCGGGGCGAGGCCGAAGGCCGAACCCTGAACGACCGCGACACCTTCCGTCTCCAGCAGGGCGGTGACGAAATCCTCGTCGGTCTCGATCACCTTGCCGGATTCGGTCTTGCGGCCGATCGTGCCGGCGCAGGACGGATAGACGTAGAAGGCGCCCTCCGGCGTCGGGCACTTGATGCCCGTGGCTTGGTTCAGCATCGACACCACGAGATCGCGGCGCTGGCGGAACACCTCGCAGCGCTCCTTGATGAAGCCCTGGTCGCCGTTCAGCGCCTCGACCGCCGCCGCCTGGCTGACCGAGGAGGGGTTGGAGGTGGACTGGCTCTGAATCACGCCGATCGCCTTGATCAGCTCCTTCGGGCCGCCGGCGTAGCCGATGCGCCAGCCGGTCATGGCGTAGGACTTGGAAACGCCGTTCACCGTCAGGGTGCGGTCGAACAGCTTCGGCTCCACCTGGGCCGGCGTGACGAACTTCAGGCCGTCATAGAGCAGGTGCTCGTACATGTCGTCGCTCATGATCCAGACATGCGGGTGGCGGACCAGCACGTCGGTGAGCGCCTTCATCTCGTCGCGGGTGTAGGCAGCACCGCTCGGGTTCGACGGCGAGTTCAGGATCAGCCACTTGGTCTTGGGCGTGATCGCGGCCTCGAGGTCGGCGGGCTGCAGCTTGAAACCGTTCTCGGCCGGGCAGGACACCGTCACCGGCGTGCCCTCGGCCAGCTCGACCATGTCCGGGTAGCTGACCCAGTAGGGAGCCGGGATGACGACCTCGTCGCCGGGGTTCAGCGTCGCCATCAGGGCGTTGTACAGCACCTGCTTGCCGCCCGTGCCGACCGTGATCTGCTCGGCCGTGTAGGTCAGGCCGTTCTCGCGCTGGAACTTGGCGATGATCGCCTTCTTCAGCGCGGGCGTGCCGTCCACGTTGGTGTACTTCGTGTCACCCGAGGCGATGGCCTTCGCGGCGGCCGCCTTGATGTTCTCGGGCGTGTCGAAGTCGGGCTCGCCGGCGCCGAGGCCGATCACGTCGCGGCCGGCCGCTTTCAGCTCACGGGCCTTCTGGGTGACGGCGATGGTCGGCGACGGCTTGATGCGCGACAGGCGGGAGGCGAGGATCGACATGACGGGACAGCCCCTGATGACGAAGATGGGATTGGCGAGGGTGCGAGGTACGGGTCGCCGAAAAACGACGCGGGACCTTACTGCCGCACCATGCGGGTTGCAAGGCCGAGGCGGCGGCGTTCCCGCGGCGTTTCGACGCTTTTCCCGCATGATGGCGGCGCCCGGCATGGGCTTGGGCGCGGCTCCGGACCCTGCTCCAGACCCGGCCTATCCCCGTCTCGGGCCTTCGTCGGGCTTGATGGCCCGTCCGGGCGGGCCTATAGCCGTGTTTCCGTCCTTCGAAAAAGGAAACACCCATGCCCGACAAGCAACTGCTCCACCTCGTCTTCGGCGGCCAGCTCGTGCGCCCCGACAGCACGGAGTTCGCCGATCCGAGCGCGCTTCACGTGATCGGCATCTTCCCGAACTACGAGCAGGCCTACAAGGCATGGCGCGGCGCCACCGGCGCCACCATCGACGACGCGCACCAGCGCTATTTCATCGTGCACCTGCACCGCTTCCTCGATCCTTCGACGGACGTCACAAAGGCGCCCTGACCGGCAAGGGCGGGCCGCCGGAACACCGGCCGCGGCCCGCCGTTGAGACCGCCATGGCGGTCTTCTTCACAAGCGACACGCATTTCGGACACACCGGCGCGCTCGGCCGCTTCCGCCGCCCCTTCGCGTCGGTGGCCGAGATGGACGAGGCGATGGTGGCGAACTGGAACGCCACCGTCGGGCCGGAGGACGAGGTCTGGCACCTCGGCGATTTCGCCCTGCGCACCAAGCCAGACGCCATGGCCGCCCTGCTCGACCGGCTGAACGGCACCAAGCACCTGCTCGCCGGCAACAACGACGGCCCGCCGACGCTGGCCCTGCCCGGCTGGGCCAGCGTCGGCCATTACGCGGAGCTGCTGGTGGAGGAAACGCGGCTGGTGCTCTGCCACTACGCCTTCCGCACCTGGAACGGCATGTACAAGGGCGCCTTGAACCTGCACGGCCATAGCCACGGCCAGCTCAAGGGTCTGCCCCGCCAGATCGACGTCGGCGTCGATGTCTGGAACTTCCGCCCCGTCACGCTCGCCGAACTGGCCGGCCCCCGGCGCCGCAAGGCCGCCCCGGCGCGCGGCGCGGACGTAGCGTCCCGGGTCCCGGACGCCGCCCGGAAGCCGCCGGGCTGAGCCGCGCGCGGTCGCGGGCGAATCATCCACAAAATTTCGTTGGTAAATAAAGATTTAAGAAAATCGGGGGAGGATGGGCGCAAGCCAACCGCCGGGACCCAGACGATGCCCATGCTCGCCCGCGCTCTGACGGCGCTCCTGCTCGCCTTCAGCCTGTCGCTCTCCACCCCTGCCCTCGCCGCCAAGAAGAAGCCCAAGCCCTGGCGTCCCGTCGCCGCCGAGATCCTCATGGACGCCCGGACCGGCGCCGTGCTGAGGGCGAGCAACGCGGACACCATCACCTACCCGGCGTCGCTCACCAAGATGATGACGCTGCTGATGACCTTCGAGGCGCTCGACGGCGGGCGGCTGAAGCTGCACCAGCCTCTGCCGGTGTCGCGCTACGCCACGGGCATGGCACCCTCGCGCCTTGGCGTCCCGGCGGGCGGCACCATCACGGTGGAGCAGGCCATCCTCGCCCTGGTGACCAAATCGGCCAATGACGTCGCCGTCGTGCTGGCCGAGGCGCTGGGCGGCAGCGAGAAGGCCTTCGCCGCGGCGATGACCGCCAGGGCGCGCAGCCTGGGCATGAAGAGCACGACCTTCCGCAACGCCTCGGGCCTGCCCAACCGCGAGCAGCGCACGACGGCGCGCGACATGGCGGTCCTGTCCCGCGCCCTGATCGTCCGGCATGCCGGCTACTACGACTATTTCAGCCGCCGCACCTTCGAATGGAACGGCAAGACGATCACCGGCCACAACCGGCTGCTGGCGCGCTACGAGGGTTATGACGGGATCAAGACCGGCTTCATCAACGCCTCCGGCTTCAACCTCGCCGGTTCGGCCAAGCGGGACGGCCGGCGGCTGATCGCCGTGGTGCTGGGCGGCGAGACGGCCGCCAAGCGCGACCAGCGCGTCGCCGACCTGCTGGACATCGGCTTCAACAGCCACACGCCGCTGAAGGCGCCGGAGCCGGTCGTCGCCGAGGCGGAAGCCGAGGAGGAGGAGACGGCCGAGGGCGACGCGTCCCTGGCGGTCCGGGCGTCGGCCCCCGCCGTCAAGGCCGCGGCGGCCAAGCCCGTGGCGGCCGTGAAGCCCCCCGCGCCGAAGGCCGCGAGCGCCAAGGGCGGCTGGAGCGTGCAGGTCGGCGCCTTCAAGGACCGCCAGGCGGCGCTGCGCAGCGCGCAGCGGTCGCAGGACAGGCTCGGCAAGCTCGCCGCCGGCGCCACGCCCGAGGCGGTCCGCGCCGGCTCCATCTACAAGGCGCGCCTCACCGGCTTCGGCTCGGACGCGGCGCGGTCGGCCTGCACCGCGCTGAAGGCCAAGCGACAGGACTGCTTCACCCTGCAATCGCAGTGATTTTTTTCCTCAGACGCCGGGCGCGGCGGTCGGACAGAGTGGGCCGGCCGCTTGGCTTCGCGGCCACGTGGCCGCGGGCCGCGGTCGCAGCCTCCGCCGGCCCTCTTAGCGGGCCGGCGGTTTCATTCCTGTCCTTGGGGTACCGGGCACGGCCGTGTGACCGCCCACCCCTGCCCCGCTAACGGGCATCCTCCAGGATCATCGCCGAGGCTTTTTCGGCGATCATGATCGTCGGGCTGTTGGTGTTGCCCGAGGTGATGGTGGGCATCACCGAGGCGTCAACGACGCGCAAACCCTCCACCCCCTGAACCCGAAGGCGGGCGTCGGTCACGGCCAGCGGATCGCCGGCCGGTCCCATGCGGGCGGTGCCGACCGGATGGAAGATGGTCGTGCTGATGTCGCCGGCCACCTTCGCCAATTCGGCGTCCTCCACCAGATGGGCGCCGGGCCGGTATTCCTCCGGGCTGTAGCGGGCGAGCGCCGGGGCGGCGGTGACGCGGCGCGCCCAGCGGATGGCCTCCACCGCGACCCGCCGGTCCTCCTCCGCCTTCAGGTAGTTCGGCGCGATCACCGGCTTGTCGTCGAGCGTCCGTGACCGGCAATGCACCGATCCCCGGCTGGCCGGTCTCAGGTTGCAGACGCTGACCGTGAAGGCGTTGAACGGGTGCATGTCCTCGCCGAACTTGTCCAGCGACAGCGGCTGGACATGGAACTGCAGGTTGGGCGTGGCGTAACCGGGCGAGGAACGGGTGAAGGCGCCGAGTTGCGAGGGCGCCATGGTCAGCGGCCCCCGCCGGAACAGGGCGTAGTCGATGCCCATCCGCATGCGCTTCCACAAGGAGCGGTACTCGGTGTTCAAGGTCGGCACGCCGGACACCTTGAAGACCGGGCGGATCTGCAGATGGTCCTGAAGATTCTCGCCGACGCCCGGCCGGTGCGCCACCACCTCGACGCCGATGCGCCGCAGCCGGTCCGCGTCGCCGATGCCCGAACGCTCCAGCACCAGCGGCGAGCCGACGGCCCCCGCCGACAGGATGACCTCCCGGCGCGCCGTGAGCGTCCGCTCGCCCCCCTCGTCCCGGATGACGAGGCCGGTGGCGCGCTTGCCCTCGAAGGTGACGCGGTCGATGGTGGCGCCGGTGATCAGCGTGACGTTCGGCCGTTTCAGGGCGGGCCGGAGGAAGCCCCGCGCGGCGCTCCAGCGCCGGCCGTTCTTCTGGTTGACCTGGAAATAGCCGCAGCCCTCGTTGTCGCCCCGGTTGAAGTCGTCGGTGCGCGGGATGCCGGACTGTGCGGCCGCCTCGATGAAGGAATCGAGGATCTCCCAGCGGGTCCTCGGCCGGTCGACGCGCCATTCGCCTCCGGCGCCGTGGAACTCGCTGGCGCCGAGGTAATGGTCCTCGTGCTTCTTGAAGACCGGCAGCACGTCGTCCCAGCCCCAGCCGGGAAGGCCCATGTCGCGCCAGCCGTCATAGTCGCCGCGCTGGCCGCGCATGTAGATCATGGCGTTGATGGCTGAGCTGCCGCCGATCACCCGGCCGCGCGGGTAGGCCAGGACGCGCCCGTTCAGCCCAAGTTCGGCTTCGGTGCTGAACATCCAGTCCGCGCGCGGGTTGCCGATCGCGAAGAGATAGCCGACGGGGATGTGGAACCAGATCCAGTTGTCGCGGCTGCCCGCCTCGACCACGGCGACGCGGTAGCGGCCGTCGGCCGAGAGGCGGTTGGCCAGCACGCAGCCCGCCGATCCCGCCCCGGCGACGATGAAATCGAAGACGTTGTCCGTCATTTTCGGCGTTTCCTCCCACCTTCGGGCGGGAGCTTAGCACGCCGCGCGAAACGGGACGGACCGCCGATTTCGGATAGGCGGGAGAGCCTGCCCCGGGCCGGACGGGCCCGTCACAAAAACACCCTCAGAATATCAGGGCGAGCAGGCCGAAGACGACCAGAAGGCCGATCAGGAAGATCACGCCGACGAGGCCGCCGAAGAACTTGAAGATGCCCATGTCCTCGTCCTCTCTTGCCGCATCATTCCACGACGTCCGCGGCCCCGGCCGGCTCCATCCAAAGCAAAGCGAAGAGCTTCGGCGGAAAAGACCGGCCGGGTCCGCAGACCGTATCTCGACTGGACCGCGGTCAGCGCAATCCCAGGAAGGACAGGATCGCCAGGACGACAACAATGACGCCGATGATGTAAAAGATGTTCATACCGCGCTCCTCGGGTTGGAAGACTTGCGCCGTCCCACGGGGCAACCTTTGCCACCATGTTCACGCTCAGCCAACAACGGCCCGAATGGAGGAATTGTTCCTGGAGAGGGGCAAGTAAGCGCGAGCGCGGCCGGACGGACCGGGAGCGCCCCGGCCGCGCCCAACCTGACGCGAGCAGCCCGGCGCCGGGTCAGCGCCCGTCGCGCCAGGGCAGCACGCCGCGCACGAAGCCCTCGGCCTCGGCCGGCGGCACCGGCCGCGCGAAATGGTAGCCCTGCCCGTAATCGCAGGCGAGCGCGCGCAGCAGGTTGGCGTCCGCGCTGGTCTCGATGCCCTCGGCGATGACGTCGAAGCCGAGAAGCCGCGCCAGGTCGAGGATGATCCGGACGATGGCGCGGTTCTCCTCCGACTGGTGCATGGCCGAGACGAAGGACTGGTCGATCTTCAGGCTGTCGATCGGCAGCTTGTGCAGGTAGCTGAGGCTGGAATAGCCGGTGCCGAAATCGTCGATGGACAGCTTTATGCCCAGCTCCCGAAGCTGGCGCAGGAGCTGGATCGACTGCTCCGCCTTCTCCATCACGGCACTTTCCGTGATCTCCAGCTTGATCCAGCCGGGCTCGACCCCGCTGTCCTGGAGCACCTCGCGCACCACCTCGACGAAGTCCGGCTCGATCAGCTGCCGGGTGGAGAGGTTGACGCTCATGAACAGCGGCGAGGAGCCGGGCTCGCGCTTGCCCTGCCACTCCGCGACCTGGCGGCAGGCCTCGGCCAGCACCCATTTGCCGAGCGACACGATCAGGCCGGTGCTCTCCGCGATGGGGATGAAGACGCCGGGCGGGATGTTGCCGCGCTCCGGGTGGTTCCAGCGGACCAGCGCCTCGAAGCCGGCGAGGCCCCCGGTCACCAGCTCCACGACGGGCTGATAAGCGACCCACAGCTCCTGCCCGCGCTCCAACGCGCGGCGCAGGTCGTATTCCAGCCGGACCTGCTCCACCACGCGGGTGTGCATGTCAGGATCGAACCAGGCGTGCTGAGCGCCGCCCTGCGCGCGGGCGCGGCCGGCGGCGATCTCGGCGTCGCGCAGCACGTCCTCCGACCGCGCGTGGTCGGCGCCGGACGGGGCCACGCCGATGCTGGCGGACAGGAACACGGCGGCACCCGAGCCCGTGCGCGCGGAGCGGACGATGCCGGCGATGGTCTCGATCCGGCGCTCGATGGCCACCGGGTCGCACTCCCCGGCGATCAGCAGCGCGAAGGCATGATCGCTGACGCGGGCCAGCAGGTCGAAGGAGCCGCTCTGCTGGAGCCGCTGGGCGAGGTCGCTCAGCAGCTCGTTGGCGAAGCCCTGGCCCATGCTGGTGCGGATGTCGCCGAAGCGGTCCGCGTCCACGATGACGAGCGTGAAGGGTTCACCCATCGTGTGGTAGTCGGACATGTGCTTCAGCAGCAGCAGGCGGTTCGCCAGACCGGTCACCGGGTCGTAATAGGCGAGCCGGAAGAGGTCGTCCTGGATCTCCCGCCGCTCGGTCATGTCCTGCAGCAGGACGAAATAGCCGGCGACGGCGCCGTCGGGACCGTGATGGGGCGCGTGCATCCGGACCATGTAGCGAAGGCCGTTACGGCCCGGCATCCAGCCCTCCGACTGCACCGGTTCCCCCCGCAGCGCGCGTTCGGCCTGGCCCTGCATCGAGCGGAAGGTTTCCTCGCCCATGAGGTCGCCGATGGTCTTCCCGACCAGCGCCTCCAGCGGAATGCCGGTGAAGTCCAGGTAAGGGCGGTTCCCGTAGATGTGCCGGCGGTCGCGGTCCATCAGGCAGACCAGCACCGGCATCGCGTCCAGGATCTGACGCAACGTGTCCAGCGGCGTCTCGCCCGAACCGGCGTTCGAGAGGGCGGCCACCAGAGCGTCGAGGTGAGGGTCGGGCATCGTGATCTGGAACAGTGGAACGGCTCGGAAAAGGGCGTGTCGGCAACACCTACGCGAAAGCTCGCCGGTGCGTCAAAACAAAGCTAACCCGGATGGCGGAGGATTCGCATGGACATTTGGCCGAAGCATTCGGCTTTCCGCCGCGCCGCGACATTCGGCACGCCACGGTTGCCCATCCGCAACAGTTCGTCCGCCCCGCCAGCCTTGTACTGGTCCGGCCCCGCATGCCATGGCAGGCCGGATTTCCCGAACGGACGCCGGGCACGCAAGCCCGCCGCGACACCAGGCCGCGCCATACCACAGGTTGCAACGCGAGAGCGACCTTCCATGCCGAGCCCCGCGCGGAAGCCCCGGAAAGCGCGCGGATCCGGTGCGAAACCGGCCCCGGCGGCGGAAAGGCATGCCCACGTATCGACAAGTAAAAAGACGCATTGGACCGGCGTCGGCACGCGCAGTTCTGGTGGAACGCGGCTCGATACCTGCCAGGGTGGCGCCGGACGGCGCGTCAGTGCAGGACGCGGGCCGGAATGTCTTCTGTATCCAGAGTCATGTAGTCGATCAGCGCATCGAGCGCCTCGGCGAAGCCGCCGACCGTCGTACCCGCCGGGCGCGGCCAGGCGACGACCGTCGCGATCGGCGTCCCGGCCACCGCGGGCAGCACGTCCATGCGCCGGACCACCCCGCGCGCGCGACGCACCAGCTCGGCGTCGGGATGGCCGCCGGCAATCAGCTCCGGCAGGGCCTTCAGGGCCGTGTCGGCCTCCCGGAGCATGCGGCTCCAATCCTCGGCGTCCTCGACTTCCCCGCTCCCGTCGCGCATCGATTCCGCGGCGGTGATCTGCAGCCAGAGCACGGCACGGGCGAGAATGGCGCAGGTGAGTTCGAGAGAGGTCATGTCGGTCTTCCTGTGGCGGAGGCGCGCCGTCCGGAGTCCGGCGCGCCCTTCGCGCGCACCTTAGGAGAAAATGGTTACCGGATCGCAAACCATTGAGCAGGAGACGGCATGGGCAAGGACCGCCCCCCCCTACCGCGACCGGCTCTTCCGCTGTAGTCTCCGGCCCCCGCCGGGCGGCGATCCCGCCGTCCGTCCCTCTCTAGCGATCCGGTGACGCGCATGGCCGCCCCGCTCATTGTTTTGCAGGTGCTGCCCGCGCTGAACACGGGGGGCGTCGAACGCGGCACGCTGGAAGTGGCGCGCGCCGTCACGGAGGCCGGCGGCACCGCGCTGGTCGCCAGCGCCGGCGGGCGGCTGGTGCCCGAGCTGGAGCGCGCGGGCGCGCGGCACGTCACCCTGCCGCTTGCTTCCAAGAACCCCCTGACGATCCTGCGCAACGCCGCGCGGCTGGCCGATCTCATCCGGGCGGAGGGCGTGCGGATCGTTCATGCCCGGTCCCGCGCGCCGGCCTGGTCGGCCCTGCTCGCCGCGCGCCGTACGGACGCCCGCCTCATAACCACCTGGCACGGCGTCTATTCGGAGGATTTTCCCCTCAAGCGCCACTACAACGCGGTGATGGGCCGGGGCGAGCGGGTGATCGCCATCAGCGAATTCGTGGCCGAGCGGCTGCGGACAGGGTACGGCGTGGAAGAGGCGCGGCTGCGCCTGATCCCCCGCAGCGTGGACACGGACGTCTTTGACCCGGCGCGGGTGGCGCCCGAGCGGGTGGAGCGGCTGCGGCGGGACTGGAACCTGCCGGAGGGGCGCCCCGTCGTGATGCTGCCGGGGCGGGTTACCCCCTGGAAGGGCCAGGACCTGCTGGTCGAGGCCTTCGGACGCATGGGCAACCGCGACGCGCTCCTCGTCCTGGTCGGCGGCAGCGCCGGACGGGAGGAGTACGCGCGCGCCCTGGCGGACCGGGCGGCGGCCCTTGGCATCGCGGACCGGCTGATGATGGCCGGCGACTGCGCCGACATGCCGGCGGCGCTGATGCTGGCCGACGTGGTGGTCAGCGCCTCGACCAAGCCGGAACCCTTCGGCCGCGTCGTCATCGAGGCGCAGGCCATGCACCGCCCGGTCATCGGGCCGGACCACGGCGCGGCGGTGGAGACCATCCGCCAGGGGGAGACCGGCTGGCGCGTGCCGCCTCGAGACGCGGACGCCCTTGCCAAGGCACTCGACGCCGCGCTGGCGCTGCCGCCGGAGGAGCGCGCCGCACTCGGCGAGCGCGCCGCCGCCGACGTGATCCGCCGGGGCTACACCACCGCCGCCCTGTGCGCGGCGACGCTGGCCGTGTACCGGGAGCTGCTGTAGGCGCTTCAGCCCAGCGTGCCCGCCGGCTGCTGCTGGGTGATGCAATGGATGTTGCCGCCGCCCAGCAGGATCTCGCGCGCGGGCACGCCGACGACGCGGCGGTCCGGGAACAGCCTGGCCAGCACCGCGCGCGCCGCCTCGTCCGTCGCCGGGTCGAGCAGGGGCATCACGACGATGCCGTTGCCGACGTAGAAGTTGACGTAGGAGCCGGCGAGCCGGGCGCCGGTCCGGCGTTCCATCTGCTGCACGGCGCCGCCGTTGGTGGGGGCGTCCACGCCGGCCGCCTCCTCCTCCGTCATGAAGAGCGGGCCGGGCATCGGCAGCTTCACCACCTCGATGGCGCGGCCGCGCGAGTCGCGCGCCGCCGACAGCCGCTCCAGCGCGTCGCGGCAGACGGGATATTGCGGGTCGGCGGGATCGTCGCACCAGGTCAGCGCCACCAGCCCCGGCCGCACGAAGCAGGCGAGGTTGTCGACATGGCCGTCCGTCTCATCGAAAGGCACGCCGGCCCCCAGCCAGATCACCGTGTCGCCGCCGAGCCACTCCTTGAGATGCGCCTCGATCTCCGCCCTGGAGAGATGCGGGTTGCGGTTGCGGTTCAGCAGGCATTCCTCGGTGGTGAGGATGGTGCCCTCCCCGTCCACATGGATGGAGCCGCCCTCCAGCACGAAGGGCGCGCGGTAGCGCGGCGCGCGCTCCACCTCCAGGATCTTCGCGGCCAGCCGGTCGTCCTGGTCCCAGGGGAAATAGAGCCCGCCGTCCAGCCCGCCCCAGGCGTTGAAGCCCCAGTCGATGCCGCGCAGCCGTCCCCTCCCGTCCGTCACGAAGGTCGGGCCGGTGTCGCGGCACCAGGCGTCGTTGGTCGCGGCCTCCACCACGCGGATGGCGGGGGAGAGCTGGGCGCGGGCGTTCGCCCACTGGCCGGCCGAGACCAGCATGGTCACCGGCTCGGCCGTGGCGATGGCCTCGGCGACGGCGGCGAAGGCGGCCTGCGCCGGCTTGGCGCCGAGCCGCCAGTTGTCCGTCCGCTCCGGCCAGATCATCCAGCAGCCCGCGTGCGGCTCCCACTCCGCCGGCATGCGGAAGCCGTCGGCGGCGGGAAGGGAGGCAAGCGTCTCGGCCATTTTAAGGATCCTTTTTCGTCAATGGTCTTGGACGCTTCACGTCCAAGACCCCTCAGTCGCCGGCGCGGCCGTCCGGCCGCTTGGCTTCGCGCACACGTGTGCGCGGGCCGCGGTCGCGGCCTCCATCGGCCCTTGCCGATGACACGGGCCGATGACACGGGCCGATGACACGGGCCGATGACTCCGGCTAGAGGGCGGACTTGTGCCGGTTGACACCGTCCATCGTCAACAGGCTGCCGTACAGCTCCGGCCGGCGGTCGCGGAAGACGCCCCAGGACCGGCGCATGTGGGCCAGCGCGTCGAGGTCGAAGGTCGCGGTCAGCACCGTCTCAGCGGCGCGGTCGGCCTCGGCCACCTTGGCCCCGGTCGGGTCGGCGATGAAGGAGGAGCCGTAGAAGGTGATCTCCGTCCCCTTCTCGCCCTTCTCCGTGCCGACGCGGTTGGAGGCGACCAGCGGCATGACGTTGGCGCCGGCATGGCCCTGCATCACGCGCTGCCAGTGGCCGCTGGAATCCAGCGTGTTGTCGTGCGGCTCCGACCCGATGGCGGTCGGGTAGAAGAGGATCTCCGCCCCCATCAGCGCCATGGAGCGGGCGCATTCCGGGAACCACTGGTCCCAGCAGATGCCGACGCCGATGCGGGCGAAGCGCGTCTGCCAGACCTTGAAGCCGGTGTCGCCGGGGGTGAAGTAAAACTTCTCGGTGTAGCCGGGACCGTCGGGGATGTGGCTTTTGCGGTAGTTGCCGAGCACCGTCCCGTCCGCGTCGATCACCGCGAGGCTGTTGTAGTAGGACTGGCCCGCCCGCTCGAAGTAGGAGAGCGGCAGCACGACCTCCAGCTCGCGGGCGAGGGCGGCGAAGCGCTCGATCAGCGGGTTGTTCTCGAACGGGGCGGCGAGGTCGAAGTGGCAGTGCATCTGGTCCTGGCAGAAGTACGGCGCCTCGAACAGCTCCTGGATCAGGACGATGTCCGCGCCCTTCTCCTTGGCCTGGCGCACGAGGCGCTCGGCGCGGGCGATGTTGCCGGCCCGGTCCCAGTCGCAGGCCATCTGCGTCGCGGCCACGGTGACGTTGCGCATAAGCTCGATCCCTCAAGTCCCGTCGTTGAGCGAAAACCCCGCCGCCGGACCTTTTGTCCGGGACAGCGGGGGCGTCGAATATGATCACTTTGTGACGGTCGCGTGATGGACAGGAGCCATCGTCGGCGCCGCTTCCGCATGACTGCGCAGAGATAGGGTATTTCGGGGTCCCGATAAAGACCCCTTGGCCCCGGAAAATCGAGGGTGCGCCTTTCCCCTGGCGCATGGCCCGCCCCGGCCACCGGGCGCTCGCGCCAGGAGGTCCGGCAGCACCCCCGCAGCCCGGTTCGGGACGGCCCTCCCCCTTCGCCCCCTTGCGGAGGAGCCTTGAAAATGTGATCACGTTTGTGCGATATCCGTGGGGTCGGCGCCGCGCGAGGGCATCGCGGGAAGACGGAGCCGATCCCCATACCGAGGAATGACGATCATGGCCAGCCTCACCGCCCCCGTCGCCGCCACCACCCTTTCCGGCGCCCCCGCGATGGCCCGTCCGACGGGGCACGCGCCGACCTATTACGCCGCGACCGCCGCCCCCGTGCCGCCGCGCCCGGCGCTGGAGGGGGATGCCACGGCGCAGGTCTGCGTGATCGGCGCCGGCTTCACCGGCATCTCCGCGGCGTTGCATCTGGCCGAGCGTGGCCTGTCGGTGATCGTGCTGGAGGGGAAGAGGGTCGGCTGGGGCGCTTCGGGCCGCAACGGCGGGCAGATCGTCAACGGCTACAGCCGCGACCTCGAGACCATCCGCCGCCGCTATGGCGCCGACGCGGCCAGCGCGCTGGGCTCCATGGCGCTGGAGGGCGGCGACATCATCCGCGAGCGGGTGGCACGCTACGGCATCGACTGCGACCTCGTGGAGGGCGGCTTCTTCGCCGCCTTCACGCCCAAGCAGATGCGCGAGCTGGAACACCACAAGCGGAGCTGGGAGGAGCACGGCCACCACGGGCTGGAGATGGTGGACCGGGCGGCCCTGCCCCGCGTCGTGGACACGCGCCGCTACATCGGCGGCATGATCGACCGGCGCGGCGGCCACATCCACCCGTTGAACCTCGTGCTGGGGCAGGCGGCGGCCCTGGAAGCCAATGGCGGCACCATCCACGAGGACAGCCCCGTCCTGCGGGTGGAGCAAGGGGCCAAGCCCCGCGTGGTCACCGCACGCGGTGCTGTGACGGCGGACTTCGTGCTGGTCTGCGGCAACGCCTATCTCGGCGACGCGGTGCCGGAGATCACCCGCGACATCATGCCGGTCTCCAGCCAGATCATCACGACTGAACCACTTCCGGGCGAGCTGCTGGACCGGCTGCTGCCGACCAACCTCTGCGTCGAGGACTGCAACTACATCCTCGATTATTTCCGGCGCACGGCCGACAACCGGCTGCTCTATGGCGGGGGCGTCGTCTATGGCGGCCAGGATCCGGCCAGCATCACCGGCAAGATCCGGCCCGCCATGCTGAAGACCTTCCCCGAGCTGAAGGATGTGCGCATCGACTTCGCCTGGAGCGGCAACTTCGCCCTGACGCTGACCCGCGTGCCGCATGTCGGGCGGCTGACGCCCAACATCTATTTCTCGCACGGGGACAGCGGCCACGGCGTGACGACCACCCACCTGCTGGGCCGTCTGCTGGCCGAGGCGGTGGCCGGCCAGGCGAGCCGCTTCGACGCCTTCGCCGCCCTGCCCTGCCTGCCCTTCCCAGGCGGCCGGACCCTGCGCGTGCCGCTGACCGTGCTGGGCGCCTGGTACTATTCGCTGCGCGACCGGCTGGGCGTCTGAGGGAGGGCCGGGGCGCGCGGGGGCGCCGGTTGACTGGTAGCGCATAGGATACTATATGAAAGTCATTGAGGAGTACACCAGAGCAGACGGCCAAAGCCCCTTTGGTCGCTGGTTCGGTGACCTTGATGCCGGCATTGCCGCCAAGGTGGTTGCAGCCACGGCCAAGCTGCAGAACGGAATCGGCGACGTGAAACCTGTCGGCGAGGGCGTGTCCGAGTTCCGGATTCACTGGGGACCCGGCTACCGCGTCTACTTCGGGCAGGATGGCGCGAAGCTCGTGATCCTCCTCACCGGAGGCGACAAGAGTAACCAGGACAGCGACATCGCCCAGGCAAAGCTGTACTGGGACGACTACAAGAGGCGGAAAAAGGCCGGCGAGAGCCGAACGCCTACTCCCCGGAGGAAGAAGACATGAGCCTGACCCGCGCGTTCAAGGACACCGTGAAGGTTCGTGCCGACAAGGATCCCGCTTTCCGCAAGGCGCTGATCTCCGAGGCTCTCAACAGCTTCGTGGAAGGCGACATCCTTACGATGAAGACCCTGCTCCGCGACTACATCAACGCCACGGATGGCTTCGAGACGGTCGCCGATGCGATCGGAAAATCGCCCAAGGGCCTGATGCGCTCCCTCGGCCCCAAGGGCAACCCTCAGGTGGACACGCTCGCTCCGCTCATGGCCTATGCCATCAAGCGTGAAGGGATCGGCGGCTTTACCATCGCTCCCGGCTAACCGGGCGGTTCATCCGAACAAGCCGTTTTTTTCAGGTTCGCGATCCAGGAAGGCTCGACGCTTGGCGGGGCGGAGCAGGCTCCGCATTTCGTGAACGGCGGGGCAGGCCGCCCGGGTGAACATTCCGCGCACGGGCGCGTTGCATGGCCCTGTGCGCCCGGAAGCGCGCCCGACGCGGAGCATTGGATGGCCACCCCCGCCTACATCAACCGGATCGCCACGGCGGTGCCGCCGCACGACGTCCACGACAAGTTCCTGCAATACGCGCCGAGCCTGCTGCACGACGAGCGCCGGCGCCACATGCTCGGCCGCATGGCGCAGCGCGCGGGCATCGAGCACCGCTATTCGGTGATCGAGCCGGACCCCGACCCGGAACGGCTGGACCGCGCCGGCCTGTTCGAGCGGGACGCCTTCCCCTCCACCGCCGCCCGCATGGCGCTGTACGAGCGCCACGCCCCGGACCTGGCGGTGGCGGGGGTGGAGGCGCTGAAGCTCACCGAGGCGGAACGGCCGACCCACGTCATCGTCACCACCTGCACCGGGCTGCACGCGCCGGGCATCGACCTGGAGATCGTCAAGCGGCTGGGGCTGGACCGGGGGGTGGAGCGCACGGTGGTGGGCTTCATGGGCTGCTACGCCGCCATCAACGGGCTGAAGCTCGCCCACCACATCGTCCGGTCGGAGCCATCGGCCAAGGTGCTGATGGTCAACATCGAGCTGTGCACCCTGCACATGCAGGAGACGGGCGACCTGGAATCGCTTCTGTCCTTCATGATTTTCGCCGACGGCTGCGCCGCCTGCCTGATCAGTGCCGAGCCCGAGGGGGTGGAGATGCTGGGCTTCGACGCCACGGTCATTCCCGACAGCGAGGATCAGATCACCTGGCACATCCGCGGCCAGGGGTTCGACATGCACCTGTCCGGCGCGGTGCCGGCCACCGTCGCGCGCGGCCTGCCGGAGGTGATGACGGGGCTGCGGGACCGCTTCGGCATCGAGGATTTTTCCCTGTGGGCGGTGCATCCCGGCGGGCGTTCGGTGCTGGACGCGGTGGAGCTGTCCCTGTCCCTTCCATCCGATGCGCTGGGCGCCTCGCGCGAGGTGCTGCGCCGCTACGGCAACATGTCGTCGGCGACGGTGATGTTCGTGCTGAAGGCGCTGGCCGAAGGCTCCCCGCCCGGCCGCAACGGCGTCGCCATGGCCTTCGGCCCCGGCCTGACGGCGGAGACGATGGTCTTCCGCACGGCGGGAGAAAACAGGGCGGAGCGCCGGGCGTGACCGGACCGGGGATCGGCGCCGAAGCCGCCGGCCGGCCGGACCTGTCCCGCCGCAGCACCGCCGCCGAGCTGATGGACACGGAGACGGTGCCCTTCGAGGAGTTCCAGGAATGCCTGCGGCACCTGGAGCGCATCAACATCTGCACCTTCGCCTACCGCCCGACCTTCGCCTGGCTCGACCGGCTGGTGAGGCGGCGCGGGACGGAGGCACCGCTGTCGATTCTGGACGTCGGCTACGGGCATGGCGACATGCTGCGGCGGATCGCGGCCTGGGCTCGGCGCCGGGGGGTGGCGGTGCGGCTGGCCGGGGTGGACCTGAACCCCTGGTCGGCGCGCGCGGCGGAGGCCGCCACCCCGCCCGGCCTGCCGATCCGCTACCATGTCGGCGACGTGTTCGACTGGCCGGACGGGGAGCCGGTGGACGTGGTGATCAGCTCCCTCTTCGCGCACCATCTGCCCGATCGTGAGCTGGTCCGGTTCCTGCGCTGGATGGACGGGCGGGCGCGGGCTGGCTGGTTCGTCAACGACCTGCACCGCCACGCCCTGCCCTATGGTGTGGTGCGGGCCGCCGCCGGGCTGCTGCCGGTCAACCGCATGGTGCGGCACGACGCGCCCCTGTCGGTCGCCCGCGCCTTCACACGGCAGGACTGGGAAGGGCTGATCGCGCGGGGCGGGCTGGACCCGGAGCGCGTCCGGGTCGAATGGTTCTTCCCCTTCCGCTATGGGGTGGGGGCGATGCGATGAGCCGGCTTGGTGATACCGCCGGCCTCACCACTGATGTCCTCGTGATCGGCGGCGGCCCGGCCGGCAGCGCGGCGGCGGCCTGGCTGGCCGAGGCCGGGGTAAAGGTCATCCTGGTGGAGCGCACCGCCGGCCCGCACCACAAGGTCTGCGGCGAGTTCGTCAGCGTGGAGGCCGGGCGGCTGCTCGCCGAACTCGGTCTCGATCCCGGGGCGCGGCAGGGCTCCGGCGGCTTCGGCGCCCCGCCGGTGGAGCGGGTGCGGCTGGTGCGGGGTGCGGATTCGGTGGAATCGCCCCTGCCCTTCCCCGCCTCCAGCCTGTCGCGCCACGAGTTGGACGAACGGCTGCTGGATGCCGCCCGCGCGCGCGGCGTCCGCCTCATCCGGGGCGTCTCCGCGCAGGGAATGGAGCGGCTGCCCGAGGGCGTTCGCGTGCCGCTGTCGGACGGGACGGTGCTGGAGGCGGAGGCGCTGTTCCTCGCCACCGGCAAGCACGACCTGCGCGGCCACCCGCGCGGTCCCGGCATCCAGGAGGGGCTGATCGGGCTGAAGATGCACCTCGACCTCGCGCCCGACGCCGCGCGCGGGCTGGACGGGGTGGTGGAGCTGCTGCTGTTCGACGGCGGCTATGCCGGCCTCCAGCCCGTGGGCACGAAGCGCGCAAACCTCTGCCTGCTGGTCTCCCGCGACCGCTACCGGGATCTCGGCGCCGACTGGACGGCGCTGCTCGCCCACATGGCCGGCGCCTCGCCCCCCTGGCAGGGCCGTCTGGCCGAGGCCCGGCCGCTCTGGCGCCGCCCGCTCGCCATCTACAAGGTGCCCTACGGCCATGTCGCCGGGCCGGAGGACGGGCCGGTCTTCCGGCTGGGCGACCAGATGGCCGTCATCCCCTCCTTCGCCGGCGATGGCATCGCCATGGCGCTCCGCTCCGCCCGCCTCGCCGCCGACGCTTACCTCGCCGACGGTCCCCAGGCCGGCCGCTACCACCGCCGGGCCGCCCGCCAGTTCGGCCCCGGCGTCCGCACCGCCGCCTGGGCGTCCCGCGCCCTGGAACGCCCCTCGCTCCAGGCGCTCGCCATGGCCGCCGCTGCCCGCGCGCCGGGCCTGCTGTCCTGGGCGGCGAGCCGGACGCGGCTGGGGGAGTGAGGGGGGCGGGGAGCGCCGAGCCTGTCTTCCGGCAACACAACAGCGATGGGCCACACGGGAGCGAACCACTCGGCACTGCCGATATTGCCAACCAGCCCACCCGTCCGGCCCCACCATTCGCCTCATCTCTGCGCATTGGCGGCACACCTTCCGCAAAGCGTGCCTGCCACATCACATTACCGTTCCATGACCATTCGATGACGTTTGCCTTACGGCGTGCGGAGGGTGGTGGTGAAGGGACGGATGCGGGCGATCCTCGGACTTGTGCTCGGGAGCCTCACGCTCCCAGCCCTTCTCATCGCGCCGGCACGCGCAGTGGCTGACATCCCGGAAACCGACGTCAACATCGTGACGGCGCTGGACGTTTCGGACTCCATCGGGCGGCATGAGGAATTCCTGCAACAGCACGGGACCGCCGTCGCGCTGACGGACCCGGCGTTCCTCGCGGCGGCGACGGCGGGGCCGCGGGGGCGGATCGGGTTCGCGGTCGTGACCTGGGCGGGGCCGGGGCAGCAGCGCGTCGTCATTCCCTGGACCATCATTGCCGGGCAGGCCGACGCGGAGCGGGTCGCCGCCCGGATGCGCGCGGTCACGCTCGTGGACCGGACGCACGACGGTGGCGGCGACCACGAGACCGAAGCGCCGCCGGCCGGACCGGAGCGCCTGACGGACGTCTCCGACGCGATCGAGGCGTCGGCGGCGCTGCTGGCCGCCGCTCCGTTCCAGTCCGACCGCAACGTCGTCAACATCTGCACGAACGGGATCGACAACGTCGATGCCGGGCCGGGGACGCCCAGGGCGCGCGCGCTGGCGCAGCGGATCACCATCAATGGCGTCGCCGTCGGGGAGCGGCCGGACGTGGCCGCGTACCTGCGCGAGCATGTCATCGGCGGGTCGGGCGCCTTCGTGCTCACCCTGTCCGGAGCCCGGCACGCCTCCGACCTGATGGCCTACAAGTTCGTCCATGACATCGCGGCACTGGAGGATTGAAACCACGGAACGTCGGCGAGGGTTTCGGCGCCGATGCCCGCCCGATGCAAGTAGCATGAGTAGAATCGGGATAGGGGGCGATCCTAGTGGACCGCACCCCTCCCACACCACCCGGCATGCGGGTCCGCACCGGGCGGTTCGAGGAGTTGAG
>NZ_JAFIQV010000071.1 GCF_017356015.1 Azospirillum sp. SYSU D00513
CGGGGATAATCGGTTCTTTGCGTCGTGCCATCGGGGGCTCCTTCCGTTCTCAGCATACCCCCGCCGAGCACGAAATTCCGGATAGTCCCTGCCTGTGTCGGCATTTCGTTGGCCAAAACAGCCCGGACCTGATCCTTGCGGACCATGGCCATGATCTCGTAGCCGGCGATCGTCCGACGCGCACTGTGGAAGCTTTTGAACCCGAGCCCCGGCCGGACCAGCCGCTTGGTGCGCCGATGGTCCTGTTCAACGATGTTGTTCAGGTACTTGCCTTGCCGCAGCTTGGTAAAGCGCCACAGCTCACCGGCCTTCTTCATCGCCCTGGTGGTACTCGGGTAAGCGGCGTTCTTGTCCACCGTGACGGTACGCGGGTTCACGGTGTGGGCTTGCTTCAGGGCCTTGCGGAAGAAGCGCCGGGCGGCCGCGGCATCACGCTTGGCGCTGAAAAGGAAATCGACCGTCTGCCCACGTGCATCGACGGCGCGGTACAGGTACATCCAGCGGCCTTTCACCTTCACGTAGGTTTCGTCCACCCGCCAAGAGCCAGTGGTCATGCGCAAGTGTGGGCGGATCCGCCGGTCCAACTCCAGTGCGTAAGCCTGGATCCAGCGGTAGAGCGTCGTGTGGTCAACCTCCACACCGCGGTCGGCCAGCATCCGCTCCAGATCACGGTAGCTGATTGGAAACTGCAGGTACCAGCGCACCGCCCAAAGGATCACCTCCGACGTGAATTGCCGGCCCTTGAACGGGTTCTTCCTGCTGCCCATTAACCCACCGCTCCCGTCGCCGAAACGGACACCATCCTACGCAATCCCGGGGAGGGGGCCAAAGTTGCAACAGAGCCGATCACCCCGCCTGATCGCGCAACCGCTGCATCGATGCACCAAACCACCGAGCAAGAACTGTTATCTGCAGGGCGTTGACCGACGAACGGAACCGGAGCCCAACACCGGAGTTACCTTTCTGCCCACCTCTGATGAACGGAACCCGGATGGCATGACCCAATTGTTCCGGCCAAGCGCGGACCGAGCCTTGCGCAGGATTCTTGCAAGCTCCGCGTTCGCGTTTGCGCTTGTTGTTGTGACCGGCTTCATCATCGTGCGTTCGGGTCCCTTCTGGAACGTCGGGTCGCCCATCACCCAGCCGATTCCCTTCAGCCACGCCGTGCATGCCGGAGAACTCGGAATGGACTGCCGTTATTGCCACAGCAGCGTGGAGGTCGCGGCGACCGCCGGGGTTCCCACCGTCGAAACCTGCATGGGTTGCCATTCCCAGGTCTGGACCGCAGCCTCCGCCCTGGCTCCTCTACACGCCAGCATGGCGACCGGGGAGCCGCTGGCGTGGAACCGTGTCCACCAGCTTCCCGATCATGTCCGCTTCCATCACGGGATTCACGTCGCGCGCGGTGTCGAATGCGCGACCTGCCATGGAGACGTTGAGCGCATGGCCCAAGTTCGGAAGGTCGAAACCATGTCGATGTCCTGGTGCCTGGACTGCCACTGGGATCCGCATGCCCGCCTGTCCTCCGGGTCCGTGCCGCCCGACCGGTTGGCACAGCTCGACGACTGCTCGATTTGCCATTACTGACGTCGCGCAACGCATGCCCAGCGAGCGCTACCACCCCGATCTGCAATCTCTCGGTTCGGCCCTGGCCGGAGGCGACGGACCGCGTTTCTGGCGCAGCCTGGAGCAGCTCGCCGCCTCACCCGACGCCATGCGCTTCCTGGAGCGGGAATTTCCTCATCTGGGAGAGGCCACGCGCACCGACCGCCGGACCCTGCTGAAGCTGCTGGGCGCCTCGCTGGCGCTCGCCGGACTGACCGGCTGCGAGGAGGCGCCGACCCGGCCCATCGTGGCTCGTGCGCGGAGCGTGCCGGATCATGCGCCGGGGCGGCCCCTGCATGTCGCGACCACGCTGATGCAGGACGGCTACGGACTCGGCATCCTGGTCGAGAGCCACGGCGGACGACCGGTGAAGATCGAGGGCAACCCGCTCCACCCCGCCAGCCTCGGCGCGACCGACGCCTTCGCCCAGGCCGAGATCCTGACGCTCCACGATCCCGACCGCTCCTCGTTGATCCGGCAGGAAGGCACGCCGCGCACGCGGGCGGAGCTGGCCCGGATGCTGGACGCGCTCGCCCTGGAGATGGAAGGGCGGGGAGGTGCCGGCCTGCGCCTTCTGACCGGGCCGACCAGTTCGCCCACCTTCATCGCCTTGACCGCGGCCCTGTCGGAGCGCTTTCCCGAGGCGCGCTGGCACCGGCACGCGCCGGCCCTGTCGGACACCCCGTACCAGGGCGCCCGGCTCGCCTTCGGGCAGCCGTTGGAAACCCGTCTCGACCTGTCGCGGGCGGAGGTGATCCTCGCCCTCGACGCTGACTTCCTGTCGCAAGGGCCGGGCTGGATCGCCCATGCAGCCGCCTTCGCCGCGCGCCGCGACCCGGCCGGCTCCATGAACCGCCTCTATGTCGCGGAGCCCTGCCCGACCCCTACGGGCACCCGTGCCGATCACCGGCTGCCGCTGGCGCCCGACGAAATCCTGCACCTCGCCGCCGATCTCGGCGCCGCCTTGGGCGTTTCGGCGCCGTCCGGGGGCGAGCCGCACCCGATCGTCCCGGTCCTGGCGGAGGATCTGCGGCGCGCCGGGCCGGGAGCGCTGGTCGTGGCGGGACCCCGCCTGCCAGCCGGGATCCATGCGCTGGTGCACGTCATAAACGGACGGCTCGGCGCGATCGGCAGCACCGTTGTCCACACGGCCCCGGTTCTTCCCGTGCCGGATCCGGACAGCCTTGCCGCCCTTGCCGAGGACATGGCGGCGGGAACGGCGACGCACCTGTTGATCCTGGACGCCAACCCGGTCTACGACGCGCCCGCCGGTCTGGAATTCGCGGAGCGGCTGGCCCGCCTGCCCTTCTCGCTGCACCTCGGTCTGTACGAGGACGAGACCGCCGCCGGTTGCCGCTGGCACGTGCCGATGGCCCATGCGCTGGAATGCTGGGGCGACGCGCGGGCCTACGACGGAACGGCCAGCCTGATGCAGCCCGTGCGCACACCGCGCGCCGGGCGCCTGAGCGCGCTGGAACTGATCGCTTCTCTGGCCGGACAAGAGGCGGACGGGCAGGCGCTGGTGCGGGAACGGTGGCGCGCCGAGAGAGGGGAAACTGGCTTCGAAGCCTTCTGGACGCAGGTGCTGCATGACGGGGTGGTCGCCGGCACCGCCTTCGCGCCGCAGCCCGTCCAACCGGCCCCGCCACCGCCCGTCAACCCCGCCGGAGCGGGCGAGGGCCTGCGGGTCGCCTTCGCGCCGGATCCGGCGGTGTGGGACGGGCGCTATGCCGGGAATGCTTGGCTCCAGGAACTGCCGCGCCCGTTGAGCAAGCTGGTGTGGGGCAACGCCGTGCTGCTCGCCCCGGCAACGGCGGCGCGGTTCGGCGTGCAGAACGGCGATGTCGTCGAGGTGACGCTGGCCGGCCGGACGGTCGCCGGGCCGGTCTTCGTCATGCCCGGCCACGCGCCGGACACCGCGACCCTGCCGCTCGGCTACGGGCGCTGGCGGGCGGGATTCGTGGGCAGCGGCGTGGGCTTCAGCGCCTACGCCCTGCGCGGCGGAGAAGCGATGTGGCATGGCACCGGGGCAACGCTGCGCCGGAGCGGCGCACGCGACCCGCTCGTCACCACGCAGGACCATCACGCGATGGCCGACCGCGCCGTGGTGCGCGCCGCCACGCTGGCCGAGTTCCGGGAGAACCCGGATTTCGCCCGCGCCGCCGTCGAGGAGCGCTCCTCCTTCTATCCGGAATACCAATATGAGGGGCATGCCTGGGGCATGGCCATCGACCTCGACGCCTGCCTCGGCTGCAACGCCTGCATGGTCGCCTGCCAGGCCGAAAACAATGTGCCCGTCGTCGGGCGGGAGGAGGTGGCGATCGGGCGCGAGATGCACTGGCTGCGCGTCGACCGCTATTTCGAAGGGCCGCCGGATGACCCGGTCGTGCATTTCCAGCCGATGCTGTGCATGCACTGCGAGAAGGCGCCCTGCGAGGTGGTGTGTCCGGTGAACGCGACGGTCCACGACAGCGAGGGCCTGAACGTCATGGTCTACAACCGCTGCATCGGCACGCGCTACTGCTCCAACAACTGCCCCTACAAGGTGCGGCGCTTCAACTGGTTCGACTATGCCGGCCGCGGCGGCGGGGCGCCGGTCGAGGTCTACAATCCCGACGTCACGGTACGCGAGCGCGGCGTGATGGAGAAATGCACCTACTGCGTCCAGCGGATCAGCGCCGCCCGCATCGAGGCGAAGCGCGAGGGCCGCCCCGTGCGCGACGGAGAGGTGCGGACCGCGTGCCAGCAGGCCTGCCCGACCCGCGCCATCACCTTCGGCGACCTGAACGCACCGGACAGCGCGGTCACCGCGCGCAAGCGGTCGCCCCGGAACTACGGGGTGCTGGCCGACCTCAACACCCAGCCGCGCACCACATATCTGGCGCGCGTGGGCAACCCCAACCCGGACGTCCCCAAGCGGCGGGACGGAGGCGGCTCATGAGCGTCGAGCGGACCGCCCTCGCCGGACGCCACCCACCGCACCGCCATGCCGGGCTGATCGTGCTGGACCAGCCCTTCACCTGGCGCTGGATGGCGGCCTTCGGGGCGGCGGCACTGGTCGTGCTGCTGTTCGGGGCGGTGTTCGTCCACCTGATGGTGCGCGGCACCGGCATATGGGGCACCAACATCCCCTATGTCTGGGCCTTCGACATCACGCTGTACGTCTACTGGATCGGCGTGGCGAACGCCGCCAGCCTGTTGTCGGCGGTGCTGGTGCTGCGCGGCACCCAATGGCGCAGCGCGACCAACCGCGCGGCGGAGGCGGTGGCCCTGTTCGCGGTGATCTGCGCCGGACTGTTCCCCATCGTCCATCTCGGGCGGCCTTGGCTGTTCTACTGGGTCTTCCCCTACCCCGCCACCTTCGGTGTCTGGCCGCAGTTCCGCAGCCCGCTGGTCTGGGACTTCTTCGCGATCAACGCGCACCTGATCGTGACGGCGCTGTTCTGGTATGTCGGCATGATCCCGGATCTGGCCCACCTACGCGACCACGAACGCGCCGGGCGGCGCTCGCGGCTGGCCTTCGGGTTGCTGGCGCTGGGCTGGCGCGGGTCGGCGCGGCAATGGCGGCTGCACCGGTCAGCCTATCACCTGCTGGCCGGGCTGGTGGTGGTGCTGGTGATCTTCATGCAGAGCACCGCCTCGTTCGAGTTCGCGGTGACCGTCGTGCCGGAATGGCACCAGACGCGCCTGCCCCCCTATTTCGTGGTCAGCGGCCTGATGTCCGGCCTCGCCCTCGTCCTGGGGGTGCTGCTGCTGATGGAACGGTTCCTGGTGCTGCACCCCATGCTGGCGCAAAGGCCGCGCGAGGTCATCGGCTGGCTGCTCGTCGCCAACGGGATCGTCATGCTGTGGGCCTACGGCTTCGACGCCTACAGTTCCTGGTACAGCGGCCCGACGCAACGCGAGGCCTTCGTCGCCCGCGTCACCGGCGCCTTCGCGCCGCTCTATTGGGGAGCACTGCTGTGCACCGCCGGGGCGTCGCAACTGCTGTGGGTCCCGCGCATCCGGCACAACGCGGCCGCCCTCCTCGCCGTCGCGCTGGCGATCAGCGCCGGGCTGTGGCTCGACCGATTCATGGTGGTCGTCGGCGGGCTCTACCACACGCATCTGCCCTCGGCTAGGGGGAGCTACACGCCAACGCTGCCGGAAATCGGGCTTTTGGTCGGGTCGCTCGGCCTGTTCGCCATGCTGATCCTGCTGTTCGTCCGCTTCGTGCCGGTGATTTTCCTGTTCGAAGCGCAAGCCGAACACCGCCGGGAGGAGGAGCCATGACGGCGCCTAGCCGGCTCTACGGGCTGCTGGCCCAGTTTCCCTCGCCGGAACGGCTGGTGGAGGCCACCCATGCGGCACACGAGGCCGGCTACCGCCGCTTCGACGCCTACAGCCCCTATCCCGTGCCGGACCTGTTCCCGACCGCGGCGCGGGGCTGGGGCCATTACCTCCTGCGCGGGATCGCCTTTCTGGCGGTGGTGGGTGGCGCCGGGGCGGCCTACCTTCTGCAATACTGGACCTCGGTGGTCGATTATCCGATCAACGTCGGGGGGCGTCCGCTGCACAGCTGGCCCATGTTCCTGCCCTCGGCGATCCTGCTCGCCATCCTCGGCGGATCGGTCGCGGCGGCTGGCGGGCTGCTGATGCTGAGCGGGCTGCCGCGGCTCCATCACCCAGTTTTCAACAGCCCGCACTTCGCCCGCACGACGGAGGATTCCTTCTATCTCTGCATCGAGGCGTCCGACACCCGCTTCGATCCCGAGCGCACCCGCGCCTTTCTCGCCTCTCTCGCCCCCGAACGGCTGGAGGAGGTGCCATGGTGAGGCACGCCGTCCTTCCGGCGCTCGCCCTGTTGCCCGTTCTGTTGCTGGGCGCCTGCGGCGACAACATGGCCGAACAGCACGAATACGCCGATCCGCAGGCCCCGGCGGTCGTGGTGCTCGATCCGCTGCCACCGGGAACGGTGCCCATCGGCGCGCTCGACCGCGCGGCGGCGCTGGCAAACCCGCCGGAAGCTATGGACCTGCAGCGCGGGCGCGAACGGTACGGCATCTACTGCGCCGCCTGTCATGGATTGACCGGGCATGGCGACGGGCCGGTGGCGCGCCGGGGATTTCCGCCACCCGCCTCCTTCCACGCGGAGGAGCATCGTGACCTGCCGTTGCGCGAGATCGTGACGGTCATCACCGAGGGGCGCGGCCCCATGCCCGCCTATGCGGACCGGATCGCGGCGGAGGACCGCTGGCGGATCGCCGCCTATCTCAAGGCGCTCCAGTACTCTCAAGCGGTTCCGGCGGAGGCGCTGCCGCCCGAAGACCGGGAAAGGCTGCCCCGGCCATGAGCGCGCATTCCCTCTCCATCGGGCCGGCCTACCGCCGCACCCTGCGCTGGGCGCTCGCCGCGGCGGGCGGCGGGCTCATGCTGGCGGTGCTCGGCTGGTGGCTGCAGCCGCAGCTCTTCTTCCAGGCGTGGCTGCTGGCCTTCCTGCTGTGGACCGGACTGGCGGCCGGCTGCCTGACGCTGCTGATGGCCGGGCACCTGCTGAGCGATCCCTGGCTCGAGCCGGTTCGAGACGAGCTGGAGGCCGGCGCCCTGACCCTGCCGCTGCTGGGCCTGCTCGGCTTGCCGCTGCTCGCCGGGTTGCCGGACCTCTATCCCTGGGCCGAGACCGGCACCGGTCCCATGGGGCCGATGCGCGGCCACTGGCTGGACCAGGGCGGCTTCGTCCTGCGCAGCACCGCCTATCTTGGGATCTGGAGCGCGCTTGCCTGGGCGATCACGCGGCCGGGACGGCATCACCGGCGCATCGCCGTGATCGGATTGCTGCTGATGCTGTTCACAGTGACGTTGGCGGGGCTGGACTGGGTGATGTCGCTCGATCCCAACTGGCTGTCGACGCTGTTCGGACTCGCCTTCGGGGTGACGCAGACGGTCGCGGCGCTCGCCGCCGCCCTGCTCGCCGCCCAACTGCGCCCGGACGGGGCGCTGCCCCGGCACGCCGGGGGCATAGCCGGGGCACTGCTGGCGCTGGCCGGGACCACGGCCTATCTGTGGTTCGTCCATTTCCTGGTGGTCTGGGCCGCCAACCTGCCGGACGAGGTGGGCTGGTATCTCGACCGCGGCGGCGCATGGCTGCTGCTGATGCCCGGCATCGTGGTGCCGGCGGCGGCGCTGGCCGTGCTGATCCTGCTGCCGCGCTGGCTGCGCGGCCGACGGAAGGTTCTGGTCGCGGCGGGCGCCCTGCTGCTGGCTCAGCATCTCGCGCACATGGTCTGGCTGGTGCGCCCTACGGCGCAACAGCCGGTACTGCACTGGCTCGACGCGGTGAGCGCGATGACCTTCGGCGCCCTCTGCCTCGCCCTGTTCACGCGCCGCCTCTCCGGTACCACGACGCGGAGGAGTCATGATCGGCTCTGAGACAAGCTTCAGCCTTCCGCCATTGTCCAGCGACGAGGACTTCGCGCGCGGCTACCGGCCGATCGCCGCCTATGGCCTGATCGGCGACTGCCACGGTTCGGCGCTGGTCGCATGGGACGGCTCCATCGACTGGTGCTGCCTGGACCGTCTGGATGCCGACCCGGTGTTCGCCCGCCTGCTCGACAGCGAGCGGGGCGGCTTCTTCGAAATCCGGCCCTGCGCGGCAGCCACGGTCCAGCGGCGCTATGCCGGCGACACCTGCGTTCTGGAGACACAGTTCACCACGCCGGACGGCGTGCTGCGCCTGACCGACTTCATGCCCGTGGCCCTCTGCCACGATGCGCCGGAGGGGGAGTTCACCCAGCTCCTAAACACCGCGAAGCTCGTGCGCATCGTCGAGGTGACCGAGGGCCGCGTGCGCCTGCGCGCCACCTTCCGTCCCATCGGCGCCGGCTTCCGCACCGAGCCCGTGCCGATGCGCGTCGAGGACGGCCGTGTCATGGCGGAACGATTGCCGCCGCTGTTCACCGACATGCGGCTGGACCACCGGGAGGGCGCGGCTGTCGGCACGGTGGAGATGACGGCGGGCGAGGCGCGCCGCTTCATCCTCGGCCCCGCCGAGGTCCCCGCGCGCGACGACGTCGCCGGGCTGGCGGAGCACCTCCATGAGGCGACCAGCGGCTTCTGGACCGGCTGGAGCGCCTTCACCAGCTACAACGGTCCTTACCGGGAGCATGTGCTGCGCAGCGGCATTGTGCTAAAAGCACTGGCCTACGCCCCCACCGGCGCCATCGCGGCGGCCCCGACGACCTCCCTGCCCGAAGGCATCGGCACGGCGCGCACCTGGGACTACCGGTTCTGCTGGCTGCGCGACGCCAGCCTGACGCTGTTCTCGCTGGCCAAGCTGAACCACGCGAGCGAGGCCCGGCACTTCTTCGAGTTCCTGATGAGCGTGTGCGCGAAGACGCGCCCGCGCATCCTGCCGCTCTACGGCATCGACGGCGCCGTCGATCCGGGGGAACGCTGCCACGGCCATCTCGACGGCTACAGGGGCAGCCGCCCGGTGCGCAGCGGAAACGGCGCGGTGGACCAGCACCAGATGGACGTCTACGGGCAGGCCATCGACCTCGCCCGCCTGTTCGAGCGGCTCGGCGGGCGGCTGCACGAGGACACCCGTCGGCAGGTCGAGCGGTTCGCCACCTTCATCGTCGAGCGTTGGCGGGAACCGGACGCCGGCATCTGGGAGCCGCGCATGCCGGACCGCCGCCACGTCCATTCCGCGATCCTCAGCTGGGTCGGCATGGACCGGGCGATCCAGATGTTCGGCGAACGGCCCGAATGGGTCCGCGCGCGCGACGACATCCTGCGGGACATTTTGGAGAACGGTGTCCATCCCGACGGCGGCTACCTGACCCAGGTCTTCGGCGGCGAGGATGCCGATGCCGCCACCCTGGTGGCCGCCGGTTACGGCCTGCCCATCGGCGACGATGTCCTCGACCGGACGGTGCGCAAGGTGCGCGCGGATCTTGGCGACGGGGCGCTGCTCCACCGCTACCGGAACGAGGACGGGCTGGAGGGGAAAGAGGGAGCCTTCCTGCTGTGCAGCTTCTGGCTGGTGGATGCCATGCTCGCGCTGGACCGGGGGGAGGAGGCGCGGGCGCTTCTGGACGATCTGCTCGGCCGCGCCAACGATCTCGGCCTCTACCCCGAGCAGATGGAGGCGGACGGCACCTTCCTCGGCAATTTCCCGCAGGCTTTCACCCACCTCGGCGTGATCCACAGCGTCATGACGCTGCACCTCTACGAGCGCGATGGCGTGTCCGCCGTGCGCGGCGGCCACGCCGACCGTGCCTTCCGCATCGTCGGCTGCAACGACCGCTTCCGCTCGGTCTGGGCACGCGAGATCGGGGGTGGGGATGACTAGGCGCGTCGTCATCACGCTGTTGCCTGCTGCCGCCCTGGCGCTGGCCGGATGCTCGACCATGCAGTCGGCGCTCGACCCGGCGGGGATCAACGCCCGGCAGGTGGCGGACCTCTGGTGGTTGATGGTCTGGGTGCTGAGCGGCGCCTTCGTGATCGTCATGGCCGTGCTGGCCGCGGCGCTGTTCGCGCCCCGGCATTGGCGCGAGCGGGTGCGCGGGACGACGCTGATCGCCGCCGGGGGCGTGGCGCTGCCCGTCGTGGTAGTGCCGGTCTTCCTCCTCGCCAGCTTCGCCGTCCAGTGGCCGCTGGTGCCGGAGCGCCCCGACCGGCTGACCATCCACGTCATCGGCCACCAGTTCTGGTGGGAGGTGCGCTACACCGGGCCTGGCCTCGCCCAGCCCGTCGTCAGCGCCAACGAGATCCGCATGCCCGTCGGCCAGCCCGTGCAGTTCCGGCTGACCACCGAGGACGTGATCCACAGCTTCTGGCTGCCCAACCTCGCCGGCAAGATCGACATGATTCCCGGACAGGTGAACCACATGGAGATCACCGCCGAACGCACCGGCGTCTTCCGCGGCCAATGCTATGAGTTCTGCGGCGCCCAGCACGCGCACATGGCCTTCATGGCCGTGGTGATGGAGCCGGACGGCTTCGCCGCCTGGCTCGCCCGCGAGGCGCAGCCGGCCCCGCCGCGCGGCCCGGTGGAAGAACGGGCGTTCCAGGCCTTCCTGCGCGGCGGCTGCGCATCATGCCACGCCATCCGGGGCACCACCGCCGACGGCGGCGGCGGTCCTGATCTGACCCATGTCGGCGGGCGCCTGACGCTGGCCGCCGGCATGCTGCCCAACGGCGAAGGCCCCATGGGCGGCTGGATCGCCGGAGCGCAAAACATCAAGCCGGGCAACCGGATGCCCAACTTCAACGGGTTCGACGGCGAGACGCTGCGCGCGCTGTCCAGCTATCTGTACGGGCTCAAATGACCGACATCGCCAGCCCCCGCACGGACATTCCTCAGGACGAGCCGGCCCGGCAGCGCGACGAGCTGGATGCCGCGTGGCGCTCCCCCGCGGGCTGGCGCGCGATATCGGCGGTGAACCAGACCTACGTTGGGCGGCGGTTCGTCATCACCGGCTTCATCTACTTTCTTATCGCCGGGATCCTGGGGCTGGTGATCCGCGTCCAGCTCGCCGTGCCGGAGAACGACCTGCTGACGCCGGAGGCGTACAACCAGATCTTCACCATGCACGGCACGATGATGATGTTCCTGTTCGCCGTGCCGATCCTGGAAGGGGTGGCGGTCTACCTGCTGCCCCCGATGCTGGGGGCGCGCGACCTACCCTTTCCGCGCCTCAGCGCCTTCGGCTACTGGTGCTATCTGCTGGGCGGGCTGCTGCTGCTGTCCAGCCTGCCGCTGGGCCTCGCCCCCGACAGCGGCTGGTTCATCTACCCGCCACTCAGCTCCACCCTGTTCTCGCCGGGAATGAACGTCGATTTCTGGCTGCTCGGCATCACCTTCATGGAGATTTCGGCGATCACCGCCTCCATCGAGCTGATCGTCGCCATCCTGAAGACCCGCGCGCCGGGCATGTCCATCGACCGCATGCCGCTGTTCGCCTGGTACATCCTGATCACCGCCTTCATGATCGTCTTCGGCTTTCCGCCATTGATCATGGGCAGCATCCTTCTGGAGCTGGAGCGCGCCTTCGGCCTGCCCTTTTTCGACGCCGCGAAGGGCGGGCACCCGCTGCTCTGGCAGCACCTGTTCTGGCTGTTCGGCCATCCGGAGGTCTACATCATCTTCCTGCCGGCGGCCGGAATCATGTCAATGGTGGTCCCGACCTTCGCCCGGCACCCCATCGTCGGCTATCGCTGGCTGGTGCTGGCGGCCGTTGGCATGGGCTTTCTCAGCTTCGGGCTGTGGGTCCACCATATGTTCGCCACCGGCATCCCGCAGCTGTCGCTGGCCTTCTTCTCCGCCGCCAGCACGCTGGTGGCGATCCCCAGCGGCATCCAGGTCTTCGGCTGGATCGCCACGCTGTGGCACGGGCGCCCCCGCTTCGACACGCCGCTGCTGTTCGCCATCGGCACCATCGTCACCTTCGTGATCGGTGGCTTCACGGGCGTGATGGTCGCCATCGTGCCCTTCGACCTGCAGGTCCACGACACCCACTTCGTCGTCGCCCACTTCCATTACGTGCTGATCGGCGGGGCGGTCTTTCCGCTGTTCGCGGGCATTCACTACTGGATGCCGCTGGCGTTGGGGCGCATGCCGTCGGAGCGGCTGGGCCGGTGTAGCTTCTGGACCATGTTCGCCGGTTTTCACCTGACCTTCTTCCCGCTGCACTGGCTGGGGCTGATCGGCATGTCGCGGCGGGTCTACACCTACCTGCCGGGCCTGAACCTGGAACTGGGGAACCTGATTGCCACCGGCGGGGCCTTCCTGTTCGCGCTGGGCGTCCTGCTGGCCATGGTCAACATCCTGTGGACCGCGCGCAGCGGCACGCCGTCCGGCGATAATCCCTGGAACGCCGGGACGCTGGAATGGCTGAAGGTGCCCACTCCCGCCTGCAACTTCCGCAGCATCCCCGTGATCTCCAGCCGCGACCCGATGTGGGACCAGCCGAAGCTGTCGAAAGCGGTCGAGCTGGGGGTGGGCTTTCTTCCGGACAGTCTTGGGGGGCGACGGCTGATGATGGGCACCAGCGCGACCGACGCACGGCCGGAACAGGTGCTCGAGCTGCCCGGCCCGACCTACATGCCGCTGGTCGCGGCACTGTGCGTTGGCGTGTTCTTCGTCAGCTTTCTGTTGAAGCTCTACGCCATGGCGGCGTTGGGTGGGTTGCTGAGCGTCGCGGCGTTTCTTGTCTGGATGTGGCCAACCTCCCCCGAAGGGCGGCGGGGCGACATCGTCGCCTCCCCCGGCACCGTGTTGCCCACCGCCCACGGACATCATGCCGCGCCCGGTAGCACAGCGCTGAACGTCACGCTGGCGGCGGACGCGGCGCTGTACGGTTCGCTCGCTTTCAGCCTGTTCTTCTTGTGGAGCTACACGCCCGACCGGATGGGCACACCCCTTCCGTCTCCGTCCGCCTGGCCGGCGGTGCTCGACCTGTGCCTGATGCTGGCGGGCAGTGCCGTGCTGGCCTGGGCGGAGCGGCGGATGCGCGCGGGCGCCGCGGTGCCGGCCATGCTCGGCCTGCCGGTGGCCATGGGATTGGCCACGGCGGCGCTGGCGCACGGCCTGCTATCCTCGGGCCACCTCGGCCTTCCCGCGCAGGAGCACGCACTGGCGGCCGTGCTGTGGACGTTGTTCGGCTATCAGGCGATCCACGCCGGCGCGGCGGTCCTGATCGCCGGACTGGCCGCCGTAGCGGCGTGGAGGGGCCATTTCACCCGCGGCCGTCATCTGGCTCTGCGCATCGCAGTCCGGTTCTGGCACTACACCGCAGCGCTGTGGGCGGTCGGATTCGTCCTCGTCCACATCCCACCCCTGCTGGGTTGAGGGGAAGAGAAACTGCCATGCCGTCCGTCCCCAAGGGTTCCGCGATCCTCGTTGCTCCCGCCATCCTCTGGAGCGCGCACTTCCTGTTTGTCTACGTCTTCGTGTCGCTCGCCTGCCTCTGGGGCTGGCATGAGGCGACGGTCATGGGCGTTCGCGTTGTCACCGCCGCGGTGGCGCTCGCCACGGCCGCCGCCGTGTTGCCGATCGCGTTGCTCGGCGTCCGTGCCTGGCGGTCGGCTCCGGGGGCGACAGCGGACCCGACCGACACGCGGTCCCGCCGCGGCCGCTTCATTGCACAGGTCACGGCGGCGCAGAGCGCGCTGTTCGCGTTCTCCACCATCATGGTCGGGGTGCCGACGCTGATGAGGCCACCATGCGTCTGATCCTCCTCACCCCGCTTCTCGCCATCCTGGCCGGCTGTGGCGAGGCTGAGCCGCCGCCCCACCTCGGGGTCCCCGGCGGCAACGCCGACCGTGGCGAAGCGCAGATCGCGCGCTACGGCTGTGCGGCCTGCCACCGCATCCCGGGCTTCGGCGCCTCCGGCCGGGTCGGGCCGCCGCTGGATGATTTCGCGGTGCGCGGCTACATCGGCGGCGTGCTGCCGAACCAGCCGCAGAACCTCGTGGCCTGGATCGTCGATCCGCCCGCCCACGCCCCCGGAACGGCGATGCCCAACCTGGGCGTGAGCCGGGAGGAGGCTCGCGACATGGCCGCCTATCTCTACACTCTGGGCCGCCGCGAGGCGAAGGTGTTTCCGCCGCCGCACACGCTGCCGGCGGATCCGGAGGCCGGCGAGGCGGAACGCGCCCGCGCCGAAGCTTGGTTGAACGGCTATGGCTGGGCAAAGGATCGCCCCGGCGTGGCCCGCATACCCGTCGACCGCGCCATGGATATCCTGGAATCGCGGGGGTGGGACGGGATCACCCCTGCCCTGCCATCGGAGTAAGAACAAGGAAAGACATGCAGTCGGCTACCTTGTGGTGACACATCCTTCGTGAAGTGGTGCGTGACCCAGGGAGCGGCCTTGGCTCTGGTGAGATCGCGGGGATTGGGTGGTCGAAAGGCCCATTTGGCAGTGCTTCACGGCAGCGACCGCCCGGTAATCGTCTTAGCCAGGATGAACGTGGCGCCCAGGCAAGTCCTCTGAACCTCCAGCAATGTTCCTGGAGGGCCCGACAGTCTGGAGCCCAGCAATGTTCCTCCTGCAAACGACCAGGGCAACGAGGCGAAGTGCGACGGCATAATTAATAGGAAACTTTCGGCACGCCGGCACTGTTGTCTTCATATTTGGGCACTTCACTGGAGTGCTGCACTCGGTGTATCGGCGCACAGCGCCGTCGGGTAAGGAGAGGATGCCTTGGCAGTCACTGTGAATGAAAGATCAGCAAGGGCAATCCAGCCCTTTCATGCGGTGCTGCTCGCCGCCACCATTCCGCCCTTTCTGGGGAGCTTGCTCAGCGACATTGCCTACGCCTCGACCTACGAAATCCAGTGGATCAACTTTGCCGCTTGGCTGGTCGCGGGTGGAATGGTTTTTACCGGGCTCGCGCTCCTATGGGGTCTTGTTGATTTGATTCGCGCAGACCGTCGCCGGGGGCGCCCGCTCATTTACGTTCTTCTGCTGCTCGCCACTTTCGTTCTCGGCCTCATCAATTCGTTTGTCCACGCGCGGGACGCTTGGGCGACGATGCCTGAAGGTCTGGTCCTTTCGGCAATAGTCGTCGTTCTAGCGATCCTGGCGACTTGGCTCGGCTTCTCCAGCCTCCGCGTGGGAGGAATCAAATGAAGTTTTCTTACTTGTCGACCACCATGGCGCTCATGGCCCTGCTGACCGCCTGTGATGGCGACCCCGCCGCGCCGGATTATGGCTCCAATCCACAGCTCCCCGAGCAGGAGCGTGGGCTGCTTCCCAGCATGAAGATCGCCAATCCTGCACCATGGGGCGATCGGCAACCAACCGTGCCGGAAGGCTATAACATCACGGCCATCGCCACAGACCTCGGCATTCCACGCCAGACCCTCGTTCTCCCCAATGGCGACATCCTCGTTGCCGAAGGAAGAGGCGGCTCGGCACCGGCTTTGCGACCGAAGGACGTCATAGCCGGCTTCATCAAGGCCAAGGGAACGACATCGGTCAAGAGCGGCAACCGGCTGACCTTGCTGCGGGATGGAAATGGTGACGGCGTTTACGAAGAGCGCACCGTTTTCGCCGACAATCTGAACGCGCCCTATGGACTTGCGCTGGTCAATGGCCAGCTCTACGTCGCAAACCAAGATGCTCTGGTTCGGTTCTCCTACCGTGACGGACAGACCCGCGCCGAAGGGCCGCCGGTCAAGGTCACCGACCTGCCATCTGAGATCAACCACCACTGGACCAAAGCGCTGGCCGCCAGTGCGGATGGACGTTTTCTCTACGTCGGCATCGGCTCCAACAGCAACATCACAGAACGTGGGTTGTCTGCCGAAGTGGACCGCGCGATGGTCTGGCAGGTGGATGCTCAGACGGGAGCGCATAAGCCCTACGCCACTGGCCTCCGCAACCCCACCGCCCTCGCCATCCAGCCGGGATCAGGCGAGCTTTGGGCGGTGGTGAACGAGCGCGACGAGCTTGGCCCGAACCTTGTCCCTGATTATCTCACGTCGGTCCGCGAAGGCGGCTTTTACGGCTGGCCTTACAGCTATTGGGGCCAAAACGTGGATCCCCGCGTCCGGCCACAGGACCCGCAGAAGGTTGCCTCAGCGATCCCGCCGGATTACAGCTTGGGATCGCATGTCGCCGCGCTCGGATTGGCCTTCTCCACCCCAGCGATGGGCGCTCAGTTCGCCGATGGGGTTTTTGTCGGCGAACATGGCAGTTGGAACCGAAGCGTCCCCATCGGCTACAAGGTCGTTTTCGTTCCCTTCCGCGATGGTGCGCCTGCCGGTCCTCCGATTGACTTCGTGACCGGCTTCCTCGGTGAGGACGGCAATACCTATGGCCGGCCTGTCGGCGTGACGGTCGATCCACGGGGTGCCCTGATCGTTGCCGACGATCTGTCGAACACAGTCTGGCGCATAACCCCCCCGCAGCAGTCGCCCGCTGCTGAAGCACCTCCGCGTCCAAGTACTCCAACGCCTGCGGGTAATCCTCCACCTAATTATCCCCCTTCTTAGATCAACTTTGGCCAATCATGCCGGAAGGCATTCGGCGTGATTGAGACGGTTAATCACGGGAGTCGGAAAACACCGCCAAGTTGACAGCCAGGCAGTCAGCAGGAAAGACTCTGATGCTCAAAGATTGGCAATGGGGTCTTATGCAGCTCGTCGCCTACCAGCGATTTCCTCTCAGGCGGCAAAGGTCTGACCAAGTGCGAAGCAGGCCTCAATGAACATCGTCCGGATCGGGCACTCGGAACAGCTTCTGCAATCGACTTGACGGTGTCATCCGCTACCTTTATTCGCCTTATCATGATCTGGCTCATGGTAAGGCGAGCAGTGCTGGTAACCTGACAGCGTCCAGACCTCCTCTTTCCCCCGAGTTTTGTACCAAAGCCGGATCGGAGCGTGATTGTTCGATGAATAGGCCTGTTCCAGATACCAACAGTAGGGATGATCATGCATGGCAAAATTCGCACGCCTCGGCGATAGGATTATCGGGCGCATCGAACGCGCCCGCACGCTTGATCACGCAAGTCACGGCCTCGGAGAGGCAGTAGCGATCCCGTTCCGAGCGCTGGGTGGGCCGGGAAAGCGCGTGCGCACAGCGCTGCACGGAACCTCTTACGGCCACTCCATCCACCCGGCTCTGGTAACCGTTCCGCTCGGATCCTGGACGGCGTCGGTGTTGCTCGACGTTGCGGATGGCGTGGCCGGCGGGGAAGAAAACCGGGGCTTCGCGACGGCCGCTGACCTGACCATCGGCATCGGCTGCCTGGGAGCTGCGGGCGCTATTGTGACGGGGTTGGTGGATTGGGATAAGACCCACGGCGAGCCACGGCGCCTTGGCGTCGTGCATGCGGCGGCCAACACCACCGCGCTGACACTTTTCCTTTCGTCGCTTATCTTGCGCCGGCGTGGCCGCCGCCGCGGTGCGAAAGCCGTGTCGGCGCTCGCCTTTGCCGCCATGTTCGCGGGCGGCTACCTGGGCGGGCACTTGGCCCACCGTCGAAACGTCGGTGCCGACCACGCAGACCGCAATCCCGCCCCGCGCAATTTCGTGTCCGTTCTCGATGCCGCCGAACTGGAGGAAGGCAAGCCCCGGCTAGTCGAGGTGGAGGGTGTCCGCGTGGCCCTGGTCCGCCATCACGGACGGATCCATGCGCTTGGGGACCGGTGCTCGCACTTCGGCGGCCCATTGTCCGAGGGTTGGGTTTTCCGGGGTGGGCTGGTCTGTCCTTGGCACGGGTCGCGCTATTGCCTGCACAGTGGCCGGCCGCTGGACGGTCCGGCCACTGCGGTGCAGCCGACTTTCGAGGTGCGTGTCAGCGACGGCATGGTCGAGGTGCGCCGGCCCGAAACCCGGCGCGACGGCGCGCTCGCACGCGACACTGCCTGCACGGCGGAGCCGCCCTCCGGCATCGGAGATTGCAGGCCGAAGGCGGACGAGGTGCTGGTCGGGCATCACATGCTGATCCGCGGCCTGTTCGATCGAATCGCCGCAACCATGCCAAACGACCCGCATCGGCTGGAGCTGTTGGACGAGCTGGCCGGGGAAATGGACATGCACGAGATGATCGAAGACGAGATTTTCTACCCGCGGGTCCGGCACGTGACCGACTCGATCCCTATCGCGGGGGCCGAGCACCAACAGCTTGCTGACCAACTGGCGATCCTGCTGACTCTCGACCCGTCCACCTCCGACTTCGATGAGCATCTGACTGCACTGCGCTCGGCATTGGAACACCATGCGGGCTCCGAGGAGCGAGAAATGTTCCCGACCGCCCAGCGCCTGGGCGACGCAGTTCTGCGCGACTTGGGGGCGCGGCTGGTTGAGCGGTTGGAGGAGCTGCGGCAGTCGCGGCTCCAGAAGCTTGTCCGCTTGGGCCGTCAAGTCTTGCTCGAACGAGGGCAGGGACGGATAGGCCGCGCCATGCAGGAGACACCTCATGGTGCATCGAGAGGAACTTCGCCAAGGTGATGGCCTATGCGGGCAACCAGGAACGCACTGTTGTCCATGGGTTAGGAAGGGGTCGGCTTACGCAGCCAATCGGCTACCAGCGATCTCCGCCCAGACCGTGAAGGCCTGAGCGCGTGCGATACGGAACTCAGTCGCGGTATGGCGGCTGCGGCGGAGATGGAAGAGGTTGGCAATTGGATCGTGGATGGACAGGAAGCGCTGCACTTGCCGGAGGGTGTCACGCTGTAACGTCGGATTTGAACGAATTTCTTTGCTTCGCCTCTGCCAGCGCTTTCAAGGCTTATTTGTGACATCAAAAAGGCGACAAGCGATGGAGCAGCCTTCCGAAAAAGGTGTATGTGATGGGAGGGTTAATCAACTCAGAGAAGCGTAGAGGCGCAAAATCAACAAAGTGGCTCAAATCCAACGTTACTGAGTGACACCCTCAGAATTATTTCCTGCGTCAAACCACCAGTGAGCACTCAATTTATACGGCAAGGTGAAGAATAAGCTCTGCAAAACGTTCATGCAGGCATTTCGGCCGCTTCCCGTTCTGCCGGCACATAAGTTTTGAGCGCTCTCCGCCTTACACACAGCCGAACCGGTGTTTCCGTCGTCAACGCACCGTCCGTGCTGACGGGCATAGGCGCAGGCGTGCGAACGACCAACTCCGTACAGGTGAAGGCTCGCACTCCTTCTTGCCCGGCCTGTGTGCCCTTGCGCAGCATCGGCAGAAGGGTAAGGAGCCGCAATCTGGTTTTTGTTTCCAAGCTGTAGACGTGCAAACGCCCATCATCGGGCTCGGCCGTGCTCGCAACCATCATTCCTCCCCCCTGGTAGCGGCCGTTACCGATGCTCACCTGAAAGGTCCGCCCACGCTCCGTCCGCCCTTCCCATTCGAACTCGATGGCGAATGGCCGCATACGCACCAAAAGTTGCAATGCCCCGATGGCGTAGCCCAGCACACCCAAACGCTTTTTCAAAGCGTCCGGTACTTCCTGCGCCAGAGTAGCGCTAAGCCCAATATTTGCAACATTCCAGAATAGATGCCCGTTCGCTTCACCGAGATCCAACTCACGCGTGTAGCCTCTGGAGATAATCGTCGCTGCCGATAGCGGGTCCATGTCGATGCCTAGAGTGCGGGCAAGATCGTTGGCCGTACCAAGGGGCAGAATGCCCAGAGGCAAGCCGCATTCGAGGAGGGCTGGGACCGCACTGTTGAGAGTCCCGTCACCGCCGCCGATGATGACGCAGTCAGCATCGGCGGCTCTGGTGCGGATCATGTCAGGAATGGGGTGCTTCTTCGGAAAGAGGTGCGATTCGACCTCAAGGCCGCCCGCACGCAGGAGATCGACCACAGCATCCACGTTATGCGTGCCCTTGCCGGCATGTTGATTGACGAGGAGCAGCGCACGTCGCCGTTTTTCAACCAGATCCCGAGGAGACGACATCATCATTGCCTATTCATGCCTATTGTGGTCGCCGACTATTATCACCTTCAAGCGTTCCAAGCCGCGCTTCGACGCTTCCGGCTGGTCATCCCAGATAGGAGGAAAGAAGGACTAAGAAAGCGAAACCAGCGGAAAAAGAAATGGTTGAGAGCCATCTGACGGCCCCCGGTTCATCGGCCTGCGGGACTAAGTCCTCAATCGTCGCGAGGAGCAGAACACCGATAATGAAGGCCAGCGCGGCACTTTCGACTATGCTGCCCGCCCCGCGCAGCAGCCAAAAGCCCACACTTGCTCCAAGAAGCACTGGAAGCACAAAAGACGCGGCGATCATCAGCCGCGTCCGGCGCGATACGCCCTCGTCGGAGAAATTCGCCATTGCTGCGAATCCGCCTGGCACATTCCCGACCACCTGACTAAGCCCCAGGAGAAGCCCCAGGCCGCTCGCTATAGCGGAACCGGCGCCGATCATCAGACCGTCGCTCAGCAGGTCCGTGGCGACGGCCATGTAGACCATCCAGGCTCCGGCACTACCAGTCGAAACATGATGGCGTCCCCAATCCACACCCCACTTCAGCATGATCGAAAAAGCCGCACCGCAGCCAAACGCGATGGCGAGCAGCCAGCCCGGCAGTGTTTCGAGCGCGCGCGGCATCATATCCACGCTGACCACGGCGATTGCAACACCCGCCGCTGCGTGGAGCGCCGCTCCGATCGCCCAAGAAGGAACTCGGATCCACTCCGCCAACAAGCTGCCGACCAGATTGCCGCCCGCCGGAAGCAGGGCGAGGGTCAGGACCATCAAAAAATCCGACATGTTGTGCTGTCCACAATCTCTAATTCAGTGAGCCGCTCAGCCCTCCCGTCTCATGATGCCGACGCCGGAGATCGCATCCGCCGACGCCCTTCCAATGGCTTTCAGCCGGGCCACCCCGTGGGAATGAACGCAACGGATCAATCCTTGTTTGCTTGGTTGCCGCTGTCCATCGGTGTGATTTGCCAGACCGCCCCGTCCGCCTCATCGGTAATAACATGGATCGTGCCGTCCGGCCCTTGCGTCACGTCGCGGACGCGGGCGCCCAAAGGAATGCGTTCAGCCTCCCGTACTCTGTTGCCGTCAATGGCAACACGCACCAGGGCCGTTCCGCTGAGGGAACCAATCAAAGCGCTTCCCTCCCAGCCAGTGATAAGATTACCAGTATAGAAATGCATGCCGGAGGGAGAGATCACCGGGGTCCAATGCATTGCCGCATCGGCGAACTCCGGACGGGTGGGCGGATCGGGAATATCGCGGCCATTGTAATGCCGGCCCCAGCTGACCTCCGGCCAACCGTAGTTCTTGCCCGGTTGTAGCTGGTTCAGCTCGTCGCCACCAAGAGGTCCCATTTCCGCAACCCAGAGGGCGCCGGTCTGCGGGTGGGACGCTGCCGCCTCAATGTTCCGATGGCCGTAAGACCAGACGGCGTCGTCGGCTTTAGGATCGCCGTGGAATGGATTGTCCTTCGGGATCGTTCCATCGCGGTTCAGGCGAACGACTGTCCCCAGCGTATTCGACAGATCCTGCGCCGGGGCGAATTTGAAACGCTCGCCAAGCGTTAGAAAGATGTGCCCATTGGGTGAGAAAACAATCCGGTTACCGAAATGGTTCGAGCCCGTTACTTTTGGGGTCTGTCTGAAAATGACCCGGAAATTCTCGATCCGGTCATCCGCAAGCGTCCCGCGGCCGAGCGCCGTACCGGCACCGCCTTCACCCGGTTCCGCAAACGAGAGGTAGACGATGCGATTCTGCGCGAATTGCGGGTCGACCGCCACGTCCATCAAACCGCCTTGCCCCTCCGAATACACCTCCGGGGTTCCGTTCAAAGGGCCCGAGAGCGAACCGTCGAGCTTCAAAATGCGCAAACGCCCAGCCTTTTCGGTTATCAAGGCGCGACCGTCGGGGAGAAAATCGATGCCCCAGGGTTTTTCCAGACCGCCGGCAATTTTTCTGACCTCGATCGGTCCGATCTGTGTTTGAACGCTTTTCGTTCCCTGGGGAAGTTCCTTTTCAAACTGTGCGAAAGCGGGAATGGAGATCACGGCTAACACCGCACTCGCCGGGAAAATCAAAATACTGCGCATCGAGTCTCTCCAATGAAGTGGTATCGGTGGAGCGTTTGCTTTTCGGGCGACCAGTGAAGCCACGCTTGAAGGCGTTCTACTGGCCGCCCACATACCCCTGGTGATGTTCGTCTATATGCCGGGAACTAGCTCCACCTTCACCCATCCCGGCTTGCGCAGGTCGAACTGCTTGTAGGCCTCGATGACGTCGCTCATCGGTTCGACGTGCGACAGGATCCTGGCCGGATCGACCGTGCCGGCCTCGACCATCGAGACGAGACGGGGAATGTATTTGCGGTGGTTGCAGTTTCCCATGTTGACGGTGATGTTCTTGTTCATCGCCATCCCGATGGGGAAGAACTTGTCGGTCTGCGGATAGACGCCGATGATCGAGAGCGTTCCCGCCTTCGCCAGCGAATCCAGGGCCCAGGTCACCGCCTGGGACGGACCGTCGCCGGGCTTCCACTGGTCGCCCCGCGGGTTGGCGTCCGGCGCGATCTGCTGGACCTCCCGTGCGAACTGTCCAGCCTGCTGGTTTGCCTGCTCCGCCGCCGGGCCGGTCTTGGGCCGTTCAGAATCCACACCCACCGCGTCGATGGCCCGGTCGGGGCCGGCGCCGCCGGTCAGATCGCGAATCGCCTGGACCGGATCTTCCCTATTGTAGTTCACCGTCTCCGCGCCGAGGTCGCGGGCGCGGTTCAGCCGGCCTTCAATCCCGTCCACCGCGATGACCCGGCTGGCGCCGAGCTGGAAGGCGCTGAGGATCGCGAACAGGCCGACCGGGCCGCAGCCCCAGACCGCGACGATGTCGCCTGCCTTGATCTCGGCCAGTTCGGCGCCGAAATAGCCGGTCGGATAGATGTCGGAGATCAGGATGGCCTGATCGTCGGTGACCTGGTCCGGCAGCTTCACCAACCCGACGTTGGCGTAGGGAACGCGAGCGTATTCGGCCTGAAGCCCGTCGAAGGGACCGGTCATCTCCGGACCGCCGAAAAAGGCGGTGCCGGCTGCCGGACCGTTCGGGTTGGCCTCGTCGCACTGCGCGAAATAGCCGGAGCGGCAGTAATTGCACGAGCCGCAACCGATCGTGGACGGAATCACCACGCGGTCGCCCCGCTTCAGGTTGCGCACCATGGGCCCGACCTCCTCGACCACGCCCACTCCTTCGTGCCCAAGGATGGTGCCGGGCTTCATGCCGGGCAGCGTGCCGCGGATCATGTGCAGGTCGGTACCGCAGATGGCGCTCGCCGTGATGCGGACGATCGCGTCGTGCGGGTCCTTGATCTTGGGCTGGGGCACTTCTTCGACGCGGATGTCGCCCACGCCATGGAAAACGACGGCTTTCATGAACATCTCCCGGAAAAGAGGAAGCCGGCCGCGGGAACATCGGGAAGCCGGGGAGGACCTCCACACTCCAACCCCTCGCCTCCCAAACTGTTGCGCGATCCCTTCTCCACCTGTTCCGGGACGGCGGAATCAAGTGATCGCCGCACCGCGGGTCGCGGTTGTTGCACGGATGTCTGGGTTTGCGTAGGCAGGGAGGCCTTGCCACCCAGGGGAGCCCTCATCGATGCCGCACAAGGCCAACGCCGCTCGGCGGCATCACATCTCCCGTCCCAAACGGCGTGTGACGAACTGGGCCGCGTATGATGCCGCCCTGCGGGGTCGTGGCAGCCTCACGGTGTGGGTCAGCGACGAAGCCATTAAGGGCTGGAAGGCGGCGCCTCGAACTACACCGAGCGGGCAGCCGAACTACTCGGACCTGGCGATCACAACGGCGTTGATGCTGCGCGCAGTCTTCCGCTTGGCGCTGCGCCAGACCGAAGGGCTGATCGGCTCCGTCCTGGACCCGCTCGGGCTCGACCTGCCGGTGCCGGATCACTCCACCATCGCACGTCGGGCCAGGACGGTGGCGCTGTCCAGCAAGGGACAGCCGACCGGCGGGCCTCTTCACCTGCTGGTGGACAGCACCGGGCTGAAGCTGTGTGGGCCGGGCGAATGGTTGATTGAGAAGCATGGAACCAAGAAGCGGCGATCCTGGTGGAAACTGCACATCGGCATGGACGCGGCGAGCGGCCGGATCGTTGCAGCCACGCTGACCGGACGAGAGGTGGACGATGCGGCCCAGGTTGGGCCCTTGCTCGACCAGGTAGCGGGGGACTATCCGGAATTTCGTGCTCGGCGGGGGTATGCTGAGAACGGAAGGAGCCCCCGATGGCACGACGCAAAGAACCGATCATCCCC
>NZ_JAFIQV010000072.1 GCF_017356015.1 Azospirillum sp. SYSU D00513
TCAACTCCTCGAACCGCCCGGTGCGGACCCGCATGCCGGGTGGTGTGGGAGGGGTGCGGTCCACTAGGATCGCCCCCTATCCCGATTTTAAAGCGACCCGACCAGCCGGACTTCCTTCAGCAGGTCGTCCACCCCGGCGAGTGCGAAGGTCAGGGTGGCCTCGTCGGTGAGGCGGCCGTCCTTGATCTTCTCGTGGACGGCGGGGATCACGATCTGCGGGCGGGCGACGACGCGGCAGCCGGTCGCGGCCAGCGTCTCGCGCACCTGATACTGCGCGCGCACGCCGCCGGTGAAGGCGGGGGAGGCCGACATGATCAGCGCGGGTTTGCCGGGCAGGGCCGACTTGCCGTAGGGGCGCGAAGCCCAGTCCAGCGCGTTCTTGAGCACGCCGGACATGCCGTAATTGTATTCCGGCGAGATCACGACCAGCCCGTCGGCGTCGCGGATCGCCTGGCGCAGGGCGGCGACGCCGGCCGGCGGCTGGTCGGTGTCGATGTCCTGGTCATAGAGCGGAACGTCGTTCAGCGGCAGGATGGTCAACTCCGCCTTGCCCGCGAGCTTCTCGCGGAGCGTTTCGAGGACGGCGGTGCAGTGGGACCCCTTGCGGAGGCTGCCCGACAGGCCGAGAAGGCGGACCGGGCGGGACTGATCGTTCGGCATGGAATGGACTCGCGTGATGTGAATGCGTTGGTTTGCGCGGATGCAATGTTACCGTACGGTACGGAATGTCAACCGGGCGCGGGCGCGCTCACGCACCCGCCGGACAACAACTCCGCGAGGGCCGGATGGTTTCCGCCCCTCTGTCGAGCGGTCCTTCGACGAAGGCACCCCATGACCCTCACTCCACGAAATCGTCCCGGGTCAGGCCGTAGCGCTTGAGCTTGTCGTAGAAGGTCTTGCGGGGGATGTTCAGGGCTTCGATGGTGGCCTTGACGCTGCCCTTGTGGCGGGCGAGTTCGGTTTCGATGACGCTCTTCTCGAACAGGTCAACCCGCTCCGCCAGGGACTGCGGGCCGGCGTCGGGTGCTGCGGAGGCCGCCATGGTCTCGTCCAGCCCGAGCACGAAGCGGTCGGCGGCGTTGCGCAGCTCGCGGACGTTGCCGGGCCAGTCCTGCGCCATCAGCCCTTGCGCCAGCGCCGGCGTGAGGTCGCGCGGCTCGCGGTTGTAGCGGTTGGCGGCCTGCACCACGAAATGCCGGAACAGCAGCGGGATGTCCTCGCGCCGTTCGCGCAGCGGCGGGATGGTGATCACGACCACGTTCAGGCGGTAATAGAGGTCCTCGCGGAACTTGCCCTCTGCCGCGGCTTGGCGGAGATCGACCTTGGTCGCGGCGACGACGCGCAGGTCCACCGGCACGAGATCGTTGGAGCCCAGCGGCTCGACCGCCCGCTCCTGGATGACGCGCAGGAGCTTCACCTGGAGGGCCAGGGGCATGCTCTCGATCTCGTCGAGGAACAGCGTGCCGCCGCCAGCATGCTCGATGCGCCCGACCCGGCGCTTGGCGGCACCGGTGAAGGCGCCGGCCTCGTGGCCGAACAGCTCGCTCTCGAAGATGTTTTCCGGCATCGCCCCGCAGTTCAGCGCCACGAAGGGGTGCTTGCGCCGGCCGCTGCCGGCGTGGAGCGCGCGGGCGACCATCTCCTTGCCCGTGCCGGTTTCCCCCAGCACCAGGACGTCGGCGTCGGTGTCGGCCACGGCGGCGATCAGGGCGCGCAGCCGCTCGATCCCCGGCGTCCGGCCGATGATGGGGTGAGTGTCCTCCGTGCCGCCGGCCAGCCGCTCGCGCAGGGCGCGGTTCTCCATCACGAGGCGCCGTTTCTCCACCGCCCGCCGCGCGACCTCCACCAGCCGCTCCGACGGGAAGGGCTTCTCCAGGAAATCATAGGCGCCGTCGCGCATCGCCTGCACCGCCATGGGCACGTCGCCGTGCCCGGTGATCAGGATGACCGGAAGGTCGGGGTCGAGCGCCCGCACCCGCTCCAGCAGGGCGAGCCCGTCCATCCCCGGCATGCGCACGTCGGTGACGACGCAGCCGGGCCAGCCGCGGCCCAGATGGCGCAGGGCGCGTTCCGCTCCGTCGAAGGCGGTCACGTCGAAGCCGGCGAGTTCCAGCGCCTGCTGGCCGGCGAGCCGGACCGCGCGCTCGTCGTCGACGAACAGGACGGAACCGGAATCGGTGGGGGTCATCGTGGCGGCTCCGCGCGCTTGAGGTAAAGGGTGAACACGGCACCGGGGGCGTCGGCATCCGGCGCGTTGGCGGCGGTGAGCCGGCCGCCGAAATCCTCGACGATGCCGTGGCTGATGGAAAGCCCCAGCCCCAGACCATCGCCCGCGTCCTTGGTAGTGAAGAAAGGCACGAACAGGCGTTTCAGGTCGGCCTCCGCGATGCCGGTCCCGGTGTCGCGGACGGTCAGCAGGGCGTCACCGGCCGCGTCGGTGCTCAACCGGATGCGCAGGATCCGCTCGGGCATGCCGCGCATGGCGTCGGCGGCGTTGCCGAACAGGTTGACCAGAACCTGCTGGAGCCGGACGTCCTCGGCCAGGACCCAGGCGGGCTCTTCCGGCAGCTCCGTTTCCACCAGGATGCCGTCCCGGCGCAACCGCGCGCCGAGCAGGCTCAGCGCCCCGGCGACCGCCTGGGCGGCGGACACAGGGCCGAGCGTTCCGGAGGCGCGGCGGGCGAAGCCCTTGAGCTGCCGGGTGATGCCGGCCATGCGGTCGGTCAGGTCGGCGATTTCCGCGAGGTTGTCGCGCACGGACTGGTGTTTCTCCCGCTCCAGCAGCACCACCGCGTTGTCGGCGAAGCTGCGGATGGCGGCGAGCGGCTGGTTGATCTCGTGCGCGATGCCCGCCGACATCTGGCCGAGTGCCGCCAGCTTGGCGGCCTGGGTCAGCTCGTTCTCGGCCTCGCGCAGCTCGGCGGTGGTCTCCGCGACGCGGCGCTCCAGCTCCCGCCGGGCCTCCTCCTGCAGGGCGAGCCGCTCGGCGAAGGCGCGGCGGCGCTGCGCCACGGCATAGGTCCCGAGCGCGACCAGCCCGACCAGGGCGGCGGCGAGCAGGCCTGCCTGCCGTGCCCGCGCGCGCACCGCGTCCAGGCTGGTCAGTGCATGGAGCGTCCAGTCGCCGCCCGGCAGCGCCACGGACTGAAGCAGATGGGGGCGCATCCCCGTGCCGTCGCGCAGGGAGAAGCGGTCCGGGACGAACTCCTCCCGGCCCTCCTCGCGCCAGGGCGGCGGGCGGTACCGCCATTCCTCGACGTTGGTGATGAAGCCGAAGCCGGCGCGGTCGGCCACGAGCAGCTTTTCCCCCGCGCGCCGCCAGGTTTCCTCCAGCCGGTGGAACCCGACCTTGAGCACCACGGTGCCCACCGCCCGCCCGTCCGCCATCACCCGGTTGCCCGTGTAGTAGCCGGGTACGCCCGAGGTGGTGCCGAGCAGGAAATAGCGCCCCTCGCCGCGCTCCATGGCGATGCGGAAATAGGGGCGGAAGGAGAAGTTGCGCCCGACGAAGCTGTCCGGCTGGTTCCAGTTGCTGGAGACCAGCGTGTCGCCACGCGCGTCCATGACGTAGATGGCGAGCGCACCCAGCTCCCTGGCGATGACCTCCAGCTTGCGGTTCAGCCGGTCGAGGAGGGCGGGATCCGGCCGCTCGGAGGAGAGCAGCAGTTCCGCCACCTCCAGGTCGCGCGCCAGCACCGAGGGGATCGCCTCGTGCTTTTCCAGCTCGGTCCGCAGGTTGGCGGCGTAGAGCGACAGGCGGGACTGCCCCTGTTCCCGCAACGCCTCCTCGGCCAGCGCGCTGCTCCAGCGGACGGCGAGCGGCACCGCCACCGCCAGCCCGGCGAGAAGCACCGCCAGCGCGAGCAGGCCGGCCCGCACCGGGCGGAGGACGGTGCCGGGCAGGGCGCGCGGGCGCCGTCCGGGCAGGCCGTCCGGCGCGGTGCCGGTTTCTCCGGTCACGCTGTCACGGCTCGCGCTGTCACGGCTCGCGCTGTCACGGGTCACGATTTCACTGTTCACGGCTTCACTTTTCATGGCCCGGTCCGCCCCTGCTGCCCTGCGGGTGGGCTTGTGCGGGAATCCGCACGTTGCATCGGGCCGCGCGTGCGGTTTTCCACTCGATTTCCTTCACGGACTGCTTGCCACGCCTCGTTTATCGAACTGGCACACCGCTTGCTCTCAGGACCTTCCGAGTTCGGGACCGGCCCTTCGGCGACGCCGGCCGGGTCCCCAAAGGACATTCAGTAGAAGACACCCCCAGGAGACGGCGATGCAAGCCTCCACCCAGCCGGCGCAGCCGCAGCCGGCCGCCAAGAAGCCTTTCTATTCGAACCTGACGGTCCAGGTGCTGGGCGCCATCACCATCGGCATTCTGCTCGGGCATTTCTACCCGTCGCTCGCCGTCGAGATGAAGCCGCTGGGCGACCTGTTCATCAAGATGGTCAAGATGGTGATCGGCCCGATCGTCTTCCTGACCGTGGTCACCGGCATCTCCTCGATGGGCAACCTGAAGAAGGTCGGGCGGGTCGGTGGCAAGGCTCTGCTCTATTTCGAGATCGTCACCACGCTGGCGCTCGGCATCGGCCTGCTGGTCGTCAACCTCGTCAAGCCGGGCGCCGGGATGAACATCCAGCCGGGCCAGCTCAACGCCGCCTCCGTCTCGAAATACGCGACCGAGGCGCAGAGCCACGGCTTCATGGACTTCATCGTCGGCATCGTGCCGGACAACGTCGTCGGCGCCTTCGTGAAAGGCGACATGCTGCAGATCCTGTTCTTCGCGGTGGTCTTCGGCGCGGCGCTCGCCGCCATGGGGCAGAAGGGCAAGCCGGTCGAGGACCTGTTCGAGAAGCTGTCGCACGCCCTGTTCGGGGTGATCGGCATCCTGATGCGCGTCGCCCCGGTCGGCGCCTTCGGCGCCATGTCCTTCACCATCGGCAAGTACGGCGTGGAATCGCTCACCGCGCTGGGCCAGCTCATGGCCGCCGTCTACATCACCATGGCGCTGTTCATCTTCGTCGTGCTGGGCGGCATCAGCCGGATCTACGGCTTCAACATCCTGACCTTCATCCGCTACATCAAGGACGAGCTGCTGATCGTGCTCGGCACCTCCTCCTCGGAATCGGTGCTGCCGCGGATGATGGAGAAGATGCAGCGCTTCGGCTGCTCCAAGCATGTCGTCGGGCTGGTCATCCCGACCGGCTATTCCTTCAACCTCGACGGCACCTCGATCTATCTCTCGATGGCCGCGATCTTCATCGCCCAGGCCTTCAACGTCGAACTCACGATCTGGCAGCAGCTCTACATCCTCATCGTGCTGATGCTGACCTCGAAGGGTGCGGCGGCCGTGACCGGCGGCGGCTTCGTGACGCTGGCCGCGACCCTGTCGGCGACCGGCGTCCTGCCCATCGAGGGGCTGGCGCTGCTGCTCGGCGTCGACCGCTTCATGTCCGAGGCGCGCGCCCTGACCAACCTCGTCGGCAACGGCGTCGCCACGGTGGTCGTCGCCAAGATGGAGGGCGAATTCGACGAGTCGAAGGCGGTCGAGGAGTACCGGGACCATTTCAAGGAGCCGGCGCTGGCCCGTCTTTGACGGGATCGGGCGGCTTTGGTCCCAAGGAATGCCGAAAGGGCGGCTCTGGGCTGTCCTTTCGTCGTTCCGGTGCGGGACGTGATGCGGTATAAGCGCCGCAGCAAAGTCTGTCCGTTCGCCTGATCAACAGCAATCAACTGCCGATCAACTGTAATTTTGTAAGCTGGGGGGATCTAGATGGCCGGCGACCTCGAGTCCATGGCGCTTGAGTACCATCGTAAGCCGAAGCCGGGTAAGCTCGCGATCGTCGCGACGAAGCCGATGGCGAACCAGCGCGACCTCGCGCTGGCCTATTCGCCGGGCGTGGCGGCGGCCTGCATGGCCATTCACGCCGACCCGGCCCAGGCCGCGGAGCTGACCACCCGTTCCAACCTCGTCGCGGTGGTGACGAACGGAACGGCGGTGCTCGGGCTCGGCGACATCGGTCCCCTGGCCTCCAAGCCGGTCATGGAAGGCAAGGCCGTCCTCTTCAAGAAGTTCGCGGGCATCGACTGCTTCGACATCGAGCTGAACGAGAAGGACGTGGACGGGCTGGTGGACACCATCGCCCGGCTGGAGCCGACCTTCGGCGCCATCAACCTCGAGGACATCGCCGCCCCGGCCTGCTTCGAGCTGGAGCGGCGCCTGCGCGAGCGCATGCGCATCCCGGTCTTCCATGACGACCAGCACGGCACCGCCATCGTGGTGGGTGCCGCCCTGCTGAACGCGCTGAAGCTGACCGGCAAGGATCTCTCCACCGCGAAGATCGTGTCCACGGGCGGGGGTGCTGCCGGCATCGCCTGTCTGGACCTGATGCTGAGCCTCGGCGCCAAGCGCGAGAACATCTGGCTCGTGGACCGCATCGGCGTCGTTCATGTCGGCCGGAACGAGGAGATGAACCCCTACAAGGACGCCTACGCGAAGGACACCGACGCGCGCGTCCTGAACGATGTGATCGACGGGGCCGACATCTTCCTCGGCCTGTCCGGCCCGCGCATCCTGACCCCGGACATGGTCCGGCGGATGGCGGACAAACCGATCATCATGGCGCTCGCCAACCCCGAGCCGGAGATCATGCCGGACCTGGCGCGCGAGGCGAGCCCGCATGCGATCATCGCCACCGGCCGCTCGGACTTCCCCAACCAGGTCAACAACGTCCTCTGCTTCCCCTTCATCTTCCGCGGCGCGCTCGACGTGGGTGCGACGACCATCAACGAGGAGATGAAGATCGCGGCGACGCACGCCATGGCGAATCTCGCCCAGGCGGAGCCGTCGGACGTGGTGGCGGCGGCCTATGTGGGCGAGGATCTGCGCTTCGGCCCCGACTACATCCTGCCCAAGCCCTTCGACCCGCGCCTCGTGGTCGAGGTTTCCTCGGCGGTGGCGAAAGCCGCCATGGAGTCCGGCGTGGCGACGCGGCCCATCGCCGACTTCCGGGCCTACCGCGAGCAGCTCGAGAATCTGGTGCTGCGCTCCGGCCTCGTCATGAAGCCGGTGATGACCAAGGCGAAGTCCGCGCCCAAGCGCGTCGTCTACGCCGAGGGCGAGGATCCGCGCGTCCTGCGCGCGGCCCAGGTGGCGGTGGACGAGGGCATCGCCCAGCCGGTCCTGATCGGCCGGACCGAGGTGATCCAGCGCTGCATCGGCGAACTCGGCCTGCGGCTGAAACCGGGCAAGGACGTGGAGGTCATCGAGATCATCCGCGACATGCGCTATCACAGCTATGCGGAGGTCTACCGCAAGCTGATGAGCCGGCGCGGCATCACGCCGGCCAACGCCCGCACCGTCGTGCGGACCCAGCCGACCGTCTTCGGCGCGCTGATGGTCCGGCGCGGCGAGGCCGACGCGATGGTCTGCGGCACGACCGGCATCTTCAGCGAGCATTTCGCCCATGTCGTCCGCGTCATCGGGATGCGTCCCGGCGTGAAGCGGGCGTCGGCGATGAACCTGTTGATCTCGCAGAAGGGCACGCACTTCATCTCCGACACCTACTGCACGCCCGACCCGACGGCGGAGCAGATCGCGGAGATCGCCCGGCTGGCGACGGAGCAGGTGCGGCGCTTCGGCATCGAGCCGAAGGTGGCCCTGCTGTCGCACTCGAACTTCGGCAGCGGCACCACCCCGTCGGCCCGCAAGATGCGCCAGGCCTACGAGATCATCGCCCGCGAGATGCCGGAGCTGGAGGTGGACGGCGAGATGCACGCCGACGCCGCCCTGTCCGAGGCCATCCGCAAGGAGATCATGCCCGACAGCCGCCTGAAGGGCGAAGCCAACCTGCTGCTGATGCCGACGCTGGACGCCGCCAACATCGCCTTCAACATGCTGAAGGTTCTGGGCGACGCGCAGAATGTCGGGCCGATCCTGCTGGGTGCCGCGCGGCCGGTGCACATCGTGACCCCGTCGGTCACGACGCGCGGCCTCGTCAACATGACGGCCATCGCCGTGGTGGACGCGCAGAACGCCGCCCCGGTCAACGCGGCCCCGCAGCCGCCAGTGCTCGACCGGGAGTAAGGCCCTCCGTACCGGACCGCCCTTGGGCGGTCCGGTACGGGCGCATGAAAAAGCCCTCTTCCCCGGCCGGGGAAGAGGGCTTTTCCTTGGATAGCTTCAGGCCGGGTGCTTACAGGCCGGAGGCCTCATAGACCTTGTGGGTCCAGGCGCCCTCGGGCTTCTTGGTGATCACCGGCGCGGATTCTCCGGCCAGCAGGATGCCGACGGTCTGGTCGAAGGCCGCCGGGTCGAGATAGCCCATGCCCTTCTTCGAACCCTGAACCAGTGCCGCGACCTCCTTCATCATGGAGGTCTGGTGCTCTTCCGTCTGGGCGCCGGTGCTGTCGTTGTCGAGCACGATCTTCACCGCCTCGGCCTGGTTCTTGGCGGCGTAGTCCCAGCCCTTGGCCGAGGCCTTCACGAAGCGGGCGAGCCTGTCCACCATCTTGGCGTCGGCCAGCGACTTCTCCAGCGTGTAAAGGCCGTCCTCCAGGGTGGCGACGCCCTGCTCCTGGAACTTGAAGGTGACCAGCTCGGATTCCGGGACGCCGGCCTCCAGGATCTGGTGGTACTCGTTGTAGGTCATGGTGTTGATGCAGGAGGCCTGCTTCTGCAGCAGCGGATCGACGTTGAAGCCCTGCTTCAGGACCGTGACGTCCGGCTTGGCGCCGGAGGTGGAGAGGCCGAGCTGCGACATCCAGGCGAGGAACGGGTATTCGTTGCCGGAGAACCAGACGCCCAGCGTCTTGCCCTTGAAGTCGGCGGGGGCCTTGATGCCGCTGTCCTTACGGCAGGTCAGCATCAGGCCGGACTTCTGGAAGAACTGCGCGATGTTGACCAGCGGCACGCCCTTCTCGCGGGTGGCGAGCGCCGAGGGCAGCCAGTCCACCACCACGTCGGCGCCGCCCGCGGCGATGACCTGGCTCGGGTTGATGTCCGGGCCGCCCGGCTTGATGGTCACGTCGAGCCCGGCTTCCTGGTAGAAGCCCTTGGCCTGCGCGACGTAGTAGCCGGCGAACTGCGCCTGGGGCACCCACTTCAGCTGCAGGCTCAGCGTGTCGGCGGCCTGGGCGGCGGAGCCGGCGATGGCCCAGCCGGCGACGGCGGCGATCAGCGCCGCGATCTTCCCGAAACTCTTCATTCTCGCAGTTTCCCCTTTTTCATGAAGCCACTCGACGGAGCCAGGGGCCGGCGGTCAGCGCCGGCGCATGGACGGGTGCCAGGCGGTGGTGGCGCGCTCCAGCAGCGCCAGCCCGCCGTAGAAGAGGGAGCCGGTCAGCGCCGCCACCACGATCGTCGCCCAGACGATGTCGAGGTTCATGCGCGCCACCTCGGTCGAGATGCGGAAGCCCATGCCGACCACCGGCGTGCCGAAGAACTCCGCGACGATGGCGCCGATCAGCGCCAGGGTGGAGTTGATCTTCAGCCCGTTGTAGAGGAAGGGCAGCGCGTTCGGCAGGCGCAGCAGCGCCAGCGTGCGCCAGTAGCCCGCCGCGTAGGAGCGCATCAGGTCGATCTGGATGCGCTCCGACGCGGCGAGCCCGGCCAGCGTGTTGATCAGCATCGGAAAGAAGGTCATCACCACGATGACCGCCGCCTTGGACTGCCAGTCGAAGCCGAACCACATCACCATGATCGGCGCGATGCCGACGATGGGGATGGCGCTGGCGACGTTGCCGAGCGGCAGCAGGCCGCGCGCCAGGAAGGGCACGCGGTCGGCCAGGATCGCCACGGCGAAGCCGGCGCCGCAGCCGATCAGGTAGCCGCGCAGCACCGACTTCACGACCGTCTGGTAAAAATCGGCCCACAGCACCGGGGCCTGCGCCGCCGTGGTGGCGAGGATGGCGCTGGGCGCCGGCAGCAGGATGAAGGGCACCGAGAAGCCGCGAACGACTACCTCCCAGCCGGCCAGCAGCCCGAGCCCGAAGAGCCCCGGCACGACCGCCGACCGCAGCGCGCCCGGCACGGCCGAGAAGACCGCCAGCACGCGCCAGAGCAGGACGGTCGCCGCCACGAGAAACAGCCACATTCCCCAGGCCCGGCCGAGGTCGAACCCCTCGCCCAGCAGGTGGAAGGGCAGGGCCCAGGCGAGCAGCACCGCCGCCAGCTCCATGACCGCGGAGCGCATCGGCGTGACGGCGCTCCGCCCGGTGCCGACGCACAGAGCCGCCCCCAGCAGGAAGAGCAGCGCCATCGGATGACCGAGCCAGGTCACCGCGGCACCCTCGGCGCCGCGCTGCCCGATCGGCAGGAACAGGGCGAGCGCCGCGAGCCCCGCGACGACGGGCAGCATTCCCGCGGGCGAGGGACGGCGGACGGGGCGGGCGGGGGCGGCCTTGCCCCCTGCCGCCTGGGCCAGGACCGGACCGCTCATCGCGCACCCGCCTGACGGACGACCACGGTTTCGGCGACGCGAACCACGCCGATCAGCGCCATGGACAGGAGGGCGGCCATGACAAGGGCGCTCCAGATCTGGATGGTCTGGCCGTAATAGGATCCGCTCAGCAGCCGCGTGCCGATGCCGGCCTGCCCGCCCGTCGGCAGCTCGGCGACGATGGCTCCGACGACGCTGATCGCCACCGACACCTTGAGGCTGGCGAAGAGGTAGGGCAGGGAGGCCGGTGTCCGCAGCTTCCAGAAGGTGGTGGCCGCCCCGGCGCTGTAGGTCCGCATCAGGTCGAGCCAAAGCGGGTCGGCGGCGCGCAGGCCCTTCACCATGCCGACCGTGATCGGGAAGAAGCACAGATACATGCAGATCAGCGCCTTGGGCATGAGGCCGGTCAGGCCGGCGTTGCCGAGAATGACCACGACCATCGGGGCGATGGCGAGGATCGGAATCGTCTGGGAGGCGATGACCCAGGGCAGCAGGCTGTGTTCCAGCACCTTCACATGGACGATGCCGGCCGCCAGCACGATGCCGAGCAGGACGCCGAGCCCGAGCCCCGTCAGCGCCGCCCCGGCGGTGACGCCGGCGTGGTACAGCAGGTTGCGCACGTTGGTCAGCGGATAGCCGGTGACCGACTTGTGCAGCTCGACCAGGATCTGGTCCGGCGTGGGCAGGAGCGGGCGCGGCATGGTGAAGGCGCGCCGGGCGAAATCCATCGCACCCCAATCCGTCCCGGCGCGGTTCAGCATCTCCGCCGCCTGCGGGCCGTTGAGCCACAGGGTGCCCGCGTACCACAGGACCAGCACGGCCAGAAGCGTCACGCCAAGGGGCAGCAGCCTCTCCCCGACCGTCACCCCCACCCTAGTCGTCATAGGAGTGCCCTTCCTTCAGCCCCTCGCGGACGCGGTGGGCGATGGCGGCGAACTCGGGCGTCTCGCGGAGGTCCAGCGTGCGTTCGCGCGGCAGGTCGCAGTCGATGACGTCGAGGATGCGGCCGGGGCGCGGGCTCATCACCACGATGCGGGTGGACAGGAAGACGGCCTCGGAGATGGAGTGGGTGACGAAGACGCAGGTCTTGCCCATCCGCCGCCAGAGCTGGGTCAGGTGCAGGTTCAGGTGGTCGCGGGTGATCTCGTCGAGCGCGCCGAACGGCTCGTCCATCAGCAGCAGCTCCGGCTGGAGGGCCAGCGCGCGGGCGATGGAGGTCCGCTGCTGCATGCCGCCGGAGAGCTGCCAGGGAAACTTCTTCTCGAAGCCGGCCAGCCCGACCAGCTCGAGCTGAGCGCGGGCGCGGGCCTGCCGCTCCGCCTTGGGCAGACCCATGATCTCCAGCGGCAGCATCACGTTGCGCTCGATGCTGCGCCAGGGATAGAGGGCGGGCGCCTGGAAGACGTAGCCGTAGAGCCGGTCGAGCCGCGCCTTTTCCGGCGTGGTGCCGGCGACGGTGATGGCGCCGCCGGTCGGGCGCTCCAGATCGGCGATGACGCGCAGCAGCGTGGTCTTGCCGCAGCCCGACGGCCCGATCAGCGAGACGAAATCCCCCTCGCGGATGATGAGGCTGACCTCGCTGAGGGCGACGACCGGCTTGTCGGTGGCCTGGTACACCAGGGAGAGCTTGTCAGCCTGGACGATGGGCCGGGGCAGGGCATCGGGTGCCCCGCCGGCCGCCTCGGACGGCTGGAGTGACGTTTGAGCAAGCACCAACGGCATCCTCTTGGAGTGTGACCGGCCACGGCCGGGGACTTCGCAAGATCGGAGCCAAGTTCCTGTCCTATCCGTCAGGAAACTTTAAAGCGCGGTAGAACAAAAGGAATTCGCCACCGATGCCGGGAGCGTGACAGGATTCGGGGGCATCGGGCCAGAGAAATCTGCACGAAGAAGAGGCGAATTTTGCCTTTTAACAATGCAGGTGGCGCCGCCAATACATGCTGCATTGCACAGGCGCCAAGACCAGGGGGCGGACGGTTCCGCCGCCCGCCCCCGGTCCGAAGGTCCCGGTCAGTCCTGGCTGCGGTTCCGGTCGGCCGACTGCGGCCGTTCCTCCAGCAGCGGACGGCCGGTCGAGACGTAATGCACGACCTCGGCGATGTTGGTGGCGTGGTCGCCGATGCGCTCCAGGCTCTTGGCGATGAAGAGCAGGTGCATGTGCTGGGTGAACTGCTCGCCCGAACGGCGGCCGGACTCGGTGATGCCCTGGCACAGGCTGGTGTACAGCTCGTCCACCTCCTGGTCGGAGCGCCAGATGCGCAGCGCCGCCTCGACGTCGCGGTCCACATAGGCGTCGATGACGGCGGTCAGCCGCTCGCGCACCAGCCGGCCGAGCGCCGGCAGGGAGCCGATGGGGGGGCCGTCCGGCCCTTCGACGAGTTCGACCGAACGGCGCGCCGTGTTCTTTGCGTGATCGCCGACGCGCTCCAGGTTGCCCGCGATCTTCAGCGCGCCGATCACCTCGCGCAGATCGTCGGCGACCGGCTGGCGCAGCACCAGCATGCGCATGCAGGAGGCTTCGATCTCGTGCTCGAAGCTGTCCAGATGCAGGTCCGCGTCCACGATCTCGCGGGCGAGATCCGGGTTGCGCTGCGTCAGGCAGGCCAGGGTCTGGTCGATCTGGGTTTCGGCCGCGCCAGCCATCTGCACGATCCCCGACTTCAGCCGCTTCAGCGCGTCCTCGTAGGCGGTGACGATGTGCGGGGGAGTGTTCTTCATGGGTCGGACCTTTCCTGCACGGCGGGTGGTGTCCACCCTTGTTTTCGACGGGCGCAAGTTAGCCGTGATCGCCGGGCAAGGCCAGAGCCTCGCGGGATCCGGAGGTGGGCCTGCGGGCCGGGAGGCTGCGAATACGGGGTAAGGGCCGTTTCATTCCTTGCCGTTGACAGAAAATTAACCGTGATTGGCCAGTCTTGGGGTCAACGACGGCCGGCGTCTCGCCGGTCCTTCGCGGAGCCGGCCGCATCGCGCTTCGCCCTTCCGGGGGCCGGGTTCCGCATCGAAAGTGACCTCGCTCGGGTTTCTGGATTGCGTCCTTGCGGCGCACTCTCCGCTTGAGCGTGAACAAGCATTCGTCTATGGAACCCTTGCGGCAATGGCTACGCCCATCCGCCGATAAGGCCGTCTCAACCGCATTGAAGAGCTAGTCCGGTCCATGCTTTCCAAACTGCTCGGCGTTCTGTCCGCCGACATGGCGATCGATCTGGGGACGGCCAACACCCTGGTGTACGTCAAGGGCCGCGGCATCGTCCTGAACGAGCCGTCCGTCGTTGCCATCGCCAATGTGCGCGGCAAGAAGCAGGTTCTCGCCGTCGGCGACGAAGCCAAGATGATGCTCGGCCGCACGCCCGGCAACATCCAGGCCATCCGCCCGCTTCGCGACGGAGTCATCGCCGACTTCGAAGTCGCCGAGGAGATGATCAAGCATTTCATCCGGAAGGTGCACAACCGGCGCAGCTTCGCCAGCCCGCAGGTCATCATCTGCGTGCCGTCGGGGTCCACCGCCGTCGAGCGCCGCGCGATCCAGGAGTCGGCCGAGGCCGCCGGCGCGCGCCGGGTGTTCCTGATCGAGGAGCCCATGGCCGCGGCCATCGGCGCCGGCCTGCCGGTGACCGAGCCGACCGGCTCGATGGTCGTCGACATCGGCGGCGGCACCACCGAAGTGGCCGTGCTGTCGTTGGGCGGCATCGTCTATTCGCGGTCGGTCCGCGTGGGCGGCGACAAGATGGACGAGGCCATCATCGGCTTCATCCGCCGCACCCACAACCTGCTGGTCGGCGAAGGCTCGGCCGAGCGGATCAAGAAGGAAATCGGCTCCGCCTGCCCGCCCGAGGACGGCGAGGGCCGCATCCTCGAGATCAAGGGCCGCGACCTGATGAACGGCGTGCCCAAGGAACTCATCATCTCCGAGCGGCAGATCGCGGAATCGCTGGCCGAGCCGGTGTCGGCGATCGTCGAGGCGGTGAAGGTGGCGCTGGAGCACACCGCTCCGGAGCTGGCGGCCGACATCGTCGACAAGGGCATCGTGCTCACGGGCGGCGGCGCGCTGCTCGGCAACCTGGACTTCGTGCTGCGGCACGCCACCGGGCTGCCGGTCTCCATCGCCGACGACCCGCTCTCCTGTGTCGCCTTGGGCACAGGCCGCGCGCTGGAAGAGATGAAGACGCTCAAGAACGTGCTCGTCAGCGCTTATTAAGCCGTCCTGGTGATGTTACACTTGGGCTAATACCTTCGGTCGTCGCGGTGCTTCCGGTGCCGCGGCGCCGAGGGCGGACCGCGACCCTGTACGGGAAGATCCTGTGAAGCCGCGCACCTCCGGATCCGTCATACGCCTCACCGCCCCGTTGCGGGCCCTCGCCCAGCGCTTCTCCTTCCTCCTTCTCCTCCTCGCGTCCGTCGCCCTGATGATGGCCGGCAAGATCGACGCCCTGTGGGTCGACAGCTTCCGCGCCCGCGTCACGGACGCCTTCGTGCCGATCCTCGACGCCATCTCCCGCCCGGCGGCCACCGCCGCGCATCTGGTCGAGTCGGTCGTGCAGGTCGAGAACGCGTTCGAGGAGAACCAGCGGCTGAAGGCCGAGAACGCCCGCCTCCTGCAATGGAAGCAGGCGGCGCTGCGGCTGGAGGCGGAGAACATCAGCCTGCGCGGCCTGCTCCACGCCACGCCGGAGCCGCCGGTCTCCTTCATCACCGCCCGCGTCATCGCGGCGCCCGGAAGCTCCTTCCTGCGCGCGCTGGTGGTGACCGCCGGACGGCGCGACGGGGTGCGCAAGGGGCAGGCGGCGATCGCCGACGCCGGCCTGATCGGCCGCGTGGTCGAGGTCGGGGAATGGTCGTCGCGCATCCTGCTGCTCACGGACATCAACGCGCGCATCCCGGTGTCCTTGGAAAGCTCCCGCATACGGGCGGTCATGGCCGGCGACAACTCCGACCTGACGCGGCTGCTGTACCTGCCGCAGGACGCGCCGGTTTCGGTCGGCGAACGTGTCGTCACCTCGGGCCATGGCGGCGTGTTCCCGCCGGGCCTGGCGGTGGGCGTCGTCGCCGCGGTCGGCGAGAAGGGCATCCGCGTCCAGCCGAACGTCGACCTGTCGCGGATCGAGCATATCCGGCTCGTCGATTTCGGGCTGCCGGGCGGCGAGTCCGAGAGCGTGAGCGAGTTGAAATGACAGTCCGCGGGACATGACGGCAGGCTTCTGGCAGAGGCTCGACAAGACAGGCCGCAACCTCGCGCCCTTCGCGGTCACGGTGATGCTGGTCCTGGTCGGGCTGGTGCCGTTGCAGATCCCCTCCTACGCGGTCGTCGCCCCGCAGTTCGCGCTGACGGCCGTCTTCTACTGGGCGATCCATCGGCCCGACCTGATGCGGCCGGTCACGGTGTTCCTCATCGGCCTGCTCCAGGATCTCCTGAGCGGCGGTCCGCTGGGGCTCAACGCGCTGGTGTTGCTTCTCGTCCACGGAATCGTCCTGAATCAGCGCCGGGTCTTTCTTGCGAGCACCTTCGCGCTTATGTGGGTGGGGTTCGGGATGATGGTGACCGGTGCCGCCCTTCTGCAATGGGCCGCCTACTCGCTGCTGTCCGGCACGGCGCTGCCGGTCTGGCCGGCGCTGTTCCAGGCCCTGATGACACTGGCCTTTTTCCCGGCGATCGCGTGGCTTCTGCTGCGCGTCCACCGCGCTTTCCTGCAGGGATGACCGCCCGATGAGCGGCATGGACCGTGACAACGACCGATACCGTTCCCTGACCCGGCGCGCGCTGGTTCTGGGCGGGATGAAGCTCGGGCTGCTCTCGACCCTTGTGGGGCGCCTCTATTACCTCCAGGTCGTGGAGTCGCAGAAATACACGATGCTGGCGGAGGAGAACCGCATCAGCCTGCGGCTTGTGGCGCCCTCGCGCGGGCCGATCGTGGACCGGTTCGGCATCCCGCTGGCGGTCAACCAGCAGAATTACCGGGTCGTCGTGGTGCAGGAGCGCACCCGCAACATCCAGGAGACGCTGGACAAGATCTCGCAGATCGTCCCCCTGACCGAGGGCGACCGGCGCCGCGTGCTGCGCGAGATCGCGCGCAAGCGCCGCTTCGTCCCGGTCACCGTGCGCGAGAACCTCACTTGGGAGCAGGTCGCCACCATCGAGATGAACACGCCGGACCTGCCGGGCGTGGCCATCGAGGTCGGCGAGATCCGCAACTATCCCTTCTCGGAAGCGACGGCGCACATCCTGGGCTATGTGGGGGCGGTCTCGGAGGCGGAGCTGAACGGCGATCCCGTGCTCTCCCTGCCGGGCTTCCGCATCGGCAAGGCCGGGATGGAGAAGTATCACGAGAAGGCGCTGCGCGGCACCGCCGGCACCAGCCAGCTCGAGGTGAACGCCGTCGGCCGCGTCATCCGCGAGCTGTCGCGCGACGAGGGGCAGCCGGGCCGCGAGGTGCAGCTCACCCTTGATGTCGGCCTTCAGCAGTTCGTCCAGCAGCGGCTGTCCCAGGAGACGAGCGCCTCGGCCGTGGTGATGGACGTCCACACCGGCGGCGTCTACGCGCTCAGCTCCCACCCCAGCTTCGACCCCAACCAGTTCACGATGGGCATCAGCGCCGAGTTGTGGGAAGAGCTGCTGGCCAACCCGGCGACGCCGCTCAGCAACAAGGCGGTGGCCGGCCAGTACCCGCCGGGCTCCACCTTCAAGCCGATGGTCGTGCTGGCGGCGCTTGAATCGGGCATCATCAACAAGAACCACTCCGTCTTCTGCCCCGGCCACATGGATCTGGGCGACCACCGCTTCCACTGCTGGAAGCGGGGCGGGCACGGCACGGTGGACCCCGTCGGGGCGCTGCGCCATTCCTGCGACGTGTGGTTCTACGACGTGTCGCGCCGCATCGGCATCGACCGCATCGCCGAGATGTCGCGCCGCTTCGGGCTGGGTGACCAGCTCAAGCTCGACCTGCCGCACGAGCGGCCCGGCCTCATCCCCTCAATCGCCTGGAAGAAGGGCGCGCTCGGCAAGGGCTGGACGCAGGGCGAGACGCTGATCGCCTCCATCGGTCAGGGCTATGTGCTGGCGACCCCGCTCCAGCTTGCCGTCATGACGGCGCGGCTCGCCAACGGCGGCTTCGCCGTCCAGCCGCACCTGACCAAGCAGATCAAGGCGACGGCGACCGAACAGACGGTCTGGCCCAGCATCGGCGTGAAGAAGGAGAATCTGGACGTCGTGCTGCGCGGCCTGATCGAGGTGACCAACGCGCCCAACGGCACGGCCTTCAAGTCGCGCATCACCGAAGCGGGCTACGAGATGGCCGGCAAGACCGGCAGCGCCCAGGTCCGCCGCATCACAATGGCCGAGCGCAGCGGCGGCGTGCGGAAGAACGAGGATCTTCCCTGGCGCGAGCGCGACCACGCGCTGTTCATCTCCTACGCCCCGGTGCACGCGCCGCGTTACGCCTGCATGGTCTTCGTCGAGCATGGCGGCGGCGGCTCGACGGCGGCGGCGCCGATCGCGCGCGACATCCTGCTGGAAACGCAGAAGCGCGATCCCGGCCGTGCGGCGGTGGCCGACCGGACATCCCCGGTTCCAGTGCCCGGCATCAACGGCTGAGTCCGGGAGTAGACGCCGGGTTCAGGCGATCCCGAGCGCCGCGAGAACCGGCAAGCGCCGCCGGGCGAAGGCCTCGTCGCGGCCGCGCAGTTCGGCGATGTTCTCCTCGGCCGTGGCGAGCCGCCGTCCGTCGCGGCTGAGGGCCAGCCCCTCGGCCGAGAGTTGCTCCCAGGCGAAGACGGCCGGATCGAACCGCTCGCGGCGGGCCAGCAGGAACAGGCATTCCAGCCGGGACAGGGCGACACCGCTTCCCAGCAGCGGGGAGGCGAGGTGGCGAAGCTCGTCCCCGGTCCGGTTGCGCTCCAGCACCATCCTGTTGAAGCGGTCGGTGGAGGCACGGCGCGCCTCGTACCCATTCGGGCCGGGCACCGGCGCCGCGAGCGCGAGGCTCGTCAGCACCATCAGGGCGCGGACGACCGCGTCGAAGCCTTGGCGGTCGAGGCCGGGCAGGGCCAGCAGTTCGTCCAGGCTGCGGGGCGCCTCGGCGAGCGCTTGGCCGATTGGGCCGTACAGGTCCTGCGGCAGGTCCACCCGGCCAACGGGCGCGCCGATCGTCTCCGGCAGGTCGTCGGGCGGAACCAGCAGAGCGAAGCGGGCGGCGCCCAGCAGCACCCGCCGTTCCCGCGGGTTCAGCCGCTCGGCCCCCTTCACGAACAGGTCGCGCCGGAAGGCGCGGTTCATCAGGATGTCGCGCAAGGTTTCCCGGTATTCGGCCGACGGCGCTTCCTGCAGCAGCGAGAGCCCTTCCGGGGACAGGTTGAGATCGTCGATCCCGTCGAGCGGTGTTGCCGGGCCGGCGTAGGAGAGCTTCGCCGCCGCCAGGCCGCGCGCGACGTCGCCCGCATAGAAGGCGGTCCAGTCCCGGTTCAGATATTCGTGCGCGATGTAGTTCGGCGTCTTACGCTTGATGGATTCGATGCGGTCGATCACCCCGTCCGTCTGGGCGAGATGGCCTGTCCGGATCGCCGCGGCGCGGCCGGCGAAGGTGACCGCATCCTCGATGCGCCGGGGCAGGGGGCCGGGAGCGGCACCGGTGTGCTCCATCAGGATCTGCCGGAGCGGCATGTAGGCCAGCGTGCCCGGCAAGGCGTTGTAGCTGAGGAAGAGCACGCCGCCCGGCTTCAGGCGCCGCCGCAGGATGTCCAGCAGGATGGACCGGTTCTCGGCGCTGATCCAGGACCAGACGCCGTGCAGCGCCACGAAGTCGTACATGACCTCATTGATGACCCCATCGCGGGCGGCCAGCTCGGCGAAGCTGTCCTCCGACAGGCCGAGATTGGCGAGTCCGGCCTCCTCCGCGACACGGGCCGCGCCGGCGATGTGGGCGGGGTTGAAATCGACGGCGTCGAAGCGGGCGGCCGGATGCGCCGCCGCGAACAGGGCCGAACTGCCGGCATGGCCGGCGCCGAGTTCGGCGTAATGGAAACGTCCGGTCAGCTCGGCCGGCGGCCGGTAGCCGTTCAGCAGGAGAGCGAACCCGATCAGGGCCGGGGACAGATCCCGGTAGAAGGCATGGATGTAATCAATGCCCTGAACATAGCCCTCGCTCCAGTCCCGCATGATCCCCCTCCGTGCCGTGCGGGCGGACCTAATCACAGCTTGCCGGCCAGGGAAAGGGGAGGCGGCCGGAGCCTGGCCGGGCAAGGCGCGGCGCCCTGGTACGAAAGTACCTATGTTTGCCGGCCGGATGGTTTGCTAACCTCGGAACATCCCAAGGCGGCAAGAAAAAACCCGCCCCGGAGCGAACCGAGGCGGGAAACAGTTTAATGGGAGGATCGCGAACAGCCTTGCTTTCGCGTCCAAGAGCAATATGCATAAAGTTCGCACGAAAAGCAATCCCCTATTCTCGAAATAGGGGAGCGTTTCCGCGTGCGCCTGCTCTTTGATAATCCAAAAAGAAAAGCCCGCCGGAGCAAGTCCGGCGAGCTGAGTTGTCGACTGGAAAAACGCGACTGTGACGCACGGACGGTAGTCCCGGCCGCCCCGGCAGGGCAAGCGGCGCCCATTGCTTTTCCACTCTGCGGAACAACGTCCCGAAATGCGGCGCTCAGCCGGCAACGCGACTTTCGGCCGGTGGCATCGCGCGAGCCGGGGCCAGCGGATGCCCCGCCCGTCCCGCATCCGGAAGGAGCCGCGTACGCCCCTCCCAGAAAATCGCACGGACGATCCATTTTGGTATCGACAAGCCTCCGCTCCTTGGCTATAACCCCGCCCACACCGGCCGGGACAACGGACTGGACGGAAGGAAGCCTAGTCTGAACTTTCAGGGATGACGGGCTCCGCTCGGCGAAGCCGGGTTTTGGGAATGGGCGCATAGCTCAGTTGGTAGAGCAGCTGACTCTTAATCAGCGGGTCCAAGGTTCGAGTCCTTGTGCGCCCACCATTCCCAGACTCAACCGCCATGAGCGACACCCGAGACACGATGGGCGCATAGCTCAGTTGGTAGAGCAGCTGACTCTTAATCAGCGGGTCCAAGGTTCGAGTCCTTGTGCGCCCACCATCGTGCCAGCGGTTTTGACAGTTACAACCCATTCAGATCATTCCGCGAAGCCTGGCCTTGTGCCGGGCTCTTCGCGTTTTACCGGCCCTGAACTCCAGGCTGGGCATGCCGGCTCATGGTAACGCGCCAAGCCATCGCGGGGATGCCGTTCCCGCCTGAACAGCATCCCCGCCGCGCGCCGGTTCCAGCTCATTCCCGCCGCGTGCCCAACCTCGTTTCATTCGGCTTGGCGGCATCGCCGTTTGCGGCAGGGTCCGTCGGCTTTACTCGGCCCTGGTAGAGGAGATAAAGGCCGGAGGCGATCACGATGGTGCCGCCGATCAGGGTCCAGCCGTCGGGAACCTCACCGAAAATCATGAAGCCGACCAGTGCGACCCATACCAGTTGCACGTAGAAGAAGGGCGCGAGGGTCGAGGCCGGGGCGAATCTGTGGGCCAGGATGAGCAGCCAGTGCCCGAGCGAGCCGAAAACGACCGTCGCGGCCATGGCGGCCCAGACCCGTGGGTCCGTCGGTGTGGTCCAGACGAAGAACAGGATGGGCAGAGCCAGGATCGAACCAACAAAACCGGTATAGAACATCGTCGTTTCCGGCGTGTCGCGCGCCGTGAGGAGACGTGTCGTGACGACGTACAGGGCGTTGGATCCGGCGGTGATCAGGGAAAGGAGCGCCGCCGGATGGATGCCCTCGCCTCCGGGCCGGGTGATGACGAGGACGCCGATGAAGCCGACCACGACGGCACCGATCTGGCGGATGCCGATCCACTCGCCGAGCAACGGTCCCGCGATGAGCGTGACGATCAGCGGCGAGGCAAAGTTGATCGAGGTCGCCTCGGTCAGCGGCAGGTAGCGAAGGGCGGCAAAGTTGCAGAACGTTGCGATCGTGAGGCAAAGAGCACGGCCGCACTGAAGCTTGAGGCTCTGCGTCTTCAGGATGCCGCGTCTGCTGAAGGGGTTCAGGAAGAAGCTGACGAGCAGAAAGCTTCCCAGATACCGCACGGACGCGGTCTGCAACGGGTCCGTCGTCTGGTTGACCCATTTCGCCGATGCGTCCAGGGCAGCAAAGCAGGCGACCGTTCCTATGATGAGAGCGACGCCGATGAGAGTCTGGCGTCTTTCCTTCGAGCGCAACGCAATTTGTTCATCGGGCAATATTCTGTCTCCCCGCGATCACGCGGAATGAGGATGCCGGCGGCCTGCCGTTTGCCGCCAATCTAGCGAAGGGATGATGCAGAGGCGAGGAGACGGGAACAGGCTGCGATATCTTCTTCTGCTTGCATGTCCCGGCTTTCGGGGAATGGCTTGGAGGATTACGGGGCTGGTACCGCTGCTCGGGCCTCGATCAGGTGATCAAATCTGGGGTTGGGTGGCCCTCCCGGTCGATCCCCCAAGGCGATCAGCCCCCGGCTAACATTCCTGCCGATTCCAGGGTTCCGACCGCCCGGCGCTGAAAGGTGGCCGGCGCATGATCCAGGAGCAGGACGGGATCGGCCGTGGTTCGCTGATCCTGTACCGATTTCTTCGGGTTTGCGGCGGCCGCCGCCTTGTTGGCCGCGTCCCTCCACCCCCATATGTCCGGCCTCAACATCGTTGGAGGTAAACGCATGGGCCTGTTCGACATGTTCAAGGGATCGGCGCCGCTGGACATCACGCCGCGCCGCGCACTGGTGGTGTCCCTGATCTACTGCATGGGCTCCGATGGCGAGATGGACCCGGAGGAGGTCGGCCACCTCGTCTCCGTGCTTGGGCGGAGCGCCACGCGGGAGGAGCTGGAGCGCTGCCTGAAGTTCGCGCGCGCCACGCCGGCCGACAAGTTCCTGGAGGAGGCGGCCCCGAAGCTCAACGAGCGGCAGCGCCTGTGCATCCTCCTGAACATGATCGACAGCGCCATGGCGGATGGAGAGGCGGAGCGCGGCGAGCAGGAGCTGATCGCGCGCTTCCAGCGCGCCTTCGGTTTCGACGACGCCAAGCTCGGGCCGCACTTCCAGGCGCTGATGGCGAAGAACGACCGAAGCGTGCTGGACGTCTGACGCTTGCGGGCGGGCCAGGTCCGAGCGGTCCTGACCCGCCCTGGATGAAAAATCCGGATGGGTTTGAAAAAAGCCCTTGCTAGCCCCTCACCCTCTGGCCTATATACCGCCTCCCCGACGCGGCGCCGCCGACCAAGCGATGACGCGAAAGGGGAAAGCGAAGGACAGGGCAAGCAGAGAGTAAGTTGTACCCTCGGGTGCGAGTGAAATTAGCAAGCTCGGCCGGAGCAGAGAAAAAGGTCTTTACATCGTCGTCCTGAACGACTACATGATGTGGACCGAGCGGCGCCGAGCGCCGCGGGATCTTTTAAAAGTGAAGACCGTGTTGTGAGAAGGGATGCGCAGGCGGCGGCTTTGTTGGCCGTTGACGC
>NZ_JAFIQV010000073.1 GCF_017356015.1 Azospirillum sp. SYSU D00513
CCCATTGATCATCGCGCAATACCATCCGGTCCAAAGCCACCTCCCTGTCGGCAGCTTTGAATCAAATTCCTGCGGCTTTGGGAATCCCCCGCACATCTGAATGTCAACAGGCCCTAATCCAACACACAATAAAACGGGGTATTTGAATCCCCCGTTCGGCCGCGCTGCGCCCACCCCTAAGGAGTACCACCACCACCAATTTGCAAATGCTTCTTACTTCGTTACGCTTCGCACGAGAATGGTATCAGCCTTATCGAAGGAGAGGGTTGTGAATTATATCGGGACGATCACTTCTGACACGCTGGTTGGATCTGATGCAGACGATTACATCGAGGCTAATGACGGAGACGATGTCCTTGATGGTCGTCGCGGAAACGACTATATCGTAGGCGGCGGCGGAAGGGATGTATTTGTCTTTGCGCCTGGAGATGGTTGGGACTACATAGCGGATTTCAGCCCCGGCACCGGAGGCGACGTTCTTGATCTTCGCGCGTACACGAACATAGTCAACTTCTCGGAACTACTATCATCTGCAGTACAGGATGGCAATGATCTGGTCATTGCCTTGGGCGATAGCGCGGATGTTCGTCTCCAAGGCGTGCTCAAGTCCTCTCTTCATAGCGAAAACATTTTGCTCTCGACCGTGCAATCAGAAACTCCAACTGCAACGAATAGCTATGGTGAGAACTACACTGGCACCGATCAGAGCGACTATTATGTTGGAACAGCGTACAACGACGTAGTAGACGGTGGTCATGGAAACGATTACCTGCTTGGAGGAAATGGGAGAGATACCTTCCTGCTCAGGCGGGGCAGTGGGTTCGATTACATTGCCGATTTCACGCCCGGTGCTGGTGGTGATATATTGGATCTTCGTGAATGGGGTGATATAACGGATATCAACAGCATCCTCAATGCTGCATCGGACCAGCAGGGAGATGTGACCCTGCATCTAAGCGCAACCGATACAGTACGACTGGAGGGTGTTAGCCGATCACAATTAGCAGGCTCCAATCTTTTTCTTGTCAACGGTTCTACCGGTGTTGGTACTGGCGAGCAGCCTGAGGAAGTAGTTGGGACCAGTAGTTTTGTTGGATCGGCGGGAAAGGACAATTATTACGGAACTCCAGGATACGATACGATAAATGGGAACGGTGGTGATGACTATTTTGAAGGCCGAGCTGGACGTGATACATTCATCCTGACCCTCGGAAACGGCCACGATTATATTGGCGATTTCAAGCCTGGAGTTGGAGGCGATATCCTCGATCTTCGTATGTGGACACAGATCCCAACATTTGAAGATTTTACCGGAAATTTGATTGAAGATAACTATGGCGTAACATTATTGCTCGATAGCCAGAACACGGTGCGCCTGAACGGCGTGTCGCTTTCAGCGCTGACCAGAGAAAATGTTTTAACTGCAGCTCCAGCTGTATCGGTTGTCGGTGAAGTAGTGTCAGGAGGACAAGGTGGTGAGTTTCTAATAGGTACCTCAGGAAATGATACGTTATATGGACAAGGAGGGTTTGATTGGATCAAAGGTGGCGGTGGTTCTGATGTATTCGTATATGATGCTGATTCCGGTCATGATCAAATCGACGATTTTACAGCTGGAGTGGGTGGGGATATAATACAGATTTCTGGTGATCTATCAGATATCACATCAACAAGTCTGATAAGCCAAGCAGTCTATCGCGATGGTAATACGTTCCTCCGGCTAAACGACCGCACCACTATCCACCTCACAGGGGTCGCGCCGGCAGAGCTTGAGGATGAGAATATTGTTATCACAAGCGGCGAGCCAGAGGTTTTCGACGCAAATCCTAAGTTCCTGGACATGCCAACGTTCAAGGCGTATTCAAACTACGTTGAGGTACTGCCTCCAATTCTTGTACCTGGGAGCCCTCTGGACGAGCCGATTCTCTTAGACGGGTGGGTTATTGGCGGTGGTACAGGATGGGGAGATGTTTATACGCCAGGGACCAACGACGGACAAGTCGTTGGCGAGGCACTTGTGTTCTTCAACGAAGTTCACAAAGCCAATGTAACGAACACACTCGGGATGGAGTGGACCAACGGTTTCTTGAGCAGCCTTCAGCAGATCTCTCCAAACATCATTGAAACCGCATCAAGGACCATTGAAAGCGCCTTCAAAGCGTTCATGTACGCTGATCAGGTAGCTCAGACTAACGATGTCACAGCACTTACAGTAATTCGTGATATTGGTCAATGGTTTAATCCACGTGATCCCGACCATTACTCCCCATTTCTAGAGTTCACGCTCAGTGGTAAGGCAACTTCTCCAATAGCTGCGCTAGGTCATTACCTCTATGGCAACGGTGAGACGCTAACTTTGCCTCTGGAGGATGTCGGCCTCAACTTTACTGCGGATGAAATACCAGGACTACTTCAATCTCTCGCCGAGGGCCGCCAGCCTGGCATATACCCAGTCTCTGAGGTTACAGCATACTCAACTGACCGCGACTCACTAATCGCCTACGACATATTAGGAGACATAACACTCCGTCATGTAGGGACTCTTCAGATTTTTGAGGATTACTCATGGGATTACAAAGGGGTGGTTCGCGCATTCCACGACCAGTATGATTTTAATCCCTCGGACAGAGATTGGTCTAAGGAGGGTGCCACATGGTTGGGAAGCCTCCTTCCTGGAACCGTCTTTCAAATCGCAATGCCTGGAGAGCTGGATGTTCACTTCTCGGGTCCGCCTACTGTTACCATTGCTCCGGTCATAATAAATGGGGGCGAAGGTAATGACAATTTAGGGGGAAACGCGGGCAACGACGCGATAACCGGGCTTGGTGGGGACGATGTTATATCGACAGGAGCTGGAAACGACTTAGTGTTTGGTAATCAAGGAAACGACATCATCAACGCTGGGTTTGGGAGTGATACTGTTCACGCCGGTCAAGGTGATGATATTATATACTCGGGCTCTGGCGACGACAGCATTAGCGCTAACATCGGCGGAGATCTCGTGTATGGAAACGAAGGACATGATATTATATTTGGAAACCAAGGTAACGATACGATTTACGGGGGTCGCGGCAATGACACCATTTTCGCTGGCCTTGATAGTGATATGATCTATGGTGATATTGGCTCTGATGCACTATGGGGCGACATAGGCTCTGACACTCTGGTTGGGGGAGCTGATGCTGACCGCTTCAATTTCAATCCAAACACCAACCATGATGTGATTCAAGATTTCAATTTCGCCGAGGGGGATCGGATTAGCCTGAATGGGCTAGGATACTCACTCGTTTATTCTTCTGCAGGAATGGTTATCAACCTCTCAGATGGAGGCTCTGTATTGCTCGCTGGCTACTTTCCTGTAGAGAACGAACGCATTTTCGTTTGATGCCCAGATTGCCACGGAAAGCACTTCCGACCAATGAGCCGATGACGAGCATGCGTCTGATCTAACGTGACTCGCCTCTGGTTGAGGTGCACGGTATTGGATTTGCGTGTGCTAAAAGCGAGCGTCTGGACAGACACGGCGGCCCCGGGCAGAGTTATGCTCGGGGTGCGCTCAGCGAGGGGTTCGGAACGATGATCTCTGTCGCCATCACGGCAATTTTTTTTACTGTGCTGCTCTTTGCCACTTTCTTGCCCCGGTGGCTGGTGCTGCAGATCCTGTGGCGTTGGAAAGGCGGACCCCTCCGGCTGGTCGCCGCCAACCTAGCGTCTTTTGTCATACTCGGCATAGTGAGTGCAATCGCCGGCGGTGGCTTCAACGCCGGTCAACTTGACGTTTATATCCGCGATGCCATTCGCTTTATTCTGCCTTTCCAGGCATTCTGGCTGATAAAGGACCTGCTAAGCTTTGCATGGAGGAAGTTCAGGGGTGATCGACGGCTGTTTCCACGGTGGGTGAGCTCGTCCGTGGCAAGTTTTGCTATCGCCCTGGTGTTCATCGTCCTCAGCTCCAGTGCCGTAGTCCTGATCGAATCGTACACCGGCCAGTACGGCACTGTCGCTGAAATGCGGGTGCCGGGAAGTGATCTCGTCGTTGGGATTGATGAGAGGTCCGCTCACCCGTTCCTTGCCGAGTATGACAGGGCGGTGATTGTCGTTCGAGATGGCAAGGAAGTCAGCCGTGTCCCGATGGGCAAGGACGTCGGCGGTATGAGAGCGGTTGATGTCTATAGAGTGATGCCTGATCGGCTCCGCTTGGTCGACGAGTGGGACGATGTCTTCGACATCGATCTCAAAACCGGCGTGGTCATCAGGGCCACAGGGGCAGCATTGAGTTCGGGTTCCGGCGCGCTGCTGGGAAGCTTCAATGAGACCGACGAGCCCAACCGACAGTTTCGCTTCATTCCGATCACGGAGCAACCACGGCCGCCGCTGCGGTATGAGCGGGGCCGCCGGGAAAGTGCTGGTTGACTCGACATGTCCCCCCATTGAAGGGCGCTATTCTAGGTTCGACGGAGCAGAGGGGGCCGGACCCGCCGAACGGTTTGCAAATAGAGCCGACCTGCCGTGATAGTGCCGGCGTTCACCCCGCAGGCGGAGACGAGCAATGAACGCACCGAGGCATCCCACTGAGAACCCGTACTGGCACGAGTTCGACAAACCGCACGTCGTTGACCGCGACGAAATCCAGAACCTTTGTCTCGAATCCCTGCACGTCATACTGGCCAGCCTTTCCATGTCGGCGCTGTGGGTCGAGGACGACGAGGAACCCGCGTGGGAGTTCCCAAACCTCGTCGCGTTGCATCACAGGGGTGCCGAGGCCAAGCTTTCCGGTAGCCTGCTGAAGCTGGCCGTCCTTGTCCGGACGTTCGACGACCAGTTCAGGGAAACGCCCGGCTACCTTGACCACAGGCGGAAAATCGACAGCGAGCAGGGCCCGTTCGGAAGGTTCTACGAAGGCGACGGGGAGCTAGGAATTCGTGAGAGCTGCAACAAAATCATCCATGCCAACGATTTCCGTCCGACCTACGACAACGGCAGCGCCCCTCGCGGCGAGGGAGTGTGGGCGATGAACGGCACCGTCGAGCTTACTGGTCGCGACCGGCAGCGCGAATGGTTGGTGGAGGTGAACGTGTTCGCCTTCCTGGAAGCCGCCATCGACCTAACCTCTTTCGGACGTCCGCACTCCGTGGTCTCGTCGGAAAAATAATGAAAGATAGGTTCGTTCCGTCCGCCGGCGCGGCGCATTCGGGCAGACCCCATGCCGGGAGGCAAGCCTGCGGTACTCTGCCGCCGCCACCCGCTCGAACGGCAACTGGCCTCGACGGCGAACAGGGCGTAGCCGTCCGTACGCCGCCCTACACATCGAGCAGCCAGTCCTTCCGCTCGCACACGAGCCCGCACCAGGGAGCATCCATGAGAGCATTCGCAAGGCTCGGTGCGGAACTGCGGAGCAAGGCGGCGGGAGGTATTGCCGCAACAACATGTCGGTTTTTGGTTGAGTTGCTCCCAACGGCCACAAGCACTAACGCGCGCAATTGGTATCATACATCTTGAGATGGCCGACCGGCAGCACGGGCATAGCAAATATGATTCCAAAAAAGCGCTCAGCATCGGTGACGATAGCGCTTACCACTCGATAGCATTCATGGAGCGGTTCGTGGTCGTAGAACAGAATCCGGCGTCCTGAACGCTGCAATGCGGCATCCAGCATGTCGAGTTGCTGACGTGTGCTTATCGCTTGGGTATATTCCGGCTTAAATATCAATGGGGATACATCAACCTTCGAAAGGTTGAGCTGGGCCACAGCCGTAAATGCATGGAACCGCTTCGCCAGTTCCCCTACGCGGTCATCGACCTTCGGGAGGTGAAAATCCGAAGACTGTTGGCACTCTGCCAAACTGCGGTAGACAGCCACATCTCGGTAGAGTGAACAGCCAGCTCCCCAAACAACCTTTGTCTCCCCATTATGCTGTTCGTGATAGAATGTGAAGGAAAAGAACGGGCCAAATTCCGACTGCCTGAAAAGCGTTTTAACTTTCCTACCCGGGGTATTGCTAAGTTCGGAGAACAACATTTCAACGGCAGGGTGAAAACTGTGCTCTTCAAGCATGCCGTATGGCTTGCAGTCTGCATGCGTCCCCAGTATATTCAAAAACAGTTTTGATATTTCGTCTCTCTCAATAATCTCCAACACTGCATGAAGAAGTGCGTCGTCAAATGAAAAGCCGAACGCAGTACCCGATGAAGATGCATACCGATTGTAGAACACCTCAAATGGCTCGGGCTTGCGTTCTCCAATAGCGAAGTCGCCATTTGCAAAGCAGAACGGGATGTACGCAGCCTCACTTCCCCCGCGTATGCTGTAAGGAGTCGCCAACAATTGCGTGCCATCTGGAATTAAGGCACTTCCAACACGCAGAAATATATCCCCTTGATAAATGCTGCCCTTGTCGACATAAACGGCTTTACTGGAGTGTCGCGTCGCAGTGTCCCACAGATGAAAGTGTTCCACACACTCACCAAACGCACCTATGCGCGCGTGCAGGCCCTTGCCAAACCCAGTTACAATCTCTCCGGCGTCACTATAGGCAACAACACAAACCTTCCCATAGGATGATTCTTCTCGGAGGGAGATGTTCCGATGTGAGAGGAAAGCGTCGGAGACGCAACCGATTTTGACTTCCGCTTGCGCCTTGGTAAAGCTGCGCTCAAAAGCGGGTAGTTCGATGCCGTTCATCATCCATTCTCGCGCATAGACTCTACATATTTTTGCTCAACGTACTCCCCAATTAAGACCCACTGCCCGTCTCGTTGAACCCACGTCTGAACGCAGGAACCCTGTTCTGCTTCCGCATGCTTACTCTTCCTCCCCATATACTTCCACAGGTAATCATAAATTACAAAGGCAGTGGAATCACATATAGTGCATGATTTTGCTAGCAGCCTTACGGAAATCGGTGCACGAATGTGCGATCCCATTTCGATTTGAGCCAGTTTGCTTTCTTTGCTATCTACAAGCGGAACGCCGGAGAACACGCCCCGGAAGTCGTCGTGCAGCATTCCATCGGGAACCTTTTGGTCAATGCAGGTCGCAGCCCAGAGGGCTTTGACTTGACTCCAAACAGCCGATGCCGCGGAATTCACATCCTCGGCCACAAGAAACACACTTGGGGTGAGGGTCTTGTAAAAATCTTCTTCGATTTCCAATAAATCGTTCACTTGCGATGGGCTAAGCATACCCGGTCCTACGGCAGCAGTTTTGACTTTTTCCTTCACCATTCTGGTTGCAATACCCATGTGTGCGCTCCCCCCCTAGCTAATACGCCCTAGCACGATACCTAAATACGAATGAACATTGCCATAGGACGCACAACATGCCAACTGGCCGAAAGTAATGCGGGCCATTCTCTTTGAGGAGGCGAACAGACAATCGATTTCGACGGAGCTTGGTGCTACGTCAACCGAAACGACCTTAAGAATGGGGCGTCGCCCTTGGACGCGAAATCGACGATGAGCTTGGGGACGCGCTTCAGGCAATCCGTCTCGAACGGGCAGTGAGGTACGAGCGTTTCCGCCGGAAACGTGCTCGAATCCTCTTCATGCCCCCCACTAAGAATCTGTCCGCGAATTGATGCTCTGTCCGAACGTCCCGCGCTTCCCTGAGGTGCAGGGGCGGAGATTTGGGCTGGCGATCGCCATCTGTGACGGCCGCCCACCGTTCTAGGCTGGCTTATATGGTTTCCGTTTCCGCCCGTCGCATCCCCCGTTCTCGTCAGTGCAATGCGTGGGACGCGCTTGCCGACATCGAGGTGTTCATCGTAGCCGCCGAAGCCGAGTTGGAGGCGATGGACGCGGAGCGCGTAGGCGTTCACCGCCGTGGCCGCAAACCCGACCCCGAGCTGCGACGGCGGGTTCTCGGGTTGATCTGGATGCTGACGTTTGGCGGCATGCAGTGGCGCATCGCCGGCTTTTTGTCCGGCATTCCTTTCACCACGCTGCACAGCGCCTTTGCCCGCTGGACCCGGCTGGGGCTATGGCGTCGGCTCGGTCAGCGGCTGGCCTTCGACTGGCGCTTGGCCTGCGGGGACGAGGCGCTCCCGTCCGCGCTCGTCGTGGACAGCCGCTCACAAGGATCCGCGCCGACCTGCTGGGCGCGTGGTATCGATGGCGGCAAGCTGGTCAAAGGCATCAAGCTGATCGCCGTTTGCGACAAGCATGGTTCTTTGGTCGATCTGGATCTGGTGCCCGCCAACACCGATGATCGGGCCGCCGCCTTGCCGATCCTCCCGCGGTTGGCCGAACTGGGCTTTCAGGGAGATCTCCTCGGTGACAGCGGCTACAAGGGTGCTCCGTTCGCCGAAGCCGCGCTTGCCCATGATATTCATGTCGGTGTTTCGCCCGGAGGAACCCGCGACGGCAAGTTCCTGCCAGTAGGGATCCGCTGGGTAGTGGAGCGCCTCTTCGCGTGGCTCTCACGTTACCGCCGGCTCAACACAGTCTTCGATCGCCAGCCCGATCTCTTCACCGCACATGTCTGGATCGCAATGATTTCCATCATCGCTCGCCGCCTCACCTCGGCAAAAACCCAGCATTCCCAACAGGTTTAATTCGCGGACAGCCTCTTAGGAGCAGATCACGGGCATAAGTGACCGCGCCGATGATCCCGGCATTCTGGTTTGCGAGCTGTACCAACGTCTTTCGCAGATGTTCGCCAGCATGATTTAGGACGGGCATCGTAGCCGCCGGCTCGACGATCAAAACTTCGCACTTGATGATTTCGACGTTGAGCGTCCGAAACATTCCGGCATCAGCGCACCGGACGTTAAGCCCAATGCCACGCGGCAGGCGGCCATCTTGTACGGCGGAACCAACGGACGCGCGGTAGCTTTGCAGAACCTGGGACAGGTCGAGGGCGGGAGCCAGCATCATTGCCTCGGTGCGGGAATGTCTTCGGAATGAGTAGATAGTATCCGCACGCTCATTGGTACGCAATGATGTTCTTAGCAGAGCGCTATATTTTTGATAGACAATACGCCATTAGCGTTTTGTCAGGAATGGACATGGAAACTGATCATTGGGTCGAGAATGGACTGGGCACACTCCGGAATAGCGGAGCCGTGATCCAAGGATTAAGAGTAGACGTAAAGCGCGCTTCGGTACGGGCGGGTGCCGACTGGAACTCGCCCATACCGAGGTTCTGGGAAATTAAAGAGGAGCCAGAGCGCCTGCGTCGGTTTCGGGAGCAATTTCCCCAGTAACGAACTTGTCAGCCACGCGATCCAGTTGCAGAATGCGGCCATTCAAAGCAAAAAACTGGGAGTAAGCGTGCATGTTGCCGACAAACATATATCCATCCGAGGTTAGTGCGCGCAGCAGACTACGGATTAGCGGGTTCTGATGCTCACTTCGGCAAGGGTTGGCAGCGTATTCCCCAATCTGTGGATCTTTAGAAACAGGGAACTTGCCATCCTTCGCAAACTCCTCCATTGAAATGCAAAAAGGAGACCCGGCTGGTCCGGAGCTTTTCCATGCTGGCGCAAAGCCTAGCAGTTGGCTTTCGAGAGCCGTTGGTTGAACCTGCTCCATTGGGCGCTGCGCAAGAGTTAGGTAGATCAGGCCCGGATCGAAGTAACGGTCTTTTACAGCTGCATCTTTGGTGATGCGGTATAGCGGTGCGGGGCCGTCACACGAGTGAACACAAGATACCGACCGCCCCACCGATTTTGCCCACGCCTCTACTCGCGCGCGCTTCATGTTCTGGGCGATACGCGTCGCCTCGGAGCTGGTTCTGATGTCATTACCTTCAAATTGGCTTGGGAGATAGAACGCTGATACTTGGTTCATGCGGTCTGTAGCGGTAAGCGCGTCAACCACCGCAAGGCCTGCGCTAATCGTGCCAGCGGTGCTTACGCCCTGTGCTGAGAACGGAGAGAAGCCCAACGCTAGTGCACCGGCAAATCCAGCACCTGTATCGAAATTGCTGGGGAGGTCCTGCTTAGGCAGCTCTTGCTTCATGCGTTTTGCCAACTGTTTACGCTGAGACGGCGTAAGAAGCATGCCGCCCATGGTTTCAGCGAGCAGTCGGTCTCTAGAGCTTGCTTCTTTCAGGACGATCTTGGGGCCATCCCCCTGTCCAGTCGTGACGCAGCCTGCAACGGCAAGCGTGACTACGAACGCCGCAGCAACGGTTCTAAACGCCATGGGAGCGATCCCTGTCCGAGCGGGTTTCAGATCTCGAACGGAGTATAGCCTGCTCCTCTTGGGGGCAGAAATGCTGATGCAACGCCCGCATTACCTGGTCAGGATCTGCGTCATTTCAGACACCGAGGAAGCCGGCGCCTGGTTTTTGCGATGGAAGGGATGAGTGAGGCCGGATGTCTCCGCACAGGCGTAGTGCCATGGCCGTCCCTGGCGATCGCCGGCCCAATGCGCTTGCCCCGTGTAAATAGGATCGCCGCAGCAGCAGCACTTCGCAGGCAGCTTCGACCCAACGTTCTCGCATACCATTGCACCCACCCCTTTGGCTTACCTCGCCACACTAAAGACATAGTGTATTTCTGGTTGCGACTGCAAAAAGGGAGTAGGCGTGCGGCCGGGGGTTGATTGTGCTTTCTGCGCCGATTTAGGGAGCCGCAGCCACAGGCATAAGTGTACGAGCCCAACGGACCTTGGGCACCAACAACTCGAGGCGATCGAGGCGAGTTACAAGCCAGCGATGATAGCAGTTCCAGAGAGGGTCCGGGCGGAACCAGACATAGGGGCTGTTAGGAGCGCCAGTACTGGCACAGGGCTCCGGAAACGGGCATGGACACAGTTGCCCGGTAAGGCCCTCGACGGCCATCATCCCCCTGTGGGGCTCGCGGAAGGAGATGCGTGCCCGAGCGCCCATCCGCTTCTCTGGGAGGCGCACCAGATAGTACCAGTCCGCACTGCCAGGCCCGTCGTGCCCGCGAAACACGTGAGTCCAGTTGGCAGGTGCGACAGCGCCTTTCTCCGGGACCGCAATCGGGCATGCGTCGTGGACGAGCCTCCAGTCTTGGACAAGGGCGCCGCTCAAGGGCCGGAATCGATCATCGACCAGCTCGGCCGCTACGCAGTCGATTGGCGGCACGGGCGGGATCAGGCATGCGGCTCGGAGCGCCAGGAGGCCGCGGCGGGCCACTGGCCAGGGCTTGCGATCGCGGATGTAATAATCGGGCTGCATGAGCACGCCGGCAGCATGGAGCGCCCGCAGCATGTCCAGCGGCACTTGCCCATCCGGGAGCGAGACGCGCGGATCGGCATGGATGGCAGCCAGCGCCTGCAGCTCAGCATCAGCGAGGATCGGGAGTGGAGACAGAGCGGTCATGGTTCGCCTCGGGTATCAGAAGTGGCCGATTGAGGCCGCTGGTCCAGAATGGACGGGCGGGATGGCACGGAGTCGAGAGCGGCACGGCCTCGCTCGGTCAGGCTCCAGGGATCGCGCATCGCCCTTTTGCCGGGTGGGTGCCGCACAAGCCCGAGGCCGGCAAGCGTGTAGGCCAAAGTTCTTTGCGCATTGGGGCCCCTCATCCATTGCAGCGGCGCCATTGGATCGGCAGCAATCGCGGCGAGGACCCGGACTTGGTCAGCGTCGAGGACAGGCTTCCAGGGTGCCTCTGGATCGTGAGGCTCCAGGCGCCTCAGCTCCATCATCCGCTCCCGGGGCTTTCGCTGCCGGCCAATGGGCGGAAAGGACACGTAGCAATGATCGTCGAAAGGTGGCCCGCAGAGCCTCTCGATGGTCCCCACCCGTCCGGTCATGTGGTCGCCCATGAGCCTGCTGTCATAGGTGCAGACCACTGTGGCCCCTTTGACCGCCCAGTTCGCGGCCTCTCGACGGCGGGTCTGGCGGTATTTGGTGCAGTGGCCCAGGCAGCCCTGCTGTCCCCTGCGCCGGCCATCAGCGCAGTGCTCCAGGGCGTTCTGGGGCTGGTCCGGGTAGCGGCCAGTCGCGATCATGCCTGGACCACTTCGTCGGGACGCCGAACGCCAAACTGCTCAAACCGGACGGACGCTTGGGAGTAGGTGCAGAGACGGCCATGCGCGATGATTTCGTCGATCCCGGCGTCTCGTGCCTCATCCAGGATCTGGCGCATGATGGTCCTGTCCAGGGTGGGAGAGGTGCCGTTCTCCCAGATCAGGAAATGGCCGATGTTCCAGTCTCGGGTCACCCGCCGGCCGGTCGCCACGTTCTTCACGCGGCGTCGTACCTTGACGACAGCGATAAGCCAACGGTGCCCCTGCACGTGGGTGTCTGGCGAGGCACACCAGGATGCCAAAGCCTCGCGGTCGGCACGAGGATCGCACATCGGAAAATCGTCCCCTGGTACATACCAGACCGGAGAGAACGCGGCAGGGCGTGAGGGCGTCTGGATGACGTTCGACAGCATTGGGGCCTCGTGAAGCTATAGGGATGGCTCGCGTCGCAGGAGGTAATGAAAGCCTCAGGGGCTCTCCTCGCGGCGGTTCAGCTGGGCGACATCCTTCTCCCACCGGGCGAAGTGCATGGTGGCCTTGACGCCGTAAGGCCGCTCGTGCACGTACCAGTCCACCCAGTCGTCGACCGGGTCGGGCACCTTGGCGATGTTGCCGAACCGCTGCGCCCATTCGGCTACAGCCTCGCGGAGCCGCCCCTCAAAGTCCGTTTCACGTGTTTTCGCGAAGTTCCAGCCGTTGTAGCGGTTTGGTTCGCCACCTCCCGAGTTGAAGGCGTTAAGAACCGCCTGTCCCTCGTAGGTAATGATCGCTTCAAAGCAGGGGGTCTCCTGAGTGAGGCGGGTATGTTCGCGGTAATTCACCACTGCCCATTTGTCCATTCCGGACGGCGGGTCTGCGGCCAGAGGATGGTCGGACTTCTTATAAAGGCGTGCCGGGCCGGAGCTTTGCTCCTCGGCCCCATCCACGATCACGACCACCTTGTCGCCGCCCTTGGAGACCACCCCGTAAAAAGTTCGACCCTTCTCAACCCACTCGACACGGTCGCCCTTCTTCAGTGACGCACCGGCAAGGTATTCGAGGAGCTTCTTCGGGAGGGGTTCGTCGGAGTGGGACAGAGCGGCAGGCGTGGCGTTGTAGCGCTCCAGGTCGTCGGTGACGACGATGAGCTTTGCTCCCCCCTTCTCGACCACACCGTGGGTGAGCGCCTTGGTCTTGGGGTGGGTCAAGGAGATGCGGTCGCCCTTGCGAAATGCCATGGCGGGATTCCTGTCCAGGATGGATTTGGGTGTGCGGGAGCGGCACCGGCGCACGGGATGCGACGGTCGGTCTAAGGCGGCAGGGGGTGCCGCTCCGCTGGCTTAGGGGGCGGTCAGGCCGAGGCGCTGTGGCGCAGCTCGGGCCGGTTCGAGAGGATGCTAAGCGCTGCGCGCCAGTCGAAGGGCGGCTGCGCCTTGGGGCGCTGAGGCGGGAACACGGAATCCATGTCGAGCAGGATGTCGCCAACAGGGACGATCACCTCTTCGCGGCTGCCGTCGAGGATCACGCGGCAGAGCCGCTTTCCTTCCTTCGTATCGAAGTGGCTTTTCAACACGCCACGCTGGCCTTCGTAATCGCCAGAGAGGATATCCCAGCGTGCCGTCATGGTTTCATGGAGGGGTTTCGGTTGTTCACCGAACAGATCGGGTTGCGCGCTCGACGAAGGATGAGAGTGTCCCATCGGAGTCTCGCTGTAATTCAGTGGGTTCGTTCGATGGGCTTATGGTATGCGTACAGATGAGCGATCACAAGAGAAAAGTGACATTGTCTCGATCTTTTATTTGTGTCCGTTATGGAAATGAGGGGGTTTTTATTTCAGGAATGGACCAGCGACTAGAGAGGCGATAATCATGCGGCGCACAGGCAGCTATCCTCAAAATGCGGCATTCGCCAGTTGCCCCCAAGCTCCGTGTTGCGTAGGAGCAAAACCAGCTCTTCCGAGGACCGTGTAACCGCAGTGTAAAGCCAACGCCACTTGGCCTCTCGAAAGGCGGAGGAGTCGTCAACAACAGTCACATTCGAGAACTCCGACCCTTGTGAAGCATGGCACGTGATCGTCGACCCGTAGTCAAACTCCATAATGGACTTGGAGAGTCGTGGCCTTACCGGCGATCCGCCGTAATGTGTATCGAACATCCATCGGCTTGTAAGGACGCCTTTTCGAACGGTGCTCTCCCCGTCCATTTGTAATTTCAGGCTCAGTAGTCCTTCGGCAGCACCGCGAGCCCGTTGTGCGCTCAAAACGGTACCGGTCATGCCGTTGAACAGGCCGAGATCTCTGGAATTTCGTCGGCAGATCACACGCTCCCCTGGTTGGGGCGTCGGCCCGTCGAAGCCACGCAGGGCCCGGATGCGCCGGATATACGCGGTGCGTACGGTATGGACGCCGCAGATAGCCTGGGTCCCCTGACGCACCACCAAGCGCTGGGTCTCACGGTCGAGCGGGAGGACGTGCACCTTCCCAACTGATCCAAAGGATCGAGGCATCTGCTCGCGTCTTAGGAGGCGCGCTAGCCGGATCACCGGGCTATCCAGGGCGGTGCGATGCGGTTCGACCAGCTCGAAATCGGGCACTCCGGAGCAAAACTTGCCCGTTCCGGAAACTGGCGGAAGCTGGAACGCGTCGGCGACGACGAGGATCTTGCGGCCGGTTGCCAGCATGTCTCGGGCGACATCGTCGCCGATCATCGAACCTTCGTCCGCGATGATCAGTTGGGCGTCGATCATCGGCCCATCCAGGCGCTTCACAAAGGACAAGCGTCCTGTCTCCTCGTCCACTGCAGCCTCGTACAAGAGAGAATGCAGGGTATTAGCGTCGCGCACGCCTTTGCCTCGTAGAACCTGGGCAGCCTTCCCAGTCGGCGCTCCCACGACATACTTTTTGAGCTTGCGGTGCTCCTTCAGGTGCTGGATCGCGAAGCTCGTGGTTCTGGTCTTGCCGGTGCCCGCTTCGCCTGCGAGCCAGAACACCTGAGGGCCTTTGGTGTCGGCAAACCAAGCATCGATTGCTTTGACGGCGCGGAACTGCTCGTCCGTAGGTGTGTCAGCGTGGGTTGAGTTGCTGATCCCGCTTTGGGCTTTCCGCCAGGGTAAAAACGACAGCATCTGCGCCTCCTCAATTGCGAGAAGGCTACCAACCAGCGTACAAACGAGCAAGCATGAGTTTCAGTATTTGCTTATTTTTCTGTATGTCTGTTATGGACCTGCGAAGTAATCCTCTGTCCATTCCTGACGGGATGATGCGGCAGTGAAGTTCAGAAACCGCCTTCCCTCTCCCGCTTGTCTGCTTCTGCCTTTTTGGCCAGCCTCAGCTGCTCGTCCCTGCGATCAGCGTCCTTGTGGAAGTTGCGCTCGAGATCCTCGAGGCCTCTCCGGAAGACGGCCAAGCGCCACCCCACGTGGATCGCGGCTCCCGCCAGGGCGATGCCGGCTGCCACATAGGTCGCGGTACGGATGGTGCCGTCTGTCTGCGACGCTACGCCAAGCGCAAATGCGCCTGCGAGGGCCGTGAGCGGCGCCAGCCAGGCGGAGTGTTTGTTCAGGTCCAGCATGGACCCGAGGATACACGGGCGGGTGCGCACGAGGAAGGTAGCTATTGTGAGCCGATGGGTCTCTCTGTCTCTACGCTCAAATCACCTCACCCAGAGCTCGATGGAGAAGCTGGCGGTTTTAACAGTCCGGGAATGCAGCCACTTAATCAATTCCACGCAGCGCCTGCGTCCAGCCGTACTGCTGGGGTTATTCACTCAAAGGGAGTAAAGCAGCAAGCAAGCTGCTAACAACATCATTCCTATAAAATACAATATTAGTAATTTACGCATTTAATCGACATCGTCGCGATAGGCATGGCCAGCGAGTCGCGAATTCATAACCCTAGTAACATTTTCTTAACGGATCTCTCCGCATAAATTCCGGCAACAGCCATATGTATGCTGATCTTTGTTGCGTGCCCAACCTTTCGCTAGAAAAGTGCATCGAGATGCAACCGCATATCCTGGTCTGCGAGCCTGACGTTTTGGTTGCTATGGTCTTTCAGGACCTGCTTGAGGGGGAGGGATATCGTGTCACTGCAGTAAGAAGCGGTTTGCAGGGTGTGGGCGTTTTCGAAGCTGACCCAGCGCATGCAGTAATTACGGAAGCTATCATGAGTGATATGTCGGGGGTGGACCTTATCTGCAGTCTTCGAGCCAAACTCCCTGACCTCTCCGTACTGATCGTGACCGGGCACAACCTGCCCGATATCAGGTCTTTCCCACCCGGGCCAGGATCGACCAAAGTAATGGCCAAGCCCGCAGACTTCGCGGAGATCATGCGAATCATTCGGGATATGGTGCCTGTCGCGCCAACCACGGCAGCTTGATAGCGGCAGCGCGTTTACAGGTAATGATGCTTGGGAGGAGTTCTAAATGGGCACCATGGAGGCGCAACGTGATTGCGTTTCCAAGCCCGCCCTGATGATAGAATGTTCAGTCAGTAAACTTAGACGCCTTTAGCTTGAGCACCGAACGGCTCAGTTCCGCTCCTGTTCCATCCTGGGCGGTTTGAAGGCCGTGCTAGCATCAACCCCTGGCCGGGGCACGCTGTAAGCCTGCCGGACGATAGCAAGCACGGCTTCACCCTTGGCGCTCGGATTGTCAGTGTTCCAGTTCGCCGCGGTGACCCCGACCCACAGCCGCGGCCCAAAGTGGGTCATGGACGCGTTACAGCGCCCCCCGTTCACGTCCACCACCGTCGAAATGCCCGGGGTGCTGGACGAGCGCGCCCTCCGAGCTGGCCTGCTACCAAAAAGCCGGCAGCAGCGAAAGGTTTAGGAAAGCGCCGCTTTGACCGCCTTCAAAAGCGTCTGATAGGAGACCGGCTTCATCACGATGGACGTGAAAGCACCTGTGGGATTCGGAATCGCCGTGTCTGGGCTGACATGGCCGGACGCAATGATCACTGGGGTATCCGGATTGATTTCTCGGATTTGAGCAACGAGACCGAGGCCGTCCAAATTGGGCATTCGGATATCCGTCAGCAGTAGATCAGCGGAGGCCTTTCGGAATGCTTCGAGAGCCTTCAATCCGTCAGAGCAGCACGTAACCGTGTAACCCGCATCAATCAACACGTACTTATACCCAAGGGCGATCAGTCCTTCATCTTCGGCTACAATCACATGCTTACGCATTACACGACCGCCCGCAGAAAATTAGCCGGAATGTGATTTAACGCTGGATCATTCAGCTGAGCAATACCTAGATTGCTCTCTATTACCATCGGATGCATCAATGGCAGGTGTGCTCAATTATGTTCTCGAGGTCCAAAACCTGGGCAGACATGATGGCTATGATGTCGCCATGCCGTGGCAACGCCCCGTAATAACGTTCGAGAAGCTGCGCGGCATTGACGATCAGAACAGGCTGTACTGGCCGCGAGGGTCGCAGCCAAACGACGGGAGGGCTGCTGCGGCTACCACCACCTGTTCCGGAGCCATCTCGGGTTCTGAGGCAGGGACAGGGGTGACCGTCATGGCTTCAGCCTTGTCGGCCATATCGGCGTCCTCGATGCCGGCAGGCTCACCGGCGCCGATCAGCTCGCGCAAGACGGTCGGCACCAGCATCGCGTAGCCAGGACCTTTGGGCAGCGCTTCGACCAAAGCAGCCCATGCATCCGGGTTTACAGGACGTTGCGCCAAGCGGGCTTGGAGGCGGCAAACGCGGGTGCAGAGTGCGTGATAGGCAGCGATGGTCTGTGTCAGCCCCTCCTCGGTCCATGCAGCGCCGACGCTGCTGGGCCGGGCATAGCCCGGAGCCAGAAACGGCTTGATGACCTCCGTCGAGGTGGCGATCTCGCGCAGCAGCTTGTCCTGGTCGGCCTCAGGCGCGAGGTAGGCCTGGTTCATGGCGGAGGAGAGCGCCCCTTCCAGGGAGATCCAGGCGGAGAACCGCTGCTCCGGAGTGCGGGCCTTGATCTCCTTGGCCTGGCGGAGACGGTGCAGCGCTCTCGCCCGCTCCTGGTCGGCTTCCTTTGCTCTTTCCTCCAGGTCGGCAGCGCTGATAGAGCTTTGGCCACAGAAGCTCCTATAGCCGGTGGGCGACACCGGGAAATAGCCGAAGCGCACAGCATGCGCAGCTTGGTTGGCGAGCAGCACAGGCACACCGCGCACATGTACTATGAATGAATGAGGCGCGTTTTCGGTCGTGGTGAGAGGAATGGTGGGCGCGACGGAGCGTGAGGAGGCCATAGCTATGCCTTCCTTGAAAAGGATGGGAGATGAGAGGATCGGGGAAAGCGGCTTGCAGAACTGATACTAGCGAACGACAAGCGTACATTCAAGCGATTTAAGCACCGAAGAAGTGAATTAGTTCCAGTCCATTCCTGACAGACAAAGCTTTAGATGAGCTGCACCACCCGATGCCCTGTCCATGTCTGACAGGAGAAATCGCCCCCACCGCGCTGCCCCGGCTGAACGGAGCGTTCAGTGGCTCGGGTGCGCCAACCACTCCTTCAGCTTCGACCAGCGCCGCCCTTCCGCCCGTGCCCTGACCGCCATTGCCAGCGCCTTACGTTGCCCGACCACGACGACCAGGCGCTTGCCCCGCGTGACGCCGGTGTAGACCAGGTTGCGCCTCAGCATGGTCCAGTGCTGCATGGCCAGCGGAATGACCACCGCCGAGTACTCCGAGCCCTGGCTCTTGTGGATCGTGGTGGCATAAGCGAGCGCCACCTGATCCAGTTCCCCGAAGTCGTAAGCGACCTCCCTACCCTCGAAGTCGATGAGCAGCTCGCTTTCATCGGGATCGATCGCGGTGATCACCCCGAGGTCGCCGTTGTAGACATCCTTGTCGTAGTCGTTGGCTGTCTGCATGACCTTGTCGCCCACGCCGTAGGTCCACCCGAACCGCTCGACCCGGACCTCCCCTGGAGGGTTCAGTACCTTCTGCAGCTCCACATTCAAGGATCGAGCGCCAAGGCCGCCCCGGTTCATCGGCGCCAGCACCTGGATATCCCGCACAGGGTCAAAGCCGAAGCGGCTGGGTATCCGCTTGGTGACGACGTGGATGAGCTTGCGGACGCCATCCTCCGGATCGTCGGCCTCGACGAAGTAGAAGTCCGATCCCTCCACCGGAGTCAGGTCCGGCATCTGCCCTCGGTTGATGCGGTGCGCGTTGACGATGATGCGGCTGGTCGCAGCCTGACGGAACACCTCGGTCAGCCGGACCACCGGGATGGCTGCCGAGGTGATGATGTCGGCCAGCACCTGGCCCGGGCCGACGGACGGCAGCTGGTCAACGTCGCCCACCAGGAACATGGCCGCGCCCTCTGGCACCGCTTTGGTCAGCGCATTCATGAGTGGCACGTCCACCATGGACGATTCATCCACCACGAGGAGGTCGCACGGAAGCTGATTCGCCTCGTTGTGCTTGAAACCTCCGTTAGCCGGATCGACCGCCAGCAGCCGGTGGATGGTTTTTGCTTCCATCCCCGTGCTCTCCGTAAGCCGTTTGGCAGCCCGTCCGGTTGGCGCACACAGCATGACCCGCAGCTGTTTGGCGGCGAGGATCTTCAGGATGGAGTTGACCAGCGTCGTCTTGCCGACACCGGGGCCGCCGGTGATCACCATCACCTTGGACGATAGGGCGAGCTGTACGGCGTCCCGCTGGCTGGGGGCGAGGCTGAGCCCAGTCTTGCCCTCCACCCACTCCACAGCCTTCGTATGGTCGATGGCGGGCCACGGCGCCTCACCCTCGGCCAGCGCCTTCAGGCGAGCGGCGATGGCCTGCTCTGCGCGGTACAGGCCGGCGAGGAAGACGCACTCCCTGCCCTCCAGCCGGTCGGCAATGACGGTGCCTTCTTGCAACTCGGCCTGGAGTGCCGCAGCCACCAGCGGCGTTTCCACTTCCAGCAACTCGCCGGCCAGCGCCTCCAGCTCCTCGACCGGCAGACCGCAGTGTCCTACGTCGGTCGCCTCCGAGAGCGCGTAGCTGATCGCAGCGCGGACACGGATCATCGCCGTCTTCTCAATGCCCATCTTCGTGGCGATCGCGTCCGCCGTCCGGAATCCGATGCCGCGGATATCACGGGCCAGCCGGTAAGGGTTCTCGGTGATGAGTTGGATCGCCTCCTGCCCGTAGGTCTTGTAGATCCGGACGGCACGGGAGGTGCCCACGCCGTTGGCGTGGAGGAACAGCATAATCTCCCGGATGGCCCGCTGGTCAGCCCATCCCTTGATGATGCGGGCCGCGCGCTTGGGGCCGATGCCGGTGACCTGCTGCAGCTTGGCGGGCTCCTGCTCGATCACGTCGAAGACCGCCTCGCCGAAGGCCTGCACGAGCTTCTTGCCGTAGACCGGCCCGATGCCCTTGATCATGCCCGAGCCGAGGTACTTCTCGATCCCTTCCAGGGTGTTGGGCTGGGTGGCGCGCAGGAAGCTGGCCTTGAACTGGAGGCCGTGCGTCCGGTCATTGAACCAAGTGCCCGAGGCCTGGATGAACTCGCCGGCCGAGATCATGGCCGCATGCCCGACGACGGTGATCAGGTCCCGCTGCCCGCGCACCTGCACCCGGAGCACGCAGAAGCCGTTCTCGCCGTTGTGGTAGGTCACTCGCTCCACAAGCCCGGAGAGCGCCTCGGTCGCGGTTTCTGTGGCTGTGTGCCCGGCCATGTGAGCTTATCGGGTTGAGTGGTGGATGCCTTACGGCGGCTGCGGTCGGCGTGGGTCCATATTAGAGGGGCGGATTGGGGTCGGCCTTCTCGACGGGCTGCCAGTTCACGATGGTGCGCACCCACTTCTGGCAATCGGCGTTGTCCCGCACACCGGGGAACAGACGCCGGAGTTCGACGACGGCCGCCCACTCCCCTCGCTCTTTGAAGGCCCGCTGGATCGCAGCAGCCTCCTCTTCGGTCACAATGAACATGCGGTACTCTCCTGCCTGACGGCAAGCACGGGTCGGGAACGGACCCGAGTACATGTGGTGTGGGCCTGCTCCCGCCGCATGCCCTTACGCACGCTGGCGCTCCGGGCTGCGGCTTGCCACCAGCTCCGTCCAGTGGCCGAACATCTCCCTAGACCCCATGTCCCTGCCGAGGTGAGGGTGGCTCGTCTCACGTTATGTCGAAATCGAGGATTGCGCTGGGTGGGCCGGCGCCGAG
>NZ_JAFIQV010000074.1 GCF_017356015.1 Azospirillum sp. SYSU D00513
CTCGGCCGTGAAACACCTCAGCGCCAATGGTACTGCGTCTTAAGGCGTGGGAGAGTCGGTCGCCGCCAGGTCACCAGGGCCCAAGGACAACAGCAGCTCAGCAAAACAAAACCACTTGCACCTGTCATCACCCATTCGAACGGCCCGGATCTCGCGATCCGGGCCGTTTCGCGTGTGCGCCCAGCCATGGCCTAGCTTCCGGCTTACGCGACATGGCCTATTTGACCTTCCCCCGGATCGGTCCACGATCATTGAACCGCCTTGTCAGCGGTCAAACGGGGAGGAAACAATGAAAAAGATGTGTCTTGCCGCGCTTTCGCTCGCGGTCGCCGCGGCCTGCCCGGCCGCCTTCGCCCAGGACGTGCCGAAACCGCCGGGCAACCTTGAGAGGTTGTCGAATTTCCGGACCACCGGCGAGCTGATGGACATCCCGACGGTCCCGCAGGCCGGCCAGAAGGCCGAAGCCATCAAGAAGACCCTGGCCAAGATCAAGCTGCCGGAAGGCTTCAAGATCGATCTCTACGCCATCGTGCCGGACGCGCGCCACATGGCCGTGGGGCCGCAGGGGGTCGCGACCTTCGTCGGCACGCGCAAGACCAAGGTCTACGCCGTCACCGACCGCGACAAGGACCGGGTCGCGGACGAGGTGAAGGTGTTCGCTCCGACGATCAACTTCGCCGTTCCCAACGGGGTGTGTTTCTCCAAGGATGGTTTCCTGTTCGTGGCCGAGCAGAACCGCGTCCTGATCTTCCCGGCGGCCGAGTTCTTCTATGAGGGTGCCGACGTCGCCGCCTTCCAGGTGGTCAAGGGCGGCGAGTTGATTCCGAAGGAGGAGGAGAGCTTCAACCACACCGCTCGCGTCTGCCGCGTCGGGCCGGACGACAAGCTCTACATCTCGCTCGGCCAGCCCTTCAACGTCTTCGCGCCGGAGAAGATGGACCTCTACAAGAAGACGGGCATCGGCGGCATCATCCGCATGGACCGGGAGGGCAAGGGCCGGGAGGTCTATGCCTGGGGCGTGCGCAATTCCGTCGGCATGGACTTCAACCCGAAGGACAAGTCGCTCTGGTTCACCGACAACCAGGTGGACGGGATGGGCGACGATATCCCGCCGGGCGAACTGAACCGTGCTGATAAGCCAGGCATGACGTTCGGATTCCCCTATTACGGCGGCGGCAAGGTCCGCACGGTCGAGTACAAGGACCAGCAGCCTCCGGCCGACGCGACGCCGCCGCAGGTCGAGATGGACGCCCATGCGGCCGATCTCGGCATGGCCTTCTACACGGCCAACCAGTTCCCGCAAAAGTACCGGGGCGGGATCTTCTCCGCCCAGCACGGCTCCTGGAACCGGTCCAAGCCGATCGGCGCGCGGGTGATGTTCACCAGCCTCAAGCCGGACGGAACCGCCGACAAGACGGAGGTCTTCGCGGAGGGCTGGCTCACCGAGAACGGCGAGTATCTCGGGCGGCCCATCGACGTCGCCGTCCTGAACGACGGATCGCTGCTGGTGTCCGATGACATGGTCGGGGCGGTGTACCGCATTTCCTACGGCCAGTGATCCGCCGGTCTTGAGCCACCAAAACACCCTCCGGCCACGCGCGGCCGGAGGGACCTCACGGGAGGACGTGAATGCCGATCCGGACGCTGTTCGTCCTGTTGCCTCTCACGATGGCCGCCGCCACGCCCGCCCTGGCGGGCGACGCGCAGGCGGGACGGCAGAAGGCGCTGCAATGCCAGACCTGCCACGGAATGGACGGTCTGGCGAAGATCCCGGCCGCGCCCAACTTGGCCGGCCAGCCCGAGGACTACCTGATCAAATCCCTGACCGACTACAAGACCGGCGCGCGCAAGAACGAGATGATGTCCGTCGTGGCTCCCGGTCTCAGCGAGATCGACATCGCTGACCTCGCCGCCTATTTCAACTCCATCGAGGTCGAGGTGAAGCCGCGGCCCTGACGGGATCGCCGAAGCATCGGTTGACCGCCGATCCCCGACCTGGGCAACTGTAAAGCCCGGATTGGCAACAAGAACAAGAAGCGACGAGGAATGACGACGATGACGGACGCTCCGGATGTTCTCTGCGAGCGGCGCGGCCCCTTGGGGCTGATCACGCTGAACCGGCCGAAGGCGCTGAACGCGCTGACGCTGGACATGGTCCGGGTGATCGATCCGGCCCTGAAGGAATGGGCGGCCGATCCCACCGTGAAGGCCGTCGTGATCCGAGGCGCGGGCGACCGGGCCTTCTGCGCCGGCGGCGACGTGCGGGCGCTGTACGAGGCCGGCCTCGCCGCGCGGGAGGGGCGGGGAAGCGGCGGCTTCACGCGGGACTTCTTCCGGGAGGAATACAGCCTCAACCGCCGCATCAAGACCTTCCCCAAGCCCTACATCGCGTTGCTCGACGGCTTCACCATGGGCGGCGGCGTGGGGCTGTCGGTGCATGGCGGGTACCGGATCGTGACCGAGAAGACCGTCTTCTCCATGCCGGAAACCGGCATCGGCCTGTTCCCCGACGTGGGCGGTACCTTCTTCCTGCCGCGCTGCCCCGGCCGGATCGGCGAGTATCTGGGTCTGACCGGCGCCCGCCTGAAGGCGGCCGACGCGCTCTATGCCGGCGTTGGCACGCATCATGTGCCGGGAGCCGAATTGGAGGGGCTGCTCGAGGATCTTTCCTCCGCCGGCTGGGACGGGGACGCCCATGCCGTCGCCGAGGCGGTCATCGCCCGCCACGCCGCTCCGGCCGGCGATCCGCCGCTTGGCCTCCAGCGGGCGGCCATCGACCGCTGCTTTGCGGGCGACAGGGTGGAGGACATTCTCGCCGCCCTGGGGGCGGAAGGCACGGATTGGGCGACCAAAACGGCCGCCGATCTGCGCACCCTGTCGCCGACCAGCCTGAAGGTCACGCTGGAGCAGGTGCGGCGCGGGCGGGAGCTGAGCTTCGACGAGGCGATGGCTCTGGAATACCGGCTGACCCAGGCCATTCTGGCCCGCCCGGACTTCTACGAGGGAATCCGGGCGGTCCTGATCGACAAAGACCGGAACCCGAAGTGGAGCCCGGCCAGCCTGGAGGCGGTCGGCGAGGCGGAGATCGCGGCGCTCTTCGACCCGCCTCAACGGCCGGAATTGGTCTTCGTGCCCTGATCCTCGTCAGGGCATGAACTGGGACCGTGCCTCCTGCACGGCGGCGGTGATGAAGTCGGCGGCGGCCGTGATGCGGGCGAGCCGCCGCATGTCCTCGTGGATGATCAGCCAGAAGGACCGGGTCAGCGCCACCTCCTCCGGCAGGACGGGGAGGAGGTCCGCTTCCCCGTCCGCGATGAAGCAGGGCAGGATGCAGAGCCCCAGGCCGGATTGCGTTGCCCGGAGCTGGGCGATGAGGTTCGTGCTCTTGAGCTGCGGCTCGATCCCGCCGACCGCGTTCATGTAGTCGAGTTCGGGCGAGAAGAGCAGCTCGTCGATGTAGCCGATGAAGCGGTGCCGCGCGAGGTCGGCCGGTCCGCGGATCTCCGGCTGTTCTTCCAGATAGCCACGCGCGCCATAGAGGCGCAGGCGGTAATCGGTGAGCTTGCGCGCCAGCAGCCGGCCCTCCTGCGGGCGGGTCAGGCCTATGGCGATGTCCGCTTCCCGTTTTGACAGGCTGAAGATGCGGGGAGTGGCGATGAGCTGCACCTCCAGCTCCGGGTGCTGGCGGCAGAGCGCGCCGATGCGCGGGGCCAGGAACAGGCTGCCGAAGCCGTCCGGCGAGCCGATCCGCACCGCCCCGGACACCGAGAGGTCGGCGTTCCCCAGCTCGTTCTGCGCCGTGAGCGCCACGCTCTCCATGCTTTCGGCGAGCGGGAGCAGCCGTTCGCCCTGGGCCGTCAGCGTATAGCCGGTCGGGTGCCGCTCGAACAGCCGGACCTTCATGGAATCCTCCAGGGCGGCGAGCCGCCGGCTCACCGTCGCGTGGTCGGCGCCGAGGCGCCGGGCCGCCGCCGTCAGCTTGCCCGTGCGCGCCACCGCCAGGAAGGAGCGGAGGTCGTTCCAGTTGAAGTCCGCCATGGCTTGGTCCATCCGTCCGTATGGGAGGAGGGGGGATCGATGCTCCCGAAGGGTATGCGCTTTTCCGCCCAACCAATGCGCGCTTTTTCGTCTGGCCGGGCGGAAATTCCCATGCTTAAGATTCGCGGCGCCAACAGTCCGTTTTGCGTGCAACGCGCCCGGTTCGGGAGCAGGATCACCGGGGCGCCGGGCACGGAACAGCAGGGGAGCAGGCACATTGTCCGCCGAACCGACCGCCTTCGAGTTGACGGAGGACCAGCGCGCCATCCGCGAGATGGCGCTCGCCTTCGCTGGTGAGAAGCTGGAACCCCACGCCGTCGAGTGGGACGAATCGAAGCATTTCCCCATCGACGTTCTGCGGGAAGCGGCGGCACTCGGCATGGGCGGCGTCTATGTCGCGGAGGATGTCGGCGGCTCCGCCCTGTCGCGGCTGGACGCGGTGCTGATCTTCGAGGCCCTCGCCCAGGGCTGCCCGACCGTCTCGGCCTATCTGTCGATCCACAACATGGCCGCCTCGATGATCGACCGCTTTGGCGACGCGGAGCAGCGCCGGGCTTGGCTGCCGAAGCTCTGCTCGATGGAGTGGCTGGCGAGCTACTGCCTGACGGAGGCCGGGGCCGGTTCCGACGCGGCGGCGCTGAAGACGCGGGCGGTTCGCGACGGCGACCATTACGTCGTGAACGGCGCCAAGCAGTTCATCTCCGGTGCCGGCAGCGCGCATCTCTACGTCACCATGGTGCGCACCGGGGGCGAGGGGCCGGGCGGCATCTCCGCGCTGGTGATTCCGGCGGACGCGCCGGGCCTGTCCTTCGGGGCCAACGAGCGCAAGATGGGCTGGAACGCCCAGCCGACTCGCGCCGTGCTGTTCGACGATCTGCGCGTGCCGGTGACGAACCGGCTGGGGGCGGAGGGCGAGGGCTTCAAGTTCGCCATGGCCGGCCTCGACGGCGGGCGCATCAACATCGGCGCCTGTTCCATCGGCGGCGCCCAAGCGGCGCTCGACAAGGCGGTCAGGTACATGGGGGAACGGCGCGCCTTCTCCCGCACGCTCGACCAGTTCCAGGCCCTGCAATTCCGCGTCGCCGACCTGGCGACGGAGCTGGAGGCGGCGCGCACGCTGCTCTACCGGGCGGCGGCGAAGCTGGACGCGCGGGCGCCGGACGCGACCGCCTTCTGCGCCATGGCCAAGCGCTTCGCCACCGACACCGGCTTCGCGGTCGCGGACGGCGCGCTCCAGCTCCATGGCGGCTACGGCTATCTCGCCGATTACGGCATCGAGAAGATCGTCCGCGACCTGCGCGTCCACCAGATCCTGGAGGGCACCAACGAGATCATGCGGCTGATCGTGTCGCGCTCCATCTTCGGCGCGAACCGGGGCTGAGTGCGGGAAGCCCATTGGCAAGAAAGAAAACAGGGAGGAAAGCAGCATGACGGCGATCGGATTCATCGGTCTCGGCAACATGGGCGGCCCGATGGCCGCCAACCTCGTGAAGGCCGGCCACGCCGTGCGCGGCTACGACGTTTCTGCCACGGCGCTCCAGGCCGCCGAAGCCGCGGGCGTCACCGTCCGCGGCCGGGCGGCCGATGTGCTGGAGGGGGCGGAGCTGGTGATCACCATGCTGCCGAGCGGCGGGCATGTCCGCGACGTCTATCTGGGCGAGGGCGGGCTGCTCGCGGCGGCGCGGGCCGGCACGCTCTTCATCGACTGCTCGACCATCGACGTGGAGACGGTGCGCGCGGCGGGGGAGGCGGCGACGTCGGCCGGCATGGCGCTTCTCGACGCGCCGGTGTCGGGCGGGGTGGGGGGTGCCCAGGCCGGCACCCTGACCTTCATGGTCGGCGGCGACGCCGCGGCCTTCGAGCGCGGCCGGCCGGTGCTGGAGGCGATGGGGCGCAAGATCGTCCATTGCGGCGGGCCGGGATCGGGACAGGCGGCGAAGATCTGCAACAACATGATCCTCGGCATCTCCATGATCGGTGTCTGCGAGGCCTTCGCGCTCGCCGAGAAGCTGGAGCTGTCGCACGAGTCCCTGTTCGAGGTCGCCTCGACCTCCTCGGGCCAGTGCTGGTCGCTTACGAGCTACTGCCCGGTGCCTGGACCGGTTCCGGCCAGCCCGGCGAACCGGGACTACCAGCCGGGCTTCGCCACGGCGCTGATGCTGAAGGACCTGAAGCTCGCCCAGGCCGCGAGCCAGGCGACCGGCGCCTCGACCCCGATGGGCGCCCTGGCGGCGCAGCTCTACAGCCTCCACGCCGGGGCCGGGCAGGGCGGCACCGACTTCTCCAGCATCATCCGGCTCCTGCGCGGGTCTGCGGAGGGCTAGCTCCCCCGTCCCGACGATCACCTCACGCCGGCCTCAAGGATTTCCAGACCATGACCACCGCCACCACGCCCCAGACCGACCCCTTCGCCCTCGCCCGCGCGCTGAGCGGCAGGCATTTCTACGACGGCGCCCTGCGGGAGAGCGCGTCGGGCCGGACCTTCCCCGTCGTGAACCCGGCCACGGGGGAGGAGGTCGGGGCCGCGGCCTTCGGCGAGGCGGCGGACGTGGAGGCCGCCGTGCGGGCCGCCGCGGCGGCGCAGAAGGGCTGGGCCAAGGTCGGCGCGCGCGACCGCGGCAAGCTGGTCGCCAGATGCGGCCAGCTCCTGTCGGAGCATGTGGAGGAGCTGGCCCGGCTGATCGCGCTGGAGACGGGCAAGGCCCTGCGCACTGAAAGCCGGGTCGAGGCCTCGGTCCTCGCCGACGCCTTCACCTTCTTCGCCGGGCTGGGGTCGGAGCTGAAGGGCGAGACCGTTCCCTACAGCCCGACCGTCATGACCATGACGGTGCGCGAGCCCATCGGGGTGGTCGGGGCCATCCTGCCCTGGAACGTGCCGCTGCTGCTGATGGCGCTGAAGATCGCGCCAGCCCTGGTCGCCGGCAACACGGTCGTCGTGAAGTCGGCGGAGGAGGCGCCGCTGGCCGTGCTGCGCGTCATCGAGCTGATGGGCGGCATCCTGCCGCCGGGGGTGGTCAACATCCTCTCCGGATTCGGCCCGGAGTGCGGCGCGCCGCTCGTCGCCCATCCGAAGGTCGGCAAGGTGACCTTCACCGGCTCGGTGGAGACGGGGAAGATCGTCTACCGGACGGCGGCGGAGAAGCTGATCCCGGTCACGCTGGAACTCGGCGGCAAGAGCCCGATGATCGTCATGGCCGATGCCGACATGGACCAGGCCATCGCCGGTGCCATCGCCGGCATGCGCTTCACCCGCCAGGGGCAGAGCTGCACGGCGGCCTCGCGCATCTTCGTGCATGACGCCGTCCACGACGAGTTCGTGGCACGGCTGAAGGCGAAGGTGGACGCCATGCGGATGGGCGACCCGCTGGACGAGGCGACGGACATCGGCACCATCGTGTCGCACCAGCAGATGGAACGGGTGCAGGGCTACATTGCCATCGGCAAGGAGACAGACGGCGCCGTCGCTCATGTCTGCTCCGCCCTGCCGACGGACCCCCGCCTCGCCAAGGGGCTCTTCATCCAGCCGCACATCTTCACCGGCGTCACCAACGACAGCCGCATCGCGCGGGAGGAGATCTTCGGCCCGGTCTGCTGCGTCATCCGCTGGACCGATTACGAGGAGGTGATCGCCGCCGCCAACGACAGCGAATACGGGCTGGCCGCCACCGTCTGGACCCGCGACCTGAAGCTCGCGCTCGACGCCGTGAACCGGCTGGAGGCGGGCTTCGTCCAGGTCAACCAGAACCTCGTCGTGCAGCCGAACCTCAGCTACGGCGGCGTCAAGGCCTCCGGCCTCGGCAAGGAGGCGTCGCTGGAATCCATGCTGGAGCACTTCACCCACAAGAAGACCATCATGATCAACATGAAGTGAGGCGCGGCTACTTGCCGGCCCCCGCATCCATCTGCATGAGCACGGCGCCGGACACGCGCCCGCGGTAGTGGATGTTGCCGTCCGTGTCGAGCGAGGCGCGGTCGCCGGTCAGGTAGTAGCGTCGCCCATGGCGGAAGCGGTGGGCGCCACGCTCCGGGCCGTTGGCGTAGCCCTCGAACCAGAAGAGGCGGGAATTCTCCGCGTCGATGGCGAGTTCGCCAGCGACGCCGACGGGAAGCTCCCGGCCCGCCTCGTCCAGCACGACGATGCGGAAGCCGGGCATGGGGTGACCGAGCGAGCCTTCCCCGGTGCGGGAGGGCTGATCTGGATCGTAGCGATTCACGATGACGACGCCGGTCTCCAGCTGGCCGTAATGGTCGAGCAGGGGGACGCGCAACGTGCCGGTGGTCCAGGCGACGATGTCCGCGGGCAGCGGCTCGCCCACCGTGGAGACGATGCGCAGGGCGAACTGCCCCGGCAGCATGGACGGGTCGGCCTGCTGCAGCGCGCGGATCTGCGACGGGGCGGCGGTGAGGTTGGTCACGCCGTATTTGGTCAGCACGCGGTAGCTCTGCCGCACGTCGTAGGGGCCGTCGCAGAGGATAGCGGTACGGCCCAGCAGCAGCGGCCCGATCAGCCCGTAATAGACGCTGTAGGCCCAGCCCGGATCGGCCATGTTCCAGAAGACGTCGTCGTCGCGCAGGTCCAGCCCGGCCCGCATGTTCTGCTCGATCCCCGCCAGCGCCTTGACGGAGACCGGAACGCCCAGCGGCGCCCCCGCCGCCTCGGGCGTGTAGATCAGTGCGAAGGAGTCGGTCTCGGCGTAGGGGGCCACGCTCTCCAGCGGGGCGGCGTCGTGCAGGGCCGACCAGAAGGGCACGGCGCCGCTGCCGAAGGACTCCTCGCTCTCTACCGTGACGACGGCCGGGCGGGAAGCACCCTCCTGCGGGATCTTGTGGCGCAGGGAGTCGCGGGTGACCACGGCGCGGGCGCCGCTGTCGGCCAGCCGGGCGGCGACGGCGGCGGGCGAGAAGTTCGTGAAGAGCGGCATGTAGACCGCCCCCAGCCGCCAGGCCGCGAGCGCCGTGATCAGCAGCTCCGGCCCCTTGGGCAGCAGGGCGGCGACCGCGTCGCCCTTGCCGACGCCGAGCGCGGCCAGCACCGACGCGAACCGCTTCGAATCGCCGGCCAGCCGCGCGAAGCTCAGCTCCGTCGTCTGGCCGGCGACGCTCTCGTGCAGCAGGGCGGCGCGCCCGCCGCCGGCCCTCAGATGCCGGTCGCACAGCAGCGTCGCGAGCGGGATGGCCGTGCCTCGGTAATCGGCGCGGGAAAAGGCGCTGGCGCGCGCCGGATGCGCATCCGCCCGCCCGCCTGCGGCGCGTCCCAACACCGCCAGTTCCGGACCCGGATGGTAGCGGCGGGTTCGCTCGTCCTGCACCGTCAGCCCCTCGCGCACCAGCGCTGCCAGGATGCGGTGGGCCGTCGCCTTGGACAGACCGGCCTCCGCCATGAGGTCGGCCAGGCGCGCCCCCTCCTCCCCGCGCGCGGCGACCGCGCGCAGCAGGGCGATGGCGCGTTCCAGGCTCTGGGTACCCGTGCTGGCGGAAAGGGCGTCGGCCATAGTCTTGACGAGAGTTGGCGGCGTGAAAGCCGGGAGAGTGTTCCATATTTTGGAACACGGGCGAGGTCCAACCACAATACGCCTTTTGGCAGCGTATATCTGTGTTGAAAATCCCGCATTCCCGCCGTACCATTCAACCGTTGGACAAACGAACGTTTCGCAGTGTGGACCGTTGGCATCAGGCCTCCGGCCGCCGCGGCCAAAAGAACGACCATAAGAACAACGGCCCGGCTCAGGGCCTGCTTGGGGGAGGGATCATGTCTGGCGCACCCGTCGCAGGGACTGACATCCGGGCCGGCGCCGGCAATGCCGGCGATCCCATTTTCGAAGCACGCAACGTGTCGCTCGGCTTCGGCGGCGTGAAGGCGCTGAGCGAGGTCAGCTTCTCCGTGCGGAAGGGCGAGCTGTTCTCGATCATCGGCCCGAACGGCGCGGGCAAGACCTCCATGCTCAACTGCGTCTCCGGCCGCTACCGGCCGACCTCGGGCAAGGTCTTCTTCCAGGGCCGCGACATCACGGGCATGACGCCGAACCACCGGGCGGCGCTCGGCATCGGCCGCACCTTCCAGAATCTCGCGCTCTTCGGCCACATGTCGGTGCTCGACAACATCATGGTCGGGCGCCACCACCTGCTGAAGAACAACTTCCTGACCGGCGCGCTCTACTGGTTCGGCGGCGCCCGCCGGGAGGAGCTGGCGCACCGCCGCGAGGTCGAGGAGATCATCGACTTCCTGGAAATCCAGCATGTTCGCAAGGCGATGGCCGGCACGCTCTCCTACGGGCTGCGCAAGCGGGTGGAGCTGGCCCGCGCCATCGCGCTGAAGCCCGACCTGATCCTGCTGGACGAGCCGATGGCCGGCATGAACCTCGAGGAGAAGGAGGACATGGCCCGCTACATCGTCGACCTGAACGAGGAGTGGGGCATGACCGTGGTCATGATCGAGCATGACATGGGCGTGGTCATGGACATCTCCCACCGGGTGATGGTGCTGGAGTTCGGCCGCAAGATTGCGGAGGGATCGCCGGAGGCGGTGCTGGCTGACCCGCGCGTGCGTACCGCCTATCTCGGCGAGAGCGACGAGCCGGAACCGGAAACCGCCGCCGCCGCGCGGGAGGTCGCGTGATGGCGGCGCTCCCCGACCTCGCCCGGCACGACACGCTGCCGAAGCTGCTGGCCCTGCACGCCCGCGAGCATGGCGGCGAGGTGGCCCTGCGCGAGAAGGACTTCGGCATCTGGCGCTGCATCAGCTGGGCGCAGTATCAGGAGCGCGTGCGGGCCTTCACGCTCGGCCTCGTGGGGCTCGGCGTCCGGCCGGGCGATGTGGTGGCGCTGATCGGCGACAACCGCCCGGACTGGGTCATGGGCGAGGTGGCGGCCCACGCCGCCGGCGCCATGAGCCTCGGCATCTACCGCGACGCGCTGGACGAGGAGGTCGCCTACCTCACGACCTACGCCGGCGTGCGCTTCGTCTTCGCCGAGGACGAGGAGCAGGTGGACAAGCTGCTCAACATCGGCGAGCGGCTGGGCACGGTGGAGAGGATCATCTTCTCCGACCCGCGCGGCATGCGCAAATACGACGACCCCCGGCTGATGGAGGCGTCCGAGCTGGTCCGGCTGGGCGAGGAGTTGCACGCGAGCCGGCCCGGCCTCTACGACGAGCTGGTGGCGCGCGGGCGGGGCGAGGACGTGGCGATCCTCTGCGCCACCTCGGGCACGACCTCCAACCCGAAGCTGGCGATGCTGCCGGCCGGGCGGCTGCTGCGGCACTGCGCCAGCTATCTCAGCGTCGATCCCAAGGGGCCGGAGGACGAATATGTCTCGGTCCTGCCGCTCTCCTGGATCATGGAGCAGATCTACGCCGTGGGCATGGGCATGCTGGCCCGGATGCGCGTGAACTTCGTCGAGGAACCCGAGACGATGATGAACGACTTCCGGGAGATCGGGCCGACCTTCGTGCTCTTCGCGCCGCGCCTGTGGGAGCAGATCGCCGCCGACGTGCGCGCCCGCATGATGGACGCCTCGCCGATGAAGCAGGCGCTCTACGGCTACGGCAGCCGCAAGGGGCTGGAAGCGCTGAAGCAGGGCCGGCGCTCCGTGCTGGCCGATGGGATCCTGTTCCGCGCCCTGCGCGACCGGCTGGGCTTCTCCCGGCTGAAGTCGGCCTCCACCGGCGGTGCCGCGCTCGGCCCCGACACCTTCCGCTTTTTCCAGTCGCTCGGCGTGCCCTTGCGCCAGATCTACGGCCAGACCGAGACGATGGGCGCCTACACGGTGCACCGGGCCGGCGACGTCGATTTCGACACGGTCGGCGTGCCCTTCGACGAGGGCATCCAGGTGAAGGTCGTCGATCCGGACGCCAACGGCGTCGGCGAGATCGTCGTCCGCCACCCGAACATGTTCACGGGCTATTACCGGAACGAGGCGGCGACCGCGGCCGACCTGCGCGACGGCTGGATGCACACGGGCGACGCCGGCTATTTCGACAAGCGTGGCCATCTCGTGGTGATCGACCGCATCAAGGACATCGCGACCACGCGGCGCGGCGATCGCTTCTCCCCGCAATACATCGAGAACAAGCTGAAGTTCAGCCCCTATGTGGCCGAGGCGGTGATCGTCGGCGACAAGCGCGACTATCTCGCGGCGATCATCTGCATCCGCTTCCCCATCCTGTCCAAATGGGCGGAAAAAAACCGCATCGCCTTCACCACATATTCCGACCTGTCCTCCAAGGACAGCGTCTACGAGCTGCTGCGCGCCGAGGTGGAGAGGGTCAACGCCACCCTGCCGGAGGCCCAGCGCATCTCCAAGTTCCTGCTGCTCTACAAGGAGCTGGACGCCGACGACGGCGAGCTGACCCGCACCCGCAAGGTGCGCCGCGGCGTCATCGGCGAGAAGTACGCGGGCATCATCGACGCCATCTACGCCGGCCAGCCGCGGATCGACGTGGACACCACCATCGCCTTCCAAGACGGCACGAAGCAGCGCATCCGCACCGTGCTGCGGGTGGTGGAGCTTCAGCCGGCGACGACCCGCGCCGCCGAACCGGTCGCCGCCGAATAAACGCCGAATAAACAAGGCCCGACAATCAGGGCCGGCCAGACGCCGATTAGGGAGACCTCGTCCCCATGAACACGAGCCTGTTCCTCCAGCTCCTCATCAACGGGCTGATCGTCGGCGCGCTCTACGGCGTGGTCGGCATGTCCTTCGTCCTGATCTACAAGGCCAGCCGCATCGTGAACTTCGCCCAGGGCGAGTTCCTGCTGATCGGCGCCTGGGCCTGCTGGTGGCTGCTGACCTATTACCAGCTTCCCTTCTATGTCGGCTTCCCGATCACGCTGGCCTTCATGATGGTGTTCGGGGTGGTGCTGCAAACGGTCGTGCTGCGCCCGATGATCGGGGAGCCGATCATCTCCGTTATCATGGTGACGATCGGCCTGTCGATCTTCTTCCAGGCGCTGATCAAGTGGATGTTCGGCGTCTTCGCCAAGCCCTTCCCGCCGATCTTCGAGAGCCCGACGATGAACGTCTTCGGGCTGGAGGTGCAGACGGTCTATGTCGCGAGCCTCCTCATCTCGATCCTGATCATGGCGGGCTTCGGCTGGTTCTTCAAATTCTCTCGCCTCGGCCTCGCCATGCGGGCGACGGCCTTCGACCAGCAGGTGGCACAGTCGCTGGGCATCTCGGTCAAGCGCATGTTCGCGCTGAGCTGGGCCATCTCCGCCATGGTGTCGGCGGTGGCCGGGGTGGTGGTCGGGGTGGTCAACGGCGTGTCCTCGGCGCTGTCTGTCTTCGGCATCAAGGTCTTCCCCGCGGTGATCCTGGGCGGGCTGGACAGCGTCATCGGTGCCGTGGTGGGCGGGTTGATCGTGGGGCTGCTGGAGAACGTCGCCCATTACGTGGACAGCCAATGGCTGAACTGGGGCAACATGTACGAGATCGCCCCCTTCTACGTGCTGATCCTCATCCTGATGCTGAAGCCCTACGGGCTGTTCGGCACCAAAGACATCGAACGCGTGTGAGGACGCCGCCATGGCCAGCACCAACATGATCCCCTGCGGCGACTTCAAGACGAGCTACGCCGCCGACACCACGATCTTCCCGACCGTCACCAGCCGCAACGCCGTGATCCTCGGGATCCTGCTGCTGGCTGCCGCGCCGCTCTTCCTCGACGCCTACTGGCTGAACCTGCTGATCCAGATCGGCTATCTCGGCATCGCGGCGCTGGGGCTGAACATCCTGGTGGGCTTCACCGGCCAGATCTCCATCGGCCATTCCGCCTTCTTCGGCTTCGGCGCCTTCAGTTCGGCCTATCTTTCCAACAGTTACGGGGTGCCGGTGGCGCTCGCTATCCCGCTGGCGGCGCTGATGACCACGGTGGTGGGCATGGTCTTCGGCGTGCCGGCGGCCCGGCTGAAGGGGCTGTACCTCGCCATCGCGACCTTGGCGGCGCAGTACATCCTCCAGGACTTCTTCGCGCGGGCGGAATGGTTCACCGGCGGCGTCGCCGGCACCATGGCGGAGCCCTTCAGCCTCTTCGGCTTCGCCTTTGATACCGACCAGAGCTTCTTCTACGTGGCGCTGGCGGCAACGGTGGTGATGTACCTGCTGGCGACGAACCTGATGCGGACGCGGGACGGGCGGGCGCTGGTCGCGGTGCGCGACCATTACCTCTCCGCCGAGATCATGGGCATCAACCTCACCAAGTACCGGACGATGTCCTTCGGCATCTCGGCCTTCTACGCGGGCATCGGCGGCGCGCTCTACGCCCACTACCTGCAATATGTGTCGGTCGAGGGCTTCACGATCCTCTTCTCGATCCAGTTCCTGGGCATGATCATTATCGGCGGCCTCGGCTCCATCATGGGGTCGCTCATGGGCACCGCCTTCATGGTGCTGCTGCCCGAGGTCATGCAGGCGCTGACCGACAGCCTCGCCGGGACGTCGCTGGACCGGGCGCTGAACCTCAAGGACTCCCTCGCCTTCCTGCGCGAGATGGCGATCGGCGTCGCCATCATCCTGTTCCTGGTCTTCGAACCGGACGGGCTGGCGCACCGCTGGCGGCAGATCAAGGCCTACTGGAAGCTGTATCCCTTCTCCCATTGATGGATCCGGCGGGGCAGGGCGGCGCCGCATCACAAAAACGGCGGCATTACAAAAACGAACGAACAGGGAAGGAAACGACCATGAGCATGAAGACCATCCTCCTCGCCTCGGCCACGGCGCTGGCGCTCGGCGGCCTCGCCGGTGCGGCGAACGCGCAGGGCATTCCGGTCGGCCATCTCGCCGACTATTCGGGCGCCACCTCGGACGTGGGCGTGCCCTTCGGGCAGGGCGTCGCCGACGCGCTCGCCTACATCAACAAGAACGGCGGCATCGCCGGCAAGCCGATGGCGGTCGAGACGGTCGACTACTCCTACCAGGCGCCGCGCGCCATCAGCCAGTACAAGAAATGGGCGGCCGGCAGCGGCAAGGTTGCCGCGATCCAGGGCTGGGGCACCGCCGACACCGAGGCGCTGAACCCCTTCGTCGGCAAGGACGAGATCCCCTACTACTCCGGCTCCTACTCCGGCCACCTCACCGACCCGACGGGTGCCGCCGGCCACGGCAAGGGCGCTCCCTACAACTTCTTCTACGGGCCGTCCTATTCCGACGCGCTGCGCGGCATGCTGATCTGGGCGGCGGAGGACTGGAAGAAGAAGGGCGGCACGGGCAAGCCGAAATACGTCCACATGGGCGGCAACCACCCCTATCCCAACGCGCCGAAGGCGGCCGGCGAGGCGCTGGCGAAGGAGCTGGGCTTCGACGTGCTGCCGGCCGTGACCTTCGCGCTGACGCCCGGCGACTACACGCCCCAGTGCCTGACGCTGAAGGACAGCGGCGCCAACTACGCCTATCTCGGCAACACGGCGGGCTCCAACATCTCCGTGCTGAAGGCCTGCCAGACGGTCGGCGCCCAGGTGCAGTTCCTCGGCAACGTCTGGGGCATGGACGAGAACGCCATGAAGACGGCGGGTGCGGCCGCCAACGGCGTGGTCTTCCCCGTCCGTACCTCCACCATCTGGGGCGACAGCGCCCCCGGCATGACGCTGGTCCAGGAGATCTCCAAGGTCTCCGACAGCTCCGGCACCGCCTACCGCCCGGTGCATTACGTATCCGGCATCTGCTCCGCCTTCTACATGAAGGAGGCCATGGAGTGGGCGGCCAGGAACGGCGGCGTCGCCGGGCCGGCCATCCGCCAGGGCATGTACCAGAAGAAGGACTGGGTCCCGGCCGGGCTGGAGGGCGTGTGCGTCCCGTCCAACTGGACCCCGCAGGACCATCGCGGCACCACCACCGTCAACCTCTACCGCGCGGCGGTGAGCGGCGACACGGGCGCCGGCGTGGCCGAACTGGTGAAGTCCGGCACCATCAAGCTGGAGAAGGTCGCCTCCGTGGACGTCCCGCGCAAGCCGGAGTGGCTGGGCTGGTAAGCGCGGGTCCAGGCGCAGCCCCCGCCCGACCCCTTGCGGGGGCTGCGCCGCCTTATCCCTGCATCATTCCTTCCATGGGTGCCGCATGAACACCGCCACACTGGATCCGGCGATGGCCGCCGCGCCCGCGCCGAAGACGGCCAAGCCGCTCCTGCTGTCCGTCAACAACATCGAGGTCGTCTACAACGACGTCATCCTGGTGCTGCGCGGGCTGAGCCTGGAAGTGCCGGAGGGGGAGATCGTGGCCCTGCTCGGCGCCAACGGGGCCGGCAAGTCGACGACGCTGAAGGCCATCTCCGGTCTGCTGAAGACGGAGGACGGCGCCGTCACGCGCGGCGACATCACCTTCGCCGGCGAGCGCATCAACGGCATCGACCCCGACCAGATCGTCCGGCGCGGCATCTTCCAGGTGATGGAGGGACGGCGCATCGTCTCCGACATGACCTGCCTGGAGAATCTGCGGCTCGGCGCCTTCACCCGCCGCGACCGGGGCGTGAAGGACGACATCGAGATGGTCTACAACTACTTCCCCCGCCTGAAGGAGCGGACGGGGCTGGCCGGCTATCTGTCGGGTGGCGAGCAGCAGATGCTTGCCATCGGCCGCGCCCTGATGGCCCGTCCGAAGCTGATCCTGATGGACGAGCCCTCCATGGGGCTGTCGCCGCTGCTGGTGAAGGAGGTCTTCTCCATCATCCGCCAGATCAACCGGGACCTCGGCGTCACCATCCTGCTGGTGGAGCAGAACGCCCGCATGGCCCTCCAGGCGGCCTCGTCCGGCTACATCATGGAAAGCGGCAAGGTGGTGCTGGACGGCACGGCGGAGGAGCTGACCTCCAACGAGGACGTGAAGGAATTCTACCTCGGCGGCGGGCACGAGGAACGCAGGAGCTTCAAGGGCCTGAAGAGCTTCAAACGCCGCAAGCGGTGGATTTGAGCGCGGCAACGGCCCCACGAAAGCAGCGTTTGTTCCCTCTCCCCTCCGGGGAGAGGGTTAGGGTGAGGGGGGTGCCGGGGGACAGGGAAGTCCGGCGAACGCGGGACCCCCCTCACCCTCCCACCGCTTCGCGGCGGGCCCCTCCCTCTCCCCAGAGGGGCGAGGGGGATCAAGCATCCCGGGAGGAATCGGTGTCCGACTTCTACGACCAGCGTGAAATCCGCTCCTCCGACGAGCGTGAGGCGGAGCTGTCCGCGGCCCTGCCGACGCAGATCGCGCACGCCAAAGGCAAGGCGCCTTACTTCAGCCGGCTGCTCGCCGGGGTGGACCCGTCCGCCGTCCGCTCGCGCGCCGATCTCGCGGCGCTGCCGGTGACCCGAAAGTCGGACCTGATCGCCTTGCAGCGGGACGCGCCGCCCTTCGGCGGGCTGGCGACGGTGCCCATCGGTGCGCTTGCGCGCGTCTTCGTCTCGCCCGGACCGATCCATGAGCTGGAGCCGCACGGGAAGGACCCCTGGCGTTCGGCGCGGGCGCTCTTCGCGTCGGGGTTCCGCGCCGGCGATCTCCTGCACAACTGCTTCTCCTACCACCTGACCCCGGCCGGCTCGATGTTCGAGACGGGGGCGCACGCGCTGGGCTGTGCGGTGATCCCGGCGGGCACCGGCAACACGGAGACGCAGGCGCAGGCCGTCGCCCATCTGAAGCCGCGGGGCTATGTCGGCACGCCCGACTTCCTGAAGATCATCCTGGAAAAGGCGGACGAGATGGGCCTCGACGCCTCCTCCATCCGCGTCGGCCACGTCACCGGCGGCCCCTACCTGCCGGACGTCCGCGCTTTCTACGAGGAGCGGGGCATCGCGGTCTATCAGAGCTACGGCACCGCCGACCTAGGGCTGGTCGCCTACGAGACCCCGGCCCGTCAGGGGCTGGTGGTCGAGGAAAGCGTCATCGCCGAGATCGTCCGGCCCGGCACCGGCGATCCGGTGCCGGACGGGGAAGTCGGCGAGCTGGTCGTCACCGTGCTCAGTCCGGATTATCCGCTGATCCGTTTCGCCACCGGCGACCTGACGGCGGTGCTGCCGGGCGCCAGCCCCTGCGGGCGCACCAACATGCGGCTGAAGGGCTGGATGGGCCGCGCCGACCAGACCACCAAGGTCAAGGGCATGTTCGTCCATCCAGGCCAAGTCGCGGAGATCCTCCGCCGCCACCCCCAGGCGCTCAAGGCGCGCCTCGTCGTCGGCCGCGCGAACGCCAACGATACGATGACCCTCCGCTGTGAGACGGCGGAGGCCGGTTCAGCAGCGAGCGGCGAGGCGCTGGCGGCGTCCCTCCGCGAGACCCTGGCGGCCGTCACCAAGCTGCGGGGAACGGTGGAGTTCGTGGCGCCCGGAACGCTGCCCAACGACGGCAAGGTCATCGAGGACGCCCGCACCGACCTGGGCGCCTGACCTGCCCGCCGTCCGGCCCGTTCAGCTCACCACCCACCCGGGTTCGGGCGCGCTCGGCACGCTTCCCACGGCGATGCCGGCAAAGGCGAGCTGGTGGGCGACGCTGGACAGGCGGCCCGCGTCCGGCGCCCCCTCGACCAGCAGGAAGGGGCCGTAATCCGCGTCTTCCGTGCGGGCGATCAGCACCACCTCCGTCGGCAGCACGACCACGTCCCAGGAGACGTGCTCCGGCTCGCGGCTGGCGGTGACAGGGTCGATCCCGCTGGCGCTGTGCGCCGACATGCGGACGAAACTGACCATCCCCGCCGCGTCATGCATGGCGCGGCGGTAGCTTGCGTAACCCGTGATCGGCACCTCGCCCATTTCGGCGGGCAAGCCGATGGTCGCGACCATTCTCGGGCCGAAGGCGCCGTCGCGAAGGCTCCCCTCGATCAGGATGGCCGGCGCCCCAACCTCGCGCATCAGCGCCCGGCAATTCGCCAGGATCGGAGTCCAGAGCGGGGGAGGGGCTGGGAGCGGAATGGGCGTGACGGTCAGCATCGCATTTAGGTGGGCGGTCCCGGCCTCACAGTCGAGCGGCAATTGCCAACACCCGTCTTTGGCCCCTGGGCGCATGGTCATGGGCGGAGTCTGAAAATCTCCGCACCTTTGAAAAAAGCCCTTGCGAGCTCCTCGCCTTCTGGCCTATATACCGCCTCCCCGACGCGGCGCCGCCGACCAGGCGATGACGCGAAAGGGGAAAGCGAAGGACAGGGCAAGCAGAGAGTAAGTTGTACCCTCGGGTGCGAGTGAAATCGGCAAGCTCAGCCGGAGCAGAGAAAAAGGTCTTTACATCGTCGTCCTGAACGACTACATGATGTGGACCGAGCGGCGCCGAGCGCTGCGGGATCTTTTAAAAGTGAAGACCGTGTTGTGAGAAGGGATGCGCAGGCGGCGGCTTTGTTGGCCGTTGACGCGGGTCCGGTTCCCGGGTGGGGATTGGGCCAGCGGTTGCCGTGACGCATCTCGGCTAGGTTTTTAGAGACGATACAGTTTCTGACGCTTAGGTGAGGTCGCTTCGGTGACCCGTTCAGTTGGGCTTCGGCTGATGCCGGGGTTCAGATTGAACCTGAGAGTTTGATCCTGGCTCAGAACGAACGCTGGCGGCATGCCTAACACATGCAAGTCGAACGCACCTTTCGGGGTGAGTGGCGCACGGGTGAGTAACACGTGGGAACCTGCCTTCTGGTTCGGGACAACGTCTGGAAACGGACGCTAATACCGGATGTGTCCTGAGGGACAAAGATTTATCGCCAGGAGAGGGGCCCGCGTCCGATTAGGTAGTTGGTGGGGTAACGGCCTACCAAGCCGACGATCGGTAGCTGGTCTGAGAGGATGATCAGCCACACTGGGACTGAGACACGGCCCAGACTCCTACGGGAGGCAGCAGTGGGGAATATTGGACAATGGGCGCAAGCCTGATCCAGCAATGCCGCGTGAGTGATGAAGGCCTTAGGGTTGTAAAGCTCTTTCGCACGCGACGATGATGACGGTAGCGTGAGAAGAAGCCCCGGCTAACTTCGTGCCAGCAGCCGCGGTAATACGAAGGGGGCTAGCGTTGTTCGGAATTACTGGGCGTAAAGGGCGCGTAGGCGGCCTGTTTAGTCAGGAGTGAAATCCCCGGGCTCAACCTGGGAATTGCTTTTGATACTGGCAGGCTTGAGTTCCGGAGAGGATGGTGGAATTCCCAGTGTAGAGGTGAAATTCGTAGATATTGGGAAGAACACCGGTGGCGAAGGCGGCCATCTGGACGGACACTGACGCTGAGGCGCGAAAGCGTGGGGAGCAAACAGGATTAGATACCCTGGTAGTCCACGCCGTAAACGATGAATGCTAGACGCTGGGGTGCATGCACTTCGGTGTCGCCGCTAACGCATTAAGCATTCCGCCTGGGGAGTACGGCCGCAAGGTTAAAACTCAAAGGAATTGACGGGGGCCCGCACAAGCGGTGGAGCATGTGGTTTAATTCGAAGCAACGCGCAGAACCTTACCAACCCTTGACATGCCTGTCGCGGGTGGGAGAGATCCCAC
>NZ_JAFIQV010000075.1 GCF_017356015.1 Azospirillum sp. SYSU D00513
GTGCGGCTGACGCCGAGCGCCTCGCAGAGCTGGCGCTCGTCGAGGCGGATCTCGCTCTCCTGGCCGTAGATGTCCATCTGGGTGATGGCTTGGCGCAGGGCCTGATAGGCCTTGGCCTTGAAGCTCTGGCCCGGATCGAGCGGCTCGACGGCGAAGCTGATGCTGTTCATGGCTTTCCCGACCCCATTCCCTGTGCCTGGACACCGGGTGCTGACCAGCCCGGCTCCGTGCCAGGAACTGAATTGGCTATACGGTATACCAGATACCGTATCCTTGCAAGCAAGTTTGCGGGATTTGCGAACAGTTCCGCACGCTGACAAAACGTCGCAGGGCGCTTGCCGATTCCGGCTGGTGAAAAGTCAGCCGCCACCACGCGGCGGAGCCCCTCACGCCGGCGGTTTATGGAAAGACAGGAGAAGGGCTCGACCGTCCGGCCGTCCCTTCGGCGCTACATCAGAATGGTCGCGCCGCCGTCGACGGTGATGATGTGGCCATTGACGTAGGAGGCCGCCGGGGAGGCGAGGAACACGGCGGCGCCGGCGATTTCCTCCGGCCGTCCCCAGCGGCGCATCGGCGTCCGCTCCGCGAAGTAGCGGCCCTTTTCCGGGTCGCCGACGATGGCGGCGTTGGTTTCTGTGGCGAAGAAGCCCGGCGCTATGCCGTTGCTGGTGATGTTGTGCGGGCCGTATTCGGCGGCAAGCGCGCGCACCATGCCGGCGAGGCCGGCCTTGGCCGCCGTGTAGACGGCGTCTCCCGCGCGGGCGATCTGTCCGGCGACGGAGGTCACCGCGATCAGCCTCCCCTCCCCGCGAGGCAGCATCAGCCGCGCCGATTCGCGGGCGAGCACCAGGCCGGCGACGAGATCGACCTCCAGGAGACCGCGGATCTCCTCGTCCGTGAAGTCGGCGAGCGGCTTGCGGTTGCGCTGCCCGACATTCTGGACGAGCACGTCGAGCCGCCCGTGCTCGCTCTCGATCCGGGCGAAGGACTCCCGCACCCCCGCCGCGTCGGACACGTCGAAGGGCAGGCAGGAGGCGGCTCCCCCGGCCGCCCCGATCGAATCGGCGGCCTCGTGCAGGGCCGCCTCGTTGCGGCCGTTCAGCAGGACATGGGCGCCCGCCCCTGCCAGAGCCCTGGCGATCTCCAGCCCGAGTCCGCGGCCCGATCCGGTGACCAGCGCGACCTTGCCGGTCAGTTCGAACCGGGTGAGATAAGGAGGGGTGTTCATCGGCGGTCGGGTCCCTTGCACCATCCCACCCCCTGCGGCGCGCCGGAGGCCGCCATCCTTATAAGGAAGGCCGGATGAAAGGGAAACGAGCGGAGGAGGTCAGCGGTGGAAAGAAGGCCGTTGCGGATGGCCGGCGGCGCTCCACATCGCCTCCCGGCGGAGAAGGCGCTTGGTCTCCTCCCGCAGGTCCTCCCAGGCAAGGCTCCGCCAGCGCGGGCTTCTCATCTGGTAAACGGAGAAGAGACTGCGCGCGGCGGCATCGGCATCGTCGCCGCCAGAAGCTTGGACATCGAAGCCCCGGATCTCCGGACCAGCGACTCTGGCCATCAACTCCCCTCCAAATCCCAGGCCGGGTGCCCCGGCCGACGGCATCAGGCGCGGCCGCGGGGCGCTGCAACGTGAAATTGGATCGATTCTAATCAAGACCCCTGCATCTGGCAAGCCGGGGTTGAACCGAATCCGGCCCTGCGGGCGTCCCCGCAAGGCCGGATGAGTGCCCGCCCGCAAGGCTGGAAGCCTTGGAAGGCGGGCCGGAGAACCGCGCCGGGCGGTTACTTCGCGAAGATCTGCGACATGTCGGCGAAGGCCTTGAACTCAAGGGCGTTGCCGGCGGGGTCGAGGAAGAACATGGTCGCCTGTTCGCCGACCTGCCCCTTGAAGCGGATGTAGGGCTCGATGACGAACTTGATGCCGGCGGTCTGCAGCCGCTCGGCCAGCGCGTGCCACTGGTCCATCTCCAGCACCACGCCGAAATGCGGCACCGGCACGTCGTGGCCGTCCACCGGGTTGTGGTGCAGGTTGTCCTCGTTCGCCGCACCCGGCTTCAGGTGCGCCACGATCTGGTGGCCGAACAGGTCGAAGTCGATCCACTGGTCGGAGCTGCGCCCCTCCGGGCAGCCGAGCACGGTGCCGTAAAAATGCCGCGCGGCGGCGAGGTCGTTGACCGGGAAGGCGATGTGGAACGGCGTCACTTTCGTCATGGAACACCCCTGCTGCGCGGTTCTGGACGGGCGCCCTGGAAAGCGCCCTGGATGCCAATGATCTAAGGCCTGCCGTGCCTTCTTGACAAACGAGAATTACGGCGCGATCCATGACTTCACCTCATGGATGATCGACGCGCCGCCCGATGGACGAAACCCGCCTGCCCTCGCTGAACGGAATCCGCAGCTTCGTCGCCGCCGCCCGGCACCTGAGCTTCACGGCGGCGGCCCGCGAGTTGAACGTCACGCAGGGCGCGGTCAGCCGGTCGGTGCAGGCGCTGGAGTCGGAACTGGGCGTGCCGCTCTTCCGCCGCGTCGGGCGCGCCATCGAACTGACGCCGGCGGGTGCCGTCTTCTACCCGCAGGTCGCCGACGCGCTCGGCCGGATCGCCGTGGCGTCCCAGTCGGTGCGGCGGCTGGAGCAGGGCGGCGTCCTGTCGATCAGCCTGCTGCCGACCTTCGCCCTGCGCTGGCTGGTACCCCGGCTGCACCGGTTCCAGCAGCGCCACCCCGACATCCTCGTGGACGTGTCCACCGCCGAACACACGGTCGATTTCAACGCCGAACCGATCGACCTCGCCCTGCGCTACGGGTTCGGGCAATGGCCCGGTGCCGAAACGACCCTTTTCATGACGGAGGAAATGGGCGTCTTCTGTTCCCCCGCCCTGCCCCGCCTCAAGCCCCTCTCCTCCCCCACCGACCTGCGCACCCACCGGCTGCTCCTGCACACGACCCGGCCCGAATCCTGGCCGGAATTCTTCGCGGCCCAGGGCGTGACGCCGCCGGACAGCGGCCAGTCGCCCGGGTTCGAGCATTTCTTCATGATCGCCGAGGCGGCGGCGCTGGGCATGGGCGTCGCCCTCCTGCCGCTCTTCCTGGTGCGGGAGGAGCTGGCATCGGGCCGTCTGGTCCAGCCCTTTCCCCAGACCTACAAACCGGCCAAGGCCTATTACCTGCTCCACGCGCCCGGCCGGGGCCGGTCCCGCAAGATCGGCCTGTTCAAGGACTGGCTTCTGGAGGAGGCCGCGTCGGCCTGATCCGCCTGGGCGCCAGCTCCGGCGGGCAGCGCTTGATGCAGGTCAATGCCGGGGGACGGAGGCCGGGAGCATGGTGCGGCGTCGGCGTCCGGCGTGAGTGATTCGGGCGCCCTGTCCGGAGCGCCAGCCTGCCATGTTCGATGCCCTTCTCGGCCCCGCCGCCCTGCCCTGGGAAATCCTGTTCGGCCTTTTCGCCACCGGAATGATCGGCGGCCTCGGCCACTGCGTTCCCATGTGCGGGCCGTTCGTGCTGGCCCAGGCCGCCGCGGGCGCCGGCACGGCCGGCGGGCCGGCCCTGGTCCGGGCGCGCGGTGCCCTGCTGCTTCCCTATCATTTCGGCCGCGCGACGACCTATGTCGGGCTGGGTGCGGCCGCCGGCGGGCTGGCCGGCATGGTGGTTTCGGCGGCGGAGTTCCGCTGGGTGCTGGCGCTGTTCCTGGCGCTCGCCGCACTGCTCTTCGCCGGGCGCGGTCTGGCCGGGCTCGCGCGCCTCTTTCCAGCAATGGGCCGTCTGCACCGCTCCTCCGGCTTCGGCAACGCGCTCGCCCTGAGGATGGCCGGGCCGCTGCGACCCCTGTTCCGCAACCCGCGGGGCTGGAACGGCTACGCGCTGGGAATGGCGCTGGGCTTCCTGCCCTGCGGGCTGCTCTACGCCGCGCTGGCGGCGGCGGCCGGCGTGGGGAGTGCGGCCGGCGGCGGGCTCGCCATGCTCGCCTTCGTTCTGGGGACCATGCCCAACCTTCTGGCCGTCGGGGTGATGGGCTCGCTCGCCGGCGCCCGCTGGACGGGCGCCGCGCGCGCCGTGGCCCCGCCGCTGATGCTGGGCAACGCCGTCATGCTGGGCATAACCGCCTGGCACGCGCTGGCTTGAGCCCAGGCCCGAGCCAAGCCCGGCGGGCCCATCACTTCGTCCGCGGCACGCATGATGTGGATCAATGCGGCCCTCCCCGCGCTGGGGCTGAATGCGGCAACGGCAGAGCGGCGATGAGCATCGGGCGCGACGGCCGGGATATGAGAATTCTTCGATACCGGGGGTGTTCAATGACTGCAGCAGTTGTCGGCGAGGTTCCTCTCGCCACGGCGGGGCCTGCGGCGGACCGTTACGTGGACGATGTGATCCGCGCCTTTGCCGTCGCGGCGGTGTTCTGGGGTATCGCGGCCTTCGCCGTGGGCACCTTCATCGCCTTCCAGCTCGCCTTTCCCGACCTGAATTTCGGGATCGAATACACGACCTTCGGCCGGCTGCGGCCCCTGCACACCTCCGCGGCGGTCTTCGCCTTCGGCGGCTCGGCGCTGATCGGCTCCAGCCTGTACGTGGTGCAGCGCACCTGCCGCGCGCCGCTGTTCGGCGGCGCCGAGCTGGCCTGGTTCGTCTTCGTCGGCTACCAGATCTTCATCGTGCTGGCGGCGACCGGCTATATCCTGGGCATCACCCAGGGCAAGGAATACGCCGAGCCGGAATGGTACGTGGACTTGTGGCTGACCGTCGTCTGGGTCGCCTATCTGGTCTGCTTCGGCGGCACCCTGCTGAAGCGCCGCGAGCCGCACATCTATGTGGCGAACTGGTTCTACCTGGCCTTCATCCTGACCATCGCCATGCTGCACATCGTCAACAACCTGGCGGTGCCGGTCAGCCTGACCTCGTCCAAGAGCTACGTGGCCTGGGCGGGCGTGCAGGACGCGATGATCCAGTGGTGGTACGGGCACAACGCGGTGGGCTTCTTCCTGACCGCCGGCTTCCTGGGCATGATGTACTACTTCATCCCCAAGGCGGCCCAGCGCCCCGTCTATTCCTACCGCCTGTCGATCATTCACTTCTGGGCGCTGATCTTCCTCTACATCTGGGCCGGCCCGCACCACCTGCACTACACGGCCCTGCCGGACTGGACGCAGACGCTGGGCATGGTCTTCTCGATCATGCTGTGGATGCCCTCCTGGGGCGGGATGATCAACGGCGTCATGACGCTGAACGGCGCCTGGGACAAGCTGCGCACCGATCCTGGCCTGCGCTTCTCGGTCGCCGCCGTCGGCTTCTACGGCATGAGCACCTTCGAAGGCCCGGTCATGTCGGTGAAGGCGGTCAACGCCTTGTCCCACTACACCGACTGGACCATCGGCCACGTGCATTCCGGCGCGCTCGGCTGGGTCGCCTTCATCAGCTTCGGCATGCTGTACTACATGGTTCCGGCCCTCTGGAACCGCCGCCTGCACAGCAAGGCGCTGGCCGACTGGCACTTCTGGATCGCGACGCTGGGCATCGTCCTCTACATCACCTCGATGTGGGTGTCGGGCATCATGCAGGGGCTGATGTGGCGCGCCTACGACGAGTACGGGTTCCTCCAATACTCGTTCATCGAGACGGTCGCGGCGATGCACCCCTACTACATCATCCGCGCGATGGGCGGCGTCCTGTTCCTGACCGGCGCCCTGATCATGGCCTACAACCTGTGGCGGACCATCCGCAGCGCCGAGGCCAACGCCCTCGTGCCCACGGTTCCCACGGCCACCATCGCGGCCGCCGAGTAAGGAGGGCGGACCCATGAAATTCTCTCACGCCATCATCGAGAAGAACGTCCTTCTCCTCGGCATCCTGTCGCTGATCACCGTGTCGATCGGCGGGCTCGTGCAGATCGTGCCGCTCTTCGCGGTGGAGCAGACCATCGAGCGGGTCGAGGGGGTGCGCCCCTACAGCCCGCTGGAGCTGGCCGGCCGCAACATCTACATCCGCGAGGGCTGCTACGCCTGCCACAGCCAGCAGATCCGCACCTTCCGCGACGAGGTGGAGCGCTACGGCCACTACAGCCTCGCCGCCGAGAGCATGTTCGACCACCCCTTCCAGTGGGGCTCGAAGCGGACCGGCCCGGACCTGGCGCGCGTCGGCGGCAAGTATTCCAACGACTGGCAGGTCCAGCACCTGAAGGATCCGCGCGCCCTGGTGCCGGAGTCCGTCATGCCGGCCTACCAGTTCCTGGCCGAGAAGCCGCTGGCCTTCGATGACATCCAGGACCATCTGGCGGCCAACCGCGCGGTCGGCGTCCCCTACACGGACGAACAGATCGAGAAGGCGCGCTTCGACCTGCTGCTCCAGGCGGGCGCCCTGCCCGACGCCGACCCGGCGGAGCTGACCGCCCGCTACCCCAAGGCCGTGGCCGGCGACTTCGACGGCAAGGCCGGGCGGGTGACGGAGATGGACGCGCTGGTCGCCTATCTCCAGATGCTCGGCACGCTGGTCGATTTCAGCGACCTGACCCCCGACCGGGTCAGGCAGTGAGGAGGCGGACATGATGGAACTGCTCGCCGTCCTCAAGCAGCTCTGGCTGCTCTGGTTCATGCTTCTCTTCACGGGGATCGTCGTCTGGTCCTTCTGGCCGGCCCGCAAGGGCAGCCTCCAGGCCCACGCCTTGATCCCGCTGCGCGACGAAGCCGCCGACGCGTTCGGGGCCGGCTTCGAAAGGAAACGGTGATCCGCCATGCCGACCAAGATCGAAAAGGACCAAATCTCGGGCCAGGACACCACCGGCCACGAGTGGGACGGGATCAAGGAGCTGAACACGCCGCTGCCGAAATGGTGGCTCTACAGCTTCTACGCCTCCATCGTCTTCGCGGTCGTCTACATGCTGCTCTACCCGGCCCTGCCGCATGTCGGCGGGTTGCTGGGGTGGAGCCAGCGCGGCGAACTCCAGGCGACGCTCGACGGTGAGAAGGCGCGGCGGGCGCCGATGATGGCGCGGATCGAATCGACCCCCATCGACCAGATCCGCCACGACCCCGAACTGATGACCTTCGTCCAGGCGGCCGGCCGCACGGCCTTCGCCGACAACTGCGCCACCTGCCACGGGGCCGGCGGCGCCGGGGCCAAGGGCTATCCCACGCTGGCCGACGACGACTGGCTGTGGGGCGGCACGCCGGAGCAGATCCTGCAGACCATCGGCTACGGCATCCGCAACGCCAACGCCGAGAGCCGCATGGGCGACATGCCCCGCTTCGGCGCCGACGGCATCCTGACCCGGACGCAGATCGCGGACGTCGCGAGCTTCGTGCTCGCCCTGTCGAAACCCGGCACGGACAAGACGGCTGAGGAGCGCGGTGCGGCGGTCTTCGCCGAGAACTGCGCCGCCTGCCATGGCGACAAGGGCGCCGGCAACCCGGAGATGGGTGCGGCCCGCCTCGACGACGGGATCTGGCTCTACGGCGGCGACCGGGCCACGCTGGTGGAGACCATCGCCAACGGCCGCAAGGGCAGCATGCCCGCCTGGTCGGAACGGCTGGACCCGGCGACGGTCAAGATCCTCTCCGCCTACGTCCACGCGCTGGGCGGCGGCAAGTAAAGGGCGGCAAGCACCCGAGCCCCCTCTCACGGCCCGGCGGTTCCCTCCGCCGGGCCGCGAATTGATTCAGCGCAATGCGGCCCCTCCCGGCCGGACCTACTGTGACCGCAACGGAGCGCCCCGGCGGGCGCTCCCGCCCGTTTTGGAGCGAGTCACACCATGGACGGCGGTTCGGTTCTTCCCCGCACGACACGTCAGGCCCCGGCCCCCGCGCCGCAGTCGCTCTACGCGAGCCGCGTCAAGGTGCACCCCAAGGCGGTGCATGGCCGGTTCCGGCGGCTGAAATGGATGGTGCTGAGCGTCTGCCTGTTGGTCTACTACGCGCTGCCCTGGCTGCGCTGGGACCGCGGGCCGGGCGCGCCCGACCAGGCGCTGCTGATCGACGTGAACGGGCCGCGCGCCTACATCTTCGGACTGGAGATCTGGCCGCAGGAGATCTACCTGCTGACCGGCCTGCTGATCCTGGCCGCACTCGGCATCTTCCTCGCCAGCACGCTGCTGGGCCGGCTGTGGTGCGGCTTCGCCTGCCCGCAGACGGTCTGGACCGACCTGTTCATGGCGGTGGAGCGGCTGATCGAGGGCGACCGCGCCGCCCGCATCCGGCTCGACAAGCAGCCGATGAACGCCTCCAAGGCCGCCAAGCGCGCCGCCAAGCACGCGGCCTGGCTCGTGATATCCTTCGCCACGGGCGGCGCCTGGATCCTCTATTTCGCCGACGCACCGACCATTGCCGGCCAGTTCTTCCACGGCGAGGCGGCGATCGAGGCCTACGCCTTCACGGCACTCTTCACCGCCACCACCTACACGCTCGCCGGCTGGGCGCGGGAGCAGGTCTGCACCTACATGTGCCCCTGGCCGCGCTTTCAGGGTTCGATGCTGGACGAGCATTCCCTGGTCGTCACCTACCGCGACTGCCGCGGCGAGCCGCGCGTCGCCTCGAAGAAGGCGGCGCAGCCCGGCTCCGGCGACTGCGTGGACTGCGCTCAGTGCTTCACCGCCTGCCCCGTGGGCATCGACATTCGCGACGGGCAGCAGCCGGAATGCATCAACTGCGGTTTGTGCATCGACTCCTGCAACGAGGTGATGATCAAGGTCGGCCGCGAGCACGGGCTGATCGCCTTCGACACGCTGGCCCGCCTGTCGGCCATCCACAAGGGGGAGACGCCCCGCTACAAGCTGGTCCGGCCGCGCACGGTGATCTACTCGGTGCTGATCCTGCTGGTCTCCGCCCTGCTGGCCGTTTCGGTCCTGGGCCGCAGCACCGCCGAACTGCACGTCATGCGCGACCGCGCGCCGCTCTTCGTGATGCTGTCCGACGGCGGGGTGCGCAACGGCTACACGCTGAAGGTCCAGAACAAGCGCCGCGACGTCCAGGAGTACGCCCTGACGATGGAGGGGCTGCCCGGCGCCTTCCTGGAGGTGCAGGACATCGGCCAGGGCGGCGATGGCGAGCCGGTGCGCTTCCACGCCGAGCCCGAGGCGGTGACGACGCTCCGCGTCTTCGTCGCCGCCCCGCGCGCCGTCCTCAAGGGCGATTCCACCCCCATCACCTTCCGCCTCCTGGAGGCCGGACCTGGCGTGGCCACCGCCACGACCGCCGCCGCCACCACCGAAAACGTGTTCCTCGCGCCGCGCCGCTGAAGACGCCGCCAAACGAAGGTTCGGAACCATGACCGTCGCCATCGACAGCAGCCGCTCCAAACGTTCCCTGATCCCCTGGATCTTCGTGGGTGCCATGGCCGTCGTCGTCATCGTCAACGCGGTGATGATCACCTTCGCCATCCGTTCCTGGACCGGCCTCGTGGTGGAGAAGCCCTACGAGCGGGGCGTCGCCTACAACCGCGTGCTGGAGGCCCAGCACCGCCAGGACGCGCTCGGCTGGCACGTCACCGTGAAGGCCGGCGGCGAGGCGGACGGGCAAGGCCGCATCCGCCTGATCGCCACCGGCCCGGACGGCAAGCCGCTCGAGGGGCTAAGTCTCACGGCCGTGCTGGTCCGTCCCATCGACCTGCTGCCGGACGTGCCGGTCGCCTTCCGCGTCACCGGCCCCGGCGCCTACGCCGCAGAGGCCCGGCCCTCCAAGCCCGGCCAGTGGGACCTCAAGATCGAGGCCGAGCGCGGTGGCGACCGCTTCCACCTCGTCCAGCGGCTGGTGCTGAAATGAGCGCCCTCCTTCTTCACGACGCCGAGGCGGCGCCGGCAACCTGCAAGCACTGCGGCCAGCCGGTCGCGGCGGGCGGTGACGCTTTCTGCTGTGCCGGCTGTTCCGGCGCCTACGCCCTGATCCACGAGTTGGGGCTGGACAGCTATTATGCCCGCCGCGACGCCGATGCCGGGCCGGTGACGTCGGAGGCGGCACTGGCGCTCGACCTCACGGACCAGGTCGAGACGGGCGAAGACGGCGTCCATTGCCTGCGGCTGCGGGTGGATGGGCTGACCTGCGGCGCCTGCGTCTGGCTGATCGAGGCCGCCCTGGCGCGCCGTCCGGGCGTGGTGGAAGGCCGGGTCAACCTGACCAGCCGGCGCCTGACCCTGCGCTGGCGCGGCCCGGCCGAGGCGGCGGGCGCGCTGGCCGGCGTGGTGCAGCGGCTGGGCTACCGGCTGGCACAGATGGACGCCACCGGCGACAAGGACCCGGCCCGCGCCGCGGAGAAGGAGCTGCTGCTCTGCATGGCGGTGGCCGGCTTCGCCGCGATGAACATCATGCTGCTGTCGGTCTCCGTCTGGTCCGGCCATGCCCAGGGCATGGGCTGGGCGACGCGCGACTTCATGCACTGGCTGTCGGCGCTGATCGCCCTGCCGACGGTGGCCTATTGCGGCCGTCCCTTCTTCCGCTCGGCCCGCGCGGCGCTGCGGGCCGGCGGCACCAACATGGACGTGCCGATCTCGCTCGGCGTGACGCTGGCCAGCGGCATCAGCCTTTGGGAGACGGTGAACAGCGGGCCGCACGCCTATTTCGACGGCGCGGTCATGCTGCTGTTCTTCCTGCTGATCGGCCGCTACCTGGACAGCCGCGCCCGCGGCCGCGCCCGTTCCGCCGCCGAGCATCTGCTGGCGCTCGGCCGCGCGCCGGTGACGGTGCTGGGCGAGGACGGGGTCGCCCATGTCGTGGCGCCCGCCTCCGTGAAGCCGGGCGCAACCGTCCTGGTCGCCGCCGGGGAGCGGGTCGGCATCGATGGCACGGTCACGAACGGCGCCTCCGACCTCGACGCCAGCGTCGTCACCGGCGAGACCCGTCCGCAGCCCGTGGCGCCGGGTGCCGCCGTTTTCGCCGGCATGGTGAACCTGACCTCTCCCCTGCGCATCGCCGTGACCGCGAGCGGCCAGGGCACGCTTCTGGCCGAGATGGTCCGGCTGATGGAAGCCTCCGAGCAGGGCCGCGCCCGCTTCGTGGCCTTGGCCGACCGGGTGGCGCGTCGCTACACGCCGGTGGTGCACACGCTGGCGCTCGGCACCTTCCTCGCCTGGGTCTTCGGCGCCGGGCTGGCCTGGCAGCCGGCCTTGCTGATCGCCGTGGCCGTGCTGATCATCACCTGCCCCTGCGCGCTGGCGCTCGCCGTGCCGGCGGTGCAGGTGGTGGCGAGCGGGCGGCTGATGCAGGGCGGCGTGCTGCTGAAGTCGGCCACGGCGCTGGAGCGTCTGGCGGCCGTGGACACGGTCGTCTTCGACAAGACCGGCACCCTGACCCTGGGCCGTCCGGAACTGATCCCCGACGCGCGGCGCTCGGCGGAAGATCTCGCCTTCGCCGCGACGCTGGCGCGCAACAGCCGGCACCCGCTGTCGCGCGCCCTGGACCGCGCCGCCGGCCCCGGCATGCCGGCCGCCGGCGTGCGGGAGCTGCCGGGCCGCGGGCTGGAGCTGGACACGGCCGAGGGCACGGTGCGGCTCGGCAGCCGGTCCTTCTGCGGCGTGGTCGATGCGGATACCGGCGGCGACTCCACGGCCCTGGAGCTGTGGCTGTCCCGGCCCGGACGGGCGCCGGTGCGCTTTGCCTTCGCCGACGCCGCCCGCCGCGACGCGGCGGAGACGGTGGCGGGCCTCGCCGCGCGCGGCTGCCGGGTGGAGCTTCTGTCCGGCGACCGGGCCGAGGTGGTGGAGGACCTCGCCCGGCGGCTCGGCATCGCCGTCTGGCGGGCCGGGGTGGATCCCGCCGGCAAATGCGCCCGGCTGGCCGAGCTGCGCGCCGAAGGCCGGCGCGTGCTGATGGTGGGCGACGGGCTGAACGACGCCCCGGCCCTGTCCGCCGCCGACGTTTCCGCCTCCCCCGCCACCGCGACGGACATCGCCCAGACCTCCGCCGACGCGGTGTTCCAGGGCGACCGGCTGGCCCCCGTGCTGGAACTGATCGACACCGCGCGCGGCGCCGGCCGCTTGGTGCGCCAGAACCTGCTCTTCTCCCTGCTCTACAACCTCTGCGCGGTTCCGCTCGCCATGCTGGGCCACGTCACGCCGCTGCTCGCGGCAGTGGCGATGTCCTCCAGCTCCCTGGTGGTCATGGCGAACGCGCTGCGCCTGTCGCGAGGCCGCCCATGACCAGCCTTCTCTTCCTCATCCCCATCGCCCTGTTCCTCGGCCTGCTCGCGCTGGCCGGCTTCTTCTGGTCGCTGCGGAACGGCCAGTACGAGGACATGGACGGATCCGCGACCCGCTTCCTCCACGACGACGACCGGCCCCTGCCGGCCGCCCCGTCGGCCCGCTGACCTCACCCATCCACCAAGAAGAAGGAGTTCCGACATGAGCAAATGGCTTTTCGCCGCCCTGGGCATGCTGATCGCGCTGGCCGGCCTGTTCCTGGCCTCGCGCGCCCATGACACGGGCCTGTATGTCCACGGCTTCCTGCTGGCCGGCTTCGGCGTCGCCCTGAACTTCTGGCTGATCGGCCGTTGGGAGCGGCTGGGCGTCCAGACCCCGGCCTGATCTTTCCTCTATTGACCCACATCAAGGACGGCGGTGGGTGCGCGGGGCTAAACCGGCGCATCCACAGCCGGACGCGATGGAGGCCACGCCATGAGGATGGAACTGCTCGACAAGTATGACGGCCGGGTGCCGCGCTACACCAGCTACCCGACCGCCCCGCATTTCCACGACGGCGTGACCGAAGGCGACTACCGCGGCTGGCTCGCGGCGCTCGATCCGGGCGCCGACCTGTCGCTCTACCTCCATGTGCCCTTCTGCAAGCAGCTCTGCTGGTATTGCGGCTGCAACACCAAGGTGGTCAACCGGCCCGATCCGGTGGCCGACTACGTCACCTTCCTCGCCCGTGAGATCCACATGGTGGCGGACGCCATCGGACGGCGCGCGCGGGTGTCCCACATCCATTGGGGAGGCGGCACGCCCAACGCGCTCGCCCCCGACGACCTCATGCGCCTCTTCGCCGCACTCCGCGACCGCTACGACGTGTCGGAGGAGGCGGAGATCGCGGTCGAGATCGACCCCCGCGTCCTGACCGAGGAATGGGTGACCGCCGCCGCCGCCTGCGGCGTGACGCGCGCCAGCCTCGGCGTGCAGGACCTCGACTCCGGCGTGCAGGAGGCGATCCACCGCGTTCAGCCCTACGAGCAGACCGAGCGCGCCGTCGCCTGGCTGCGCGCGGCGGAGATCGACGGCATCAACCTCGACCTCATGTACGGTCTGCCCCGCCAGACGGTGGACAGCGTGCTGCGCACGGTGGACCGGGTCGTGGCCTTGCGGCCCGACCGCATCGCCCTGTTCGGCTACGCCCATGTGCCCTGGATGAAGCCGCACCAGAAGCTGATGCCGGAAAAGGACCTGCCCGGCACGCGGGAGCGCTACGAACAGCAGGAGGCGGCATCAAGCCGGCTGGCGGAGCTTGGCTATGTCCAGATCGGGCTCGACCATTTCGCGCGCCCCGAAGACCCCATGGCCGTGGCCGTCGCCAGCGGCTCCATGCGGCGCAACTTCCAGGGCTACACCACGGACGACGCGCCGGTGCTGGTCGGACTCGGCAGCTCCTCCATCGGGCGGCTGCCGCAGGGCTACATCCAGAACCGCTCGACCGTTCCGGACTGGCGCGCGGCCATCGGCGCCGGCGAGCTTCCCGTCGCCCGCGGCATCCGGCTGGAGCCGGACGATGTGCTGCGCGGCGCCGTCATCGAGCGGCTGATGTGCGACTTCGCCATCGACCTCGCCGCCGTGGCGATGGCGCACGGCTGCAGCCCGACCACCTTCGACGACGAGGCCGCCATGCTGAAGCGCTTCGAGGAGGATGGGCTGATCCACATGGACGGCCGGCGGATCCATGTCACCGAGGCGGGCCGGCCCTTCGTGCGGTCCATCTGCGCGACCTTCGACCGCTACCTGCGAGCCGGCGAGGCGCGCCACGCCCGCGCGATCTGACGGTTCGCGGTGGGGCCGCGCTCCTACAGCCCCGCCGCGAGAGCGTCGCGTTCCAGGTCGTCCACCGCGAGGTTCTTGCCCTTCGCCTCGATCTCGAAATCGGCCCAGCTCAGATGCGCGGTGACGAGCCGGTTGATCGCATGGTTCCACATGCGGTCGGAATGGGCGCGCAGGTCCCGTGCCTTCAGCCCGGTTGCGGCCAGGGCGGCGTAATCGGGCAGGACCTCCGGGGAATGGCCCGGCAGCAGCTCCTCCCGCGACACGCTGATGTGCGCGACGGGCCGGACCCCGCGCCAGGATTCCACGATCCGCGCGACGCGGGGGTCGTCGGGCTGGATGTATTCGCCCTGCGACTTGACCCAGTGATGATGAAGGTCGAGCACCAGTGGGACATGGTCGGCCAGCGGCATCAGATCCTCGATGCCGTAGGACATTTCGTCGTTCTCCACCGTGACGAGGCCGCGCGCCTCCTCCGACAGCCGTTCCAGCCCGCGCAGGAACCCCTCCGTTCCCGCGGCGCGCCCGCCGCCATGGATGTTGATGTGGGTGCCGGCGGGGTGCCAGCCGCCGGTCAGCCCCATCATGCGCAGCACGTCCGTGTGGTACTCAAGCTCCGCCACCGAGTTGTCGAGGGTCGCGGGCGTGGCGCTGTTCAGCACGCAGAACTGGTCGGGGTGAAAGCCGATGCGGATGCCGGCCTCCCGCGCCTTCTTCCCGGCATGGCCCAGCCCCGCCTCCACCAGCGCCCGCACCTCCGGCTCCTCGTAGAGCGGCCGTCCGATGGGGTGGGAATAGGCCGGCAGCACCCCGCTGCCCACGCGCAGGATGCGCCGGTAGGGCGGGTGGCCCGCCACCTCGCCGAGCTGGAGATGCAGGGATTGCAGGTTCCGGCGCACCACCTCGACCAGCTTCTCGACCCGGCGGGCACCTTCCAGCTTGCTCAAGGTCGAGATGGTCACCGTGCCGGGGTTCATCTGCTTCGCAACGGCGGGGTCGCCGTCCGGCGGGATGTACTGGCAGCACCAGCCGAATCGGGGTTCTGCGGAGAGGGCGGCAGCGGGCGGGATCATGGGGCCGGATGGGTTGGTTCTGGGAAAGAGCAATCTGTGTCGCCGGCTCTCGAAATCCAGGCCGCCGCTTCGCGTGCGGCCCTTCCGGACAGCTTCCTCCGGAAGGGTGCCGGACCGGCCGTGCCACGCCGTTGTTGACCCGATGGGTGGGCTCCCGATATGTCCTGGCTCCTGGATAGGGTGCGGTGCATGGCTTGGATCGACGGCAACGGTGAGCAGACGGCGAAGGGGCTGGACACGCTGCTGCAAGCGGTCGAGACCCTGCCGCACGCGGGCGCCGACGCCTGGCAGCTCGACCTGCTGCGCACCGCTCTGCGGATCGCGCGCGCGACCGAGGCGCCGGTCGATCTGGAGCGGGCCGGCCTGGCCTTCAAGGCGTTGCCTCCCGACACGCGGACGCGGCTGGCCGATCATGCGGCCGACCTCGCCCGGCGCAACGCGGAACAGCTCTCCCGCCTTTCGGGCGGTGCCAAGCCGCAGGCCGGGCGGATCGGCGGCTATTTCGCCGGGCTGTTCGGGCGCTCCCCGCCCACGCCGAGCGGATCGACGGCCAAGGAACGGCTGCTCCGCGACATCGGCAGCGTCACGGAACCTTGAGCGGGGAAGCGGACCGCCGCCCGCCGCCGGAACTCCGCCCCGAGTCGGAATCCGCTTGCATGCGGAACCAAACATGAACATTCTTTGCTGCATGAACACACGAGGGCATTGGTCGTGGTGAGCGGCATGATCTTCATTGGTCCCAATCCGCCGATCCGTTTGAGCCGCTGGGCATGGCTGCACACCGGGCAGTCGCGCCGGCTGGTCGGCTGGCAGGCGGAGACGCGCGGCTGGGTGACCACCGATCCGGTGACGGCGGTCGCCTCGAGCAAGCCGAAGCAGCCGCCGGCCTGGGCGGTGACCATCGGCGGCGGTCAGGTCCTGCTCAGCGATCCGGGCTTGCCGCAGGACGACGGCCCGCTGGAGGCCATCGATCGGCTGCGCCTCGACCCGGAGGCGGGGATCGCGGAGGGCACCGCCATCGCGATCGTTCCCTGGCGTCCTGCGGCGGAGGCCACCCCCGTGCAGGAGAAACCGGCACAGGAAAGGCCCCCGCCGGGTAAGGCGGCGGACAGCCCGGCGGACCGGCGCCGCATCGCCTGACGCCTCGCGCCCGCGCGGCGGCTTGGCTGAGGCTCGGCTTGGCCGGAAGCGGACCGTCAGTCGAAAAGCATGCCCGCGGGCAGATGCAGGTAGGCGCCGAGGATGTTGCTGCCGGGATTGTTCCTGGTGATGCCGGCGTTCGAGATGTGACTGAACTGGGCCGTGATCCGCATCTCGTTCTCGAAGCGGTAGCCGATCTCCAGCATGCTGCGGAACTCGATCAGCGAACCCAGGTCCTTGCCGTCGCCATCGTGGTACAGGCCGGCGCCGAAGCTCGGCGTGACGATGAAGGGGCCGACGGGGATGTCGAACAGGATGCCCGCAGCACCGTACAGGGCACCGTCGCTCGTGGCCTCCAACCCCACCCAGGGCTTCAGCTTCGCGAAATCCTCGATGACGGGGAGGAGCGAGCGCCCGAAGCGGTATTCGAACCGGAAATCGACGGCGCCGTGTTCGGGCTGCCCACCCTCCGAATCGAGGAAGATGACCGCCGGGTCGATGTAGCGATGGTCGTAATGTCCGAGCCCGAAGCTGACGAGGTCGGGATCGTCCGCCGAGAAGGCCGGACCGGCGGCGAGACAGCCCAGAAAAGCGAAGCAGGCGGCTGCGGTGCTCGTGAGCGGACGTGCCATGGTTTCCTGTTCTTCTCGTCTGACCAAAGCAATGCGGATACCACGCGAGAGTAGCGCCCGCTTTCGGCGGCGCTCAAGCCTGCTGTGGCGGCAAAGGGGCGGCTGAACGGGGTCAGCCGTGGCTTCGGCCGGGTATGCAGCTTTTGGGTAACATCCGTGGCACGGGCACCCGTGAGTGGGACGCTGGCGGTGAGACGGCCATGAAACAAGGCGCCTGTGGACCCGCGCGGGATGGCACACCATGTCCTGTGCACCGGGAATCATAAGGGAAAACACCCATGTGCCGCTGCAACAGCCCTCATCACGCCACTTTTTCCGGGACCGCCTTGTCCGGAATGCGCGCGCCGATGGACCGCCGGAGGATGCTCGGCCTGTTGGCCGGCGCCGCAACCGTCCCTCTGCTGACCGGCTGCGGGGAATCGGGGCTGCCGGTCAATCTGGTGCCGGAGGAGCGGGTGCAGGCCATGGGGATCGAGACCTGGCAGCAGCTTCGCAGCCGCACGCCCGCATCCAGTAACCGGAATCTCCAGGCCGGGTTGCAGGAGGTCGGGCGCCGGCTCCTGGTCGCTGCGGGGGAAAATCCCAACCAGTGGGAGATGGTGGTGTTCGCCAGCCCGGAGCTGAACGCCTTCGCCCTGCCCGGCAACAAGATCGGCGTCTATGAGGGCATGTTCCAGGCAGCCTCCACCCCGGACCGGCTGGCGGCGGTGGTCGGCCACGAGATCGGCCACAACCAGGCGCGCCATTCCCAGCAGCGCATGAACACCGACATCGCCAAGCAGCTCGGCGTCAACCTCGCCGCCGCCGCCCTGCAGCTTGGCGGTGTGTCCTTCTCGCAGGAAATCGCGGCGCTGATGGGCGTCGGGGTCGAGTTCGGCCTGGCCCTGCCCTACTCGCGCCAGCAGGAGCTGGAAGCCGACCGCATGGGCCTCTTCACCATGGCGCGGGCCGGTTTCGACCCTCGCGAGGCGGTGACGCTGTGGCGGACGATGGACCAGCTCGCGGGGTCTCGCGGGCCGGATTTCCTGGCCACCCATCCCTCGCCCGAAGCGCGCATCGCGGAGATCGAGGCACTGCTGCCGGAAGTCATGGCCGCGGCCCGCAACGGATAGCCACCGGAGTCAGGGCAGGCTTCCTGAACGAAGGCCGCTCCGGCATCCGGGGCGGCCTTCTTCATGCCCGTCCGGCTGCCGGCGAAAGAGCGGCCAAAGCCGAATGTCTCACTATTTGGAGCACGCCAAAACTATTTGACACAGTTTGCTGGGCTCCCTAACATCCCGTACCAATGAATGTGGAAACGGGCAGGACCGTGTCGGCCAGGACGCCAGAGACCATTCCGCCGGAAGGCGAAGCGGAGACGCCGGAACGGCAGCAGGGTGCGGGAACGCAGACCCTTCTGCGCGGGCTGGCGCTGCTGGAATGCGTCGCGTCGGGCGTCGGCGACGTGAAGGGCATCGCCGCCCGGCTCGGGACGCCGCGCAGCACCACGCACCGGATCCTGAACAGCCTCGTCGCCGGCCAGTATCTGCATCACGTCCCCTACAAGGGCTATCTGCTCGGGCCGAAGCTGATCCAGCTCGGCATGCAGGCGCTGGAGCAGCGGCCCCTGGTGGCGGTGGCCCACCCCCATCTCGTGGAGCTGGCGCAGCGGACCGGCGACACCGTCCATCTCGGCGCCGTCGAAGGAACCGAGGTGCTGTACCTCGACAAGATTCCAGGCACGCGCGGGCTGGAGATGCGTTCGCGCGTCGGCATGCGCATGCCGCTCGCCTCCACCGGCGTCGGCAAGGCGCTGATGCTGGGCATCCCACGCGCCGAATGGCCGGACCTGTACGAACGGGCCTGCCGCTTCTCGGCCCAGGGGCTGAACCGCCCGCCCCTGCTCCCCTGGCCGGAGTTCGAGGAGCGGCTGGCCGGCTACATCCCGAAGGGCTGGAGCTTCGACCTGGAAGAGAACGAGATCGGGATCCGCTGCGTCGGCGCGCCGGTGCGTGACGTCCGCGGCCAAGTCGTCGCCGCCATCAGCGTCGCCAGTGCCCTGCCCTACATGCCGCACGAGCGCATGGCCGAACTGGGACCGGTCGTCCGCGCGACGGCGGAGGCGATCTCCAAGGAATTGGGCTGGACCGACCGATGAAACGTCCGCCCCCGGCCTGAACGGCCGGCAAACACCCACTGCCAATCAGAACAAACGGAGGAAAATCATGGCAAAATCCCGCTTCGGCCTCGTGGCCGCCCTTCTCCTGTCGAGCGTCGTCGCCGTGCCCGCCGAGGCGGCTTGGCCGGAGCGGCCGATCACCTTCATCGTGCCCTGGGGAGCCGGTGGCGGGACCGACGCGGTGGCGCGCATGCTCGGCACGCTCCTGGAGAAGGACCTCGGCCAGCCGGTGAACGTCGTCAACCGCACCGGCGGCAGCGGCGTGGTCGGTCACCAGGCGATCTCCACCGCGAAGCCGGACGGCTACACCATCGGCATGGTGACCATCGAGATCGCCATGATGCATTGGCAGGGGCTGACCCAGCTGTCCCACAAGGACTACACGCCGCTCGGCCTCGTGAACGTCGATCCGGCCGGGCTCCAGGTCTCCGTCAATTCCCCCTACAAGACGGCCAAGGACGTAGTCGAGGCCACGAAGAACGGGAAGCTCAAGGCGTCGGGCACCGGCCAGGGCGGCATCTGGCATCTGGCCGCCGCCGGCATGCTGAGCGCCGTCCAGATGGACCCGAGTGCCATCCAGTGGGTGCCGAGCCAGGGCGCTTCGCCCGCCCTGACCGACCTCGTGGCGTCGGGCATCGACATCACCACCGTGTCGCTGCCGGAAGCCCGTCCGATGGTCGATGCCGGCCGGGTGAAGAACCTGATGGTCATGGACAGCCAGCGCAGCGCGCTCGCCCCGGATGTCCCCACCATCAAGGAGGCGCTCGGCGTGGACTTCGCCATCGGCACCTGGCGCGGCGTCGGCGCGCCGCCGAACCTGCCGGCGGACGTCGCCGAAACGCTCTCCGCGGCGCTGAAGCGCGTCCACCAGAGCAAGGAGTTCCACGACTTCATGGGCCAGCGCGGCTTCACCCCGGTCTGGAAGGACCCGGCTGAGTTCAAGGCCTTCATGGAGCAGAGCGACGCCGACCTCGGCAAGATCATGAAGTCTGTCGGCCTCGCCAAGTAAGGACCGGGCGGCGGCCGGACCGGAACCGTTCCGGCCGCTTCTTCCGCGGGGGCATCGCGCAGGGGAAAGCGACATGAGACTTCACGACACCATCATCGGCCTTCTTCTGGGGCTGCTCGCGCTGGCGGTTCTGGTGACGGTCAGCGACTACCCGAGCATTCCGGGCCAGAACATCGGGCCGGCGGCCTTCCCGGGACTGATCGGGGCGCTGCTGCTGCTCTGCTCGGCCATCCTCATCGTCCGGGGGCTGCGCGACCGCGCCACCCCCTGGCTGCGCCTGGGCGACTGGCTGCGCTCCCCCGCTCATCTCCGCAACGTCCTGCTCGTGGTGGCGGGCCTCGTCTTCTACATC
>NZ_JAFIQV010000076.1 GCF_017356015.1 Azospirillum sp. SYSU D00513
AGCCGCCGCCTGCGCATCCCTTCTCACAACACGGTCTTCACTTTTAAAAGATCCCGCAGCGCTCGGCGCCGCTCGGTCCACATCATGTAATCGTTCAGGACGACGATGTAAAGACCTTTTTCTCTGCTCCGCTGAGCTTGCCGATTTCGTTCGTACCCAAGGGTACAACTTACTCTCTGATTGCCCTGTCCTTCGCTTTCCCCTTTCGCGTCATCGCCTGGTCGGCGGCGCCGCGTCGGGGAGGCGGTATATAGGCCAGAGGGTGAGGGGCTCGCAAGGGCTTTTTTCAGAGGTGTCGTGATTTCCCTCGGGAGGCGGCGTCCTTGCCGTCGGTCCCGCAGGGCCTAACCTTCAGACCTGCCTGCGGACGCAGGATCGTAACCAGGACCGGAGGAAACAAGTGAAGACCATCGCAATCTGCGGCGCCGCCGCCTTTCTGCTGGCGGCCGGTGCGGCCCAGGCGGCCACGACCGTCACGATCAATCAGATCAGCAAGGACGGAGTCGGAAAGGAGATCGGGACCATCGCGGTCCAGGAAACCGACAAGGGCGTGACCTTCACGCCGAACCTGTCCGGTTTGCCCGCCGGCGAGCACGGCTTCCACGTCCACCAGAACCCGGACTGCGGCCCGGCGGAGAACAACGGCGCGATGGCGGCGGGCTTCGCCGCGGGCGGCCATTACGACCCCTCCGGCACGAAGAAGCACCAGGGGCCGCAGCATGCCGGGAGCGCGGGCCACCTCGGCGACCTGCCGGCCCTGACCGTCGCGGCGAACGGCGAGGCGAAGCAGGCGGTCACCGCTCCCAACCTGAAGCTCACGGACGTCCAGGGCCGCTCCCTTATGATCCATGAGGGCAGCGACAACTATTCGGACGAGCCGAAGCCGCTGGGCGGCGGCGGCGGGCGCATCGCCTGCGGCGTGGTGAAGTAACGCAACGGCGATGACGGGCCGGGCGGGCGCAGCCAAGCCCCGCCCGGTCGCCGCTTGTGTCCTGCCTTAGAGCACGACGAGGCTCGCGGCCCAGACCGCCAGCGCGCCGACGAGGCCCTGCACCAGCGTGCCGAGGGTGTGGAGCCGGTAGCCGTCGCGCGTCGTCATGTTCGAGAACTGGGTGACCACCCAGAAGAAGCTGTCGTTGGCATGCGACACCACCATGGCGCCGGCGCCGATGGCGACCGTGACCAGCGCCTTGGCCGTTGGATCGTCCAGCCCCAGCGCCGGAAGCAGCGGTGCCATCAGCCCGGCGGTGGTGATGATCGCCACGGTGCTGGAACCCTGCGCCGTCTTGATGCCGGCGGCGACGAGGAAGGGCAGCCAAATGCCGAGGTTGGCGCTCGCCAGGCTGTCGCCGATCACCTTGGCGATTCCGGAGTTCTGGAGCACCTTGCCGAAGGCGCCGCCGGCCCCGGTGATGGTGATGATGATGGCGGCATCCACCACCGCCTGCCCGACCCAGCCGTTGCTGGAGAGCATGTCGCGGTCGAGCCGCTTCGGCAGGGTCAGGGCCAGCGCCACGCCGATCAGCAGCGCCACCACCGGCTGCCCCAGGAAGGACAAAAGCGTCACGAAGACGTTCGTGCCGAAAGGCCTCGCCGGCAGTTCGGCGACGGAGCGCAGCACGATCAGCAGGATCGGCACGGCAATGGGTATCAGGGCCTTCAGGGCGGAGGGCGCGTCGACCTCGGCCATCGGCGTGTCGTCGGCGGGCTCCTCGTCGGCGCGGTAAGGGGCGATGGGCGTCCGGGCCGCGAAGAGGATGGCGAACAGCCAGCCGGCCAGCGTGGTGATGGCGGCGATGACCATGCCCCAGAGGATGACGAGGCCGAGGTCGGCGCCGAGGATGCCCGCCGCCGCCACCGGTCCCGGCGTCGGCGGCACCATCGTGTGCGTCGCGTAAAGGCCGAGCGCCAGGGCGATGGCCGTGGCGGCGAGGCTGACCCCTGCCTTGCGGGCGACCGCCTTGTTCAGGGCGGACAGGATGACGAAGCCGGAATCGCAGAAAACGGGGATGGAGACGAGATAGCCCATCACCGACATGCCGAGCGGCGCGTTGCGCTGCCCTGTCATCCGCAGGATGCTCTCGGCCAGCCGGTAGGCGCCGCCGGACTTTTCCAGGAAGATGCCGATGATGGTGCCGGCGATGATGACGATGCCGATCGAACCGATGGTGCCGCCGAACCCCTCGTTCACCGACTTGACCACGTCGGCCAGCGGCATGCCCGAGGCGATGCCAAAGCCGAAGGCCGTGATCAGGAGCGCCAGGAAGGGGTGAAGGTTCAGCCGCGCCGTCGCCAGCACGATGAAGGCGATGGACAGCAGCAGCAGAATGACGAGGAACAAGCGGACCCTCCCTTTTCATACGGACGCCCCGGCGGTGCCGCGATGCGCGCCCGCCGCGTCCTTGTCGATGAGAGGGTGAACATACCGAAAGGCCGTTCGGCAGCGCCAACTTGGCGGTACACCCGCCGGGACGGCCTTCTCCGGACCGGGAGGAGCGAAAAGCCGCCGGGGAGATACAGGATTCCGTATCGATGAGCGGAAATAACTTATTAGACAGCTATCGGCACAATCCCTAGAAGGATTGTTCGTTCTGCACACAATCGCAGGGGCGGCCGCTCACGCGCGGGCGCTGCACCCGGCACAATGGCTCAAGGGAAGGTACGTCATGAACACTGCTCTGAAACTCCTGCGCACGGGGCTCCTCGCCGCAGGCGCGGCCCTCATGGCTGGCGCCGTCCAGGCTGCCGACATCAAGGACCGCACCATCAAGTTCGCCTTCGTGCAGAACATCGACAACCATTGGGGCGCCGGGGCCAAGAAGTTCGCCGAGGTCGTCAGCGAGAAGAGCGGCGGCAAGCTCAAGATCAAGCTGTTCGCGGGCGGCGTGCTGGGCGGCGACGTGCAGACGGTCTCCGCCATGCAGGGCGGCACCATCGAGATGTCGATGATGGCTCCGTCGCTGCTGGTCGGACTGGTCCCGGACTTCTCCGTCTTCGAGTTCCCCTTCCTGTTCCGCAGCCCGCAGGAGAGCGACGCGGTGCTCGACGGCGCCGCCGGCAAGACGCTGATCGGCAAGCTGCCGGAAAAAGGCATCGTCGGCCTGTCCTACTGGGAGCACGGCTTCCGCAACCTGACCAACAACAAGCGCCCCATCGCCAAGTGGGAGGACATCCAGGGCCTGAAGATCCGCGTGATCCAGGTGCCGCTCTACATCGAGACCTTCAACGCGCTGGGTGCGAACGCCGTGCCGTTGCCCCTGCCGGAACTCTACACGGCGCTGGAGACCGGGACCGTGGACGGCCAGGAGAACCCGTTGGCCTCCATCGAATCCTCGAAGTTCTACGAGGTGCAGAAGCACCTCTCCACCACCAACCACACCTACAACCCGCTGATCGTGCTCGCCTCGGGCAAGTTCTGGGACAAGCTGACGGAGGACGAGCGCAAGCTCCTGCTCGAGGCCGCCGAGGAGGTGAAGCCCTACCAGCGCCAGGTGTCCCGCGACATGAACGCGAAGGTGCTGGAACGGCTGAAGGCGAGCGGCATGACCGTGACGGAGATTTCCGAGGCGGAAAAGGCCCGCATGGCGGAGAAGCTGAAGCCGGTCACGGACAAGTTCGCCGCGGCGGCCGACCAGACGCTGATGCAGCAGCTCCGCGCTGACCTGGAAAAGGCCCGCGCCGGGAAGTGACCGGGACGGGCGCGCCGGGGGGCTTCCGCGAGGAAGCCCCCCTTTTGTTTTCCGGAGGGACGGGACGGGCGATATCGCAAAGGTTATCGCCGGAGGCGGATTTCTTATTAGACCGCTATCGGCCCAGCCGGTAGAAGGTCCGAAAGCCAGCAATTGGCAGAGCCCCAGGATTTGAGGAGTTGTAACGATGACGGCAGGCGCGCAGCCCCGCTTCCGCGGCGTGTTCCCGGTGGTCCCGACCATCTTCGACGAGCGTGGCGAGCTGGACCTCGACGGACAGAAGCGCTGCGTCGACTTCATGATCGACGCCGGCTCCAACGGCCTGTGCATCCTCGCCAACTTCTCCGAGCAGTTCGTCCTCACCGACGACGAGCGCACGCTCCTCATCGACGCCATCCTGGAGCATGTCGCCGGACGCGTGCCGGTCATCGTCACCACCACCCACTTCTCCTCCAAGGCCTGCGCCGAGCGCAGCCGCCGCGCCCAGCAGGCCGGGGCCGCCATGGTCATGATCATGCCGCCCTACCACGGCGCCACCATCCGCGTGCCCGAGCGCGGCATCTATGACTTCTTCCGCATCGTCTCGGACGCCATCTCCATCCCCATCATGATCCAGGACGCACCCGTCAGCGGCACGTCCCTCTCCGCCCCCTTCCTGGCCCGCATGGCCCGGGAGATCGAGCAGGTCTCCTACTTCAAGATCGAGGTGCCGGGTGCCGCCTCCAAGCTGCGCGAGCTGATCGAGCTGGGCGGGGCCGACATCGAGGGGCCGTGGGACGGCGAGGAGGCCATCACCCTGCTGCCCGACCTGGACGCCGGCGCCACCGGTGCCATGACCGGCGGCGGCTATCCCGACGGCATCCGCCAGATCCTCGACCCCTACCAGGCCGGACGGCGCGAGGAGGCGGTCGAGGCCTACGGGCGCTGGCTGCCGCTGATCAACTACGAAAACCGCCAGTCCGGCCTGATCGCCGCCAAGGCGCTGATGAAGGAGGGCGGCGTCATCGCGTCGGACGCGGTGCGCCACCCGCTGCTGCCCATGCACCCGCAGACCCGCGCCGGCCTGATCGAGACGGCAAACCGCCTCGACCCGCTCGTCCTGCGCTGGGCGCGCTGAGCCGCTGCCGACAATCAAGGAGAACGCGACCATGACGACCATCACCGGCGAGATGCTGATCGGCGCCACCGCCCTGCGCGGCACCGAGACCGAGTTCCACGCGGTCAACCCCGCGACCGGCGAGAGGATGGAGCCGGCCTTCGGCGGCGGCGGCGAGGCCGAGGTGAACCGCGCCTGCGAGCTGGCCTGGGCCGCCTTCGACACGTACCGCGAGACCAGCCCCGACGCCCGCGCCCGCTTCCTGGAAACCGCCGCCCAGAAAATCCTGGACCTCGGCGACGAACTGGTCGAGCGCGCCTCGGCCGAGAGCGGCCTGCCGCGCGCCCGCATCGAGGGCGAGCGCGCCCGCACGGTCGGCCAGCTGCGCCTCTTCGCCGAGGTGCTGCGCGAGGGCAACTGGGTGGAGGCGCGCTTCGACACGCCGCTGCCCGAGCGCAAGCCGCTGCCCCGCGCCGACCTGCGCCAGCGCCACATCGCCGTCGGCCCGGTCGCCGTCTTCGGCGCCAGCAACTTCCCGCTCGCCTTCTCGGTCGCCGGCGGCGACACGGCGTCGGCTCTGGCCGCCGGCTGCCCGGTGGTGGTGAAGGCGCACTCCGCCCACCCCGGCACGTCGGAGCTGGTCGGGCGCGCCGTGCAGGCGGCGGTGAAGGAATGCGGTCTGCCGGAAGGCGTCTTCTCCATGCTGTTCGGCTCGGGCAGCCGCATCGGCACGACGCTGGTGGCGCACCGGCACATCAAGTCGGTGGGCTTCACCGGCTCGCGCCGGGGCGGCACCGCGCTGATGGGGGTGGCGGCCTCGCGCCGCGAGCCCATCCCGGTCTATGCCGAGATGAGCAGCATCAACCCCTTCTTCGTCATGCCCGCCGCACTCGCGTCCCGCGCCGAGGCCATCGGCAAGGGTTTCATCGCCTCGCTGGCCATGGGTGCCGGGCAGTTCTGCACCAACCCCGGCCTCGTGCTGGCGGTGGACGGGCCGGGGCTCGATGAGTTCCTGGCCGCCGCGCGGTCGGCACTCGGTGCCCTGCCCGCCGCGACCATGCTGACGCCGGGCATCCACGCCGCCTATGTGGACGGGCTGGAGAAGCTGGCAGGAAATCCGAAGGTGACGGAACTCGCGCGCGGGCAGGCCGGCACGGGCCCGCACCAGTGCCAGGCGGCGGTGTTCGTGACGGATGCGGAGAGCTTCCTCTCCGACCCGAGCCTGGAGGAGGAGAATTTCGGCTCCTCCTCACTGGTGATCCGCTGCCCGGACATATCGTCGATGCGCCGCGTGGCCGAGCATCTGGAAGGGCAGCTCACCGCGACCGTGCACATGGAGGAGGCGGACACCGAGGAGGTGCGCGCGCTGCTGCCGACGCTGGAGCGCCGGGCCGGCCGCATCCTGGTGAACGGCTACCCGACGGGCGTCGAGGTCGGTCACGCCATGGTGCATGGCGGCCCCTACCCGGCGACCTCGGACAGCCGCACCACCTCGGTCGGCACGCTGGCGATCCGCCGCTTCCTGCGCCCGGTCTGCTACCAGGACCTGCCCCAGACGCTCCTGCCCGAGGCCCTGCGCGACGGCAACCCGCTGAAGCTCTGGCGCCTCGTGGACGGAAAACTCGTGGACGGAAAGCTCTCCCGCGACTGAACGGGGCGGCCTGGACGTAAAAAAGGGGCGGAGCCGGGATGCCGGCTCCGCCCCTTTTCTTTCAGCCGAGCTTACAGGCGCTCGACCAGGCCGCGCTTGGCGAGGTTGCGGACCAGCTCGGTCACGCCGAAGGTCCAGGGCGTGATCTTGTCGGAATGGTTGATGCGGTTGATCAGCGTGCCCAGACGGGGCGAGCCGATCGACACGCTGTCGCCGAGATGATGGGTGAAGCCGGCGCCCGGCGCGTCACGGTCCTGAATCGGCGCGAACATCGTGCCGAGGAACAGCACGAAGCCGTCCGGATACTGGTGGTTGCCGTTGATCGTCTGCGCGACGAGGTCCAGCGGGTCGCGGCTGATCTGCGACATGGCGCTGGTGCCGTTCAGGACGAAGCCGTCCTCGCCCGCCACCGTCACCGCGACCTCGTCCCGGCGCACCTCGTCCATCGTGAAGGACTCGTCGAACAGGCGCAGGAAGGGGCCGATGGAGCAGGAGGCGTTGTTGTCCTTCGCCTTGCTCAGCAGCAGGGCGCTGCGGCCCTCGAAGTCGCGCAGGTTGACGTCGTTGCCGAGCGTCGCGCCCTGCACCACGCCGCGGCTGTTGACGGCCAGCACGACCTCCGGCTCCGGGTTGTTCCATTCGGACTTCGGATGGATGCCGATCTCGGAGCCGAGCCCGACCGAGGCCATGGGCTGGGTCTTGGTGAAGACCTCCGCGTCGGGGCCGATGCCGACCTCCAGATACTGCGACCACATGCCCTGGGCGATCAGCATCTCCTTGATGCGCTGCGCCTCGGGCGAGCCCGGCTGGAGGGTGGCGAGGTCGTTGCCGAGGATCTCGACGACGGAGGCGCGCACGCTTTCCGCCTGGGAGGCGTCGCCCTTGGCGCGCTCCTCGATGACGCGCTCCAGCAGGCTGTTGACGAAGGTCACGCCCGCCGCCTTGATCGCCTGCAGGTCGCAGGGCGCCAGGAACCAGGGCAGCGACGGGTCGCGGGCGTCCCACCGCGAGTTGGCGAGGATCGCGTCGGTGGCGCCGAGGCGCGTGCCGCCGTGCGCGCGGACGGCCTCGGCCGGCCGGTCGCGCTCCAGCAGGGCGCTGACCGTCGGGGCGAGGTCGGAGACGTCGTAGACCCCTTCCGCCGTGACGCGCACGACGGCCGGTCCGTTCACGCTCGGCAGCCAGACGCGCCCGATCAGCGTGGCGCGGTCGTGGTCCTGGGGCAGGCAGGCGTTGATGGTCAGGTCCATAGGTTTCGATCCTCAGGGGCTTCGGGCGTTGGTGAGCGTGGTCATCCCGCCATCGGGGCGTCCGTCATGGACGCGCCGAGGGCGGGTTTTTCGGCGTCGCGCATGGCGACGCGAATCTCGTCGAGGACGGTGAGGGCGCCGGGCGACAGCGGCCGGCCCTTCAGCCGCACGATGCCGAAGGGCTCCAGCGCGAAGCGCCGCTCGAAGGGCAAGACGGCGAAGCGTCCGGGCGCCTGGAAGAACTCCGCCATGGCGCGGGAGAGGACCGTCACGGAATCCGTCTCCACGATCATCGCCGCGAGCATGACCGGCGACACGCTTTCGATCACCCGCTCCGGCGCGGGCAGGCCCGCCGATCGGAACATGGCGTCCACGCGGTCGCGCGGAAGCGTGCCGCGCGGTGGCAGGGACCAGCGCTGGTCCGCGAGGTCCTCCAGTTCCACCGGACGGCCGAGCGACAGCAAAGGATGGCCGTCGCGGCACAGGAAGCTCATCTCCTCGTCCCCGATCTCCTCGTAGAGGAAATTCGAGGGGTCCGCGGCCTTGGACAGCCGCGCCAGCGCGAAGTCGAGCTTGCCGTGCTGCACATGGTCGAGCAGCACGTCGCTGTGCTCCAGCTCGACCGAGATGCGCAGCCGGGGATGCGCCTGCTGCACCCGGTCCACCGCCTTGGCCAGATACTCCACCGCCGGCGCGGTCACCGTGCCGATCATCACCCGCCCGCTGTGGCCAGCCTGGAGCGCCGTCAGCTCCTCCCCGATCTCGCTCAGCTCGGACAGGATCAGCCGCGCGTGGCGGATCATGAGCGCGCCGTACCAGTTCGGCTCGATGCCGCGCGGGTGCCGGTCGAACAGGGAGACGCCCAGCGCCTCCTCCAGGTCGCTCAGCAGCTTCGAGGCGGCGGGCTGCGACAGGTTGAGGGAGGCGGCGGCGCGGTGCAGGTTGCGGTGGTCGTCGAGGGCCAGAAAGAGCTGCATGTGCCGCAGCTTCAGGCGCGCGCGCAGGAACCAGTCGGCGGGGAAATGCTTGGCGGACATGCGGCCTCGACGGGGTGCAATGGACGACCGGGGCTTGTGTGCCAGCCGTGGGTTTTCGCCCGCCCCCTCAATGGTTGGTCGAGGAAATTATAAAGCTTGTCGATAACAGTCCAATAACAAAATGCACGACGGCGATATCGAAATGGAAATCCCTCAGCGGTGCCGCCCTTCCGCCGCGGCCAGCGCCTCGCGCAGGGCAGTCCAGGCGGGTTTGGGCCGCAGTTCCTCATCGAAAGGCAAGGGGCGCTCCTCCGGCCCGGCCTCCCGGCGCAGCCAGGAATGACGGTCGCTCAGACCCCAAGTCACGACCGTGTCGCAGGAGGCCTGTTCCAGGACCGTGTCGAGGAAGGCACGGTACAGCGATGCGACCTCGGCGTCCCGTTCCGCCGGGGACCCCGGCCCTCCGCCGCGCACGTCCAGTTCGGTGACCAGGACGCGCAGGCCGAGCGCCCGCACCTCCCGCAGGAAGGCGGCGAGCCCGGCGGAGGAGAAAGGCGCGCCGGCCTGGAGATGGGCCTGTAAGCCGAGGGCATGGACCGGGACGCCATCGCCCTTCAGCCGTTCCAGCAGCCGCAGCACGGCCGCACGGCGGCGGCGGCTCCAGTCGCCGTCATGCTCGCAGCCATACTCGTTGTAGACCAGCTCGGCGCCGGGGGCCCTCTCCGCCGCTATGCGGAAGGCGGTCTCGATGTAGCCCTCCCCCGCCCGCTCCAGCCAGAAGGAGCGGCGCAGCCCGTCCGCGCGCCCGTCCTCCGGCTCCACCGCCTCGTTTACCACGTCCCAGGAATCGGTGAGCCCGGCATGGCGCTCCATGACCTCGGTGAAATGGGCGCGCAGCAGGGATTCGCAGTTGGCGGGGGTGAGCCGATCCGCGAGCCAGGCGGGCGCCTCGCGGTGCCACAGGAGCGCGTGCCCGCGCAACGCCATGCCGTTCCCCCGCGCGAAGGCGGCGATCCGGTCCAGGCCCCGGAAGTCGAAGCGCCCCGGCTCCGGCTGCACCGCCGCCCATTTCATCTCCCATTCCGGAACGAGGAGCACGCATTCCCGCCGGACCAGCTCGGCGTAGGCCGGGTCGCGCGCCAGCACGTCGGCGGACACCGCCGTCCCGAAGCGGATTTCCGCCCCCGCCGGGAGCGTCCTCGGGAGTCCGGCGGCGAGCGTCCCGGCCGTCATGCCGAGCAACTCACGGCGACGGAGGGGCAGGCTGCGCATGGCCAGACCTTGCATGGACGGGCATCGGGGGCGGCAATCAGGCGGAACGGCGCGCGCCGAAGGCCCGCCGCCACAGGCCGCGCAGGATCTCCGACCGGTCGAGTTCACGGATGTCCTGGGAATAGCCCCCCGTGTAGAGCTTGACGATCATCCGGTCGCGGGCTTCCCCCTCCAGCGCCGGGAAGACGAGGTCGAGCCGCGTCCGGCCGTCCTTGAGGGCGGCGGCCCGCTCGACCCGTGCCGTGACCGGCGGAATCTCCGCGATGCGGGCGGTGAGGAGGGCGCCGGCGAAGGGTGCTTCCTCCCCGGCCGGGATCTCGCAGCGGAAGCCCGCCAGCGACAGGCCGGTGATGCGGCAGCGGAGCGGGCGCCCCTCCCCCTCCAGCCTGCCCGGCTCGTCCGCGTCGAAGCTCTCCGCCAGCGGGCGCGGCGCCTCGAAGCAGATCATCGCCGCCAGGAACAGCACGATGATGTTGATGCCCGCCCAATAGGCGGCGATGACCGAGAACTCGCCGCGCCCGATCCGCGACCATTCGGGCACGAGGTTGAGGAACAGCCCCAGCGCCGTCACCGCGATCAGCAGGGAGATGGCGGCGAAGCTGTAGAGGTCGAACTCGTTCTCCTCGTTGCCGCTGCCCTTGGGCGTGACGCGGAAGGGCGTGCCGAAGGGCTTGATCAGGCTGGCGACGACGACCGGCAGCATGCGGAAGGTCCCGAAGGCGCCGACGGCGCTGGACAGCACCGGCATGTAGCGCGTCGGGGTGATCCAGCGCATCAGCAGGAAATAGGAGAGGAGCAGCGGGATCTGGTAGGCGATCAGCGCGTCGCTGCCCGTGAAGTAAAGCGGCGCCACCCCGGTCCACAGATAGACCGCCGGCACGATCAGGATCACGAAGCGCACGAGATACTGGACGAGCCAGCTCAGCGGCAGGAACATGATGCGCTGGAACAGGTTCAGGCCCGGACCGAAGATCGGGCCGTTGTGCAGGAACAGCGTCTGGATGCCGCCCCGGCACCAGCGGCCCCGCTGCACGAAATAGCCCTTCAGGTTCTCGGCGGCGAGGCCCATCGACAGACGTTCGTTGAGGTAGCGCGTCGTGTAGCCCTTGTTCAGCAGCGCCAGCGTCGTCAGCAGGTCCTCGGTGATGGATTCCGTCGGGAATCCGCCGATGGTCTCGACGGCCTCGCGCCGGATGATGGAGCAGGAGCCGCAGCAGAAGCTGACGTCCCAGGCGTCGCGGCTGGCGGCCATCTCGTCGAAGAACAGGCGCTGTTCGTCCGGCCAGTGCCGCTCCAGGGACAGGTTGAGCTGCACCGGGTCCTTGTTGAAGAAATGCTGCGGCGTCTGGACGATGCCGATGCCGGGATCGAGGAAGAAGCCCAGCGTGCGCCGCAGGAAGTTGCGGTAGGGCACGAAGTCCGCGTCGAAGATGGCGATGAAGGCGCCCGAGCTGACCCGCAGCCCGTTGTTCATGTTGCCGGCCTTGGCGTGGGAGTTGTCGCTGCGGGTGACGTGGACGGCCCCCTTCTCCTCGCAGAAGGCCCGCAGCCAGTCGCGCCGCTTGTCGTCCAGGACATAGACCGTGACCTTGCCCGGATAGTCCAGCGCCAGCGCGCCGACGATGGTGCGCTCGAGCACGTCGAGCGGCTCGTTGTAGGTCGGGATGAAGACGTCCACGTCCGGCATGCGGTCGCGCGGCTGCGCGAAGAAGCGCGCCTCCAGACTGTCCGCCTCGCGGCTGCGGTCCACATGACGTCCCATGGTGACCAGAAACAGGAGTATGTCCGAGAAGGCGAGGATCTCGACCGCGAAGACGAACCAGGTCCACCAGAAGCTGAAGCTGCCGTCCTGCGGGTGCGGCAGCACCGTGTCGGTGAAACGCCAGACCAGGTAGCGGAAGGCCACCAGGAAGACGAACAGGCAGACCACCGCCCGTGTCCAAGTCTTGTGGCGCGGCCAGCCCCAGGCGAAAAGCAGGAAGAAGGCGGCACAGAGGAGGGTCGGCCCGAAGGCTACGAGATGCTGAACCATAAGCTCCGGATCCACCGCTCGAGGGGCAGGCTGCGGGTTTCGAACCGGACCTGCGCCGTGCGGCCGATCTGGCAGAAATTCTCGTAATCCGTGCTGAGGGGCGACGGGTCGAGCCGCACGCGGATGCGCGCGTCGCGCCCCTTGCTCTGCGGCGGGGAGGCGGCGAGCGTCATCTCCTCCACGTCGGCGGCACTGCCGCGCACGGACTGGACGGCGCCCGTCAGCGCCTCGCCGCGCCCGAGCAGGCGGATCTCGGCGGGGCGGCCGGGGAAGATCTCGTCGTAATCGACCTCGGCGACGAGGATATCCACGAACAGGTCGCTGCAGTCGAGCAGCCGCATCAGTTCGGTCCCGACCACGGTGTTCGATCCGGACACCACGTTGTTGCGCCAGACCACCCCGTCGAAGGGCATGCGCATCTCGACCGCTTCCAGGCCGAGCAGCCGTTCCTCCTCATGGGCGATCAGCTTCTCGAGCTTGTCCAGATGGGCCCGCTGCTCCTTGCGGCGGGCTTCGATGTCCATCAGGGCGATGGCGAGCTCGTCGATGCGCTGGCGCGAGTAGGGAACATCGTTGCGGCCGTCGCCGACGAAGACGCCCTGGCGGACGGCCTCGAGCTGGCGTTCCAGCCGCTCCAGCTCCTCCCGCGCGAGGTCGGCTTCGCCGGAGGCGACGAGTTGGGCGGCCAGCGTCCGTTCGATCTCGCTCTCGGGAACGAGGCCGCCGGTTTGCAGCCTCTGCTTGCGCATCAGTTCGCCGCGCGTTTCCGTGGTGCGCGCCTCGTTGATGCCGATGCGCTGGCGCTGGACGGCGATCTCCTGCTCCAGCACGAGCATGGTCGCCTGGCGGTAGGCTTCGAGCCGCTCGCGCAGGTCGACCTGGAGGCGCCGCATCTCGGCTTCCTGGTTGGTGAGAGCCTGGAGGCGGTCGCGCGTCGTGTTGAGTTCGGCCGTGAGCTGGACCAGCGTCGAGCGGTCCACGCGCTCGTTGCGCACCGACAGCAGGAATCCGTCCTTGGCGACCGGCGTGCCGACCTTGGGCGGGGTGTTGCCGACCATGCCCTCGATCGGGGTGGACAGGGTGGCGAAGCGGGCGTTCACCGTTCCGTCGAGGCTCGTGTATCCGGTGAGGCCGGGAAGAAGGGCGAGAATGCCGCACAATAAGAGAAGCAGCCCGACGGCGATGCGCACGGAGCGGCGGTTCCAGAACATGGAGCTGTCACCTGTCGTAATCCGCCGCTCTCGGAGGTTGCGGCCCGGCAGTCTTCAACACGGCGAACTTCTGCCCGTTCCGCTCCGGTCGGCGCTTCCATGTCGGATATTTCGGCGTAGGCCATAGCCAAGTGTGCAGGTGCGGAAGTCCGGGCAATGCCATGCCTGAGGTGCCCTCGCGAAGGCACAATGCAGCCGCGCGTTGAACGCGTGCTCAGGACGCAAACATTCCCGGTCGAGTAAGAATCTCTTAAAATTTGATGCATATGACCAGGAGGGAGCCTCGGAGGCTGGTCCTATGTCAAAAGAGGAATCGCACGGATGAGCGCAGGCGGGCAGGTCGTTTCGGGTGCGGCGAAAGCCGGGCTCTTCTCCAACCTCAAGACGAGGACCAAGGTCTATGTGGGCTTCGGCTCCGTCCTGGCCCTGCTGGCGGGCATCGGCGCCTCCTCCTGGTACACGGCCGGTGAGGCGGAACGGAACCTGCTGCGCTACACCGCCCAGGCGCAGGTGGCGGTGCACAGCTCCGAGGCGGATTCCCACCTGATCGAGGCCCGGCTGGCCGTCCGCCGTTTCCTCGCCAGCGGGGCCGGTGACGACGTCGCGAGCTTCGAGGCCGACTGGTCCGAGGCCTCCCGGCACCTGGCCGACGTGAAGGCCCGGATCACGCTGCCCGAGAATCTGGCGCTGGTCGAGGACATCCTCCGTCTCAAGACGGAGTACGAGGCGGGCTTCCGGGCGGTGGTGGAGAAGACGGCCAGGCGCGACGCGCTGAGCGAGTCCATCCTGACGAAGCTGGGGCTGGAGATCCGCACGCTGCTGACGGAGATCCGCAAGGCGGAAGCCGACGCGGCCAACGTCGGCACGCTGGCGCACAGCGGCGAGGCGAGCGAGACCTTCATGCTCGCCCGCTACGTGGCGGCGCGCTTCCTGGCGGAGCGGAAGCCGGCCGACGCCGAGCGCGTCGGGCGCGAGATCGAGGCCACCGGCAAGGCGCTGGACGCCATGGCCGGCGAGTATCTGGCCGACGGGCAGGGCGAACGGCTGTCCAAGGCCAAGTCCATGCTGGCGTCCTACGGCGCGGGCTTCAAGGAACTGGCCGCCCTGACGGCGGAGATCGAGGAATCGATCAACGGCCCGATGGCCCACACCATGGTGGCCGTCCGCGAGAAGTCGGCGGAGATCCGCGAGAACGCCACGCGCATGCAGGCGGGCGTGGCCGAGGAGGCCACCGCCGGCGCCGCCAAGGCGAAGTCCATGGCGATGCTTCTGTCGGCGCTGGCCGCGACGCTCGGCATCATCCTCGCCTGGCTGATCGGCCGCAGCATCGCCCTGCCGGTCATCTCCATGACGGCGGCCATGCGCCGTCTGGCGGGCGGCGACACGGCGGCGGAGATCCCCGCGGTCGGGCGCCGTGACGAGATCGGCGAGATGGCCGGCGCCGTCCAGGTGTTCCGCGACAACATGATCCGCACCCGCGAGATGGAGGAGGAGGCCAAGGTCGCCGAGGCCCGTGCCGAAGCACAGCGCAAGGCGGAGCTGAACCAGCTCGCGGCGAACTTCGAATACAGCGTCCAGGGGATCGTGGAGACGGTGGCTGCCTCGGCCACGCAGATGCAGGGTGCCGCCACGGCCCTCTCCTCCACCGCAGCGCAGGCGAGCAGCCAGGCAACCGCCGTGGCGGCCGCGGCCGAGCAGTCCTCGGCCAACGTCCAGACGGTGGCCGCCGCGACCGAGGAACTGGCCGCCTCCATCCTGGAAATCGGCCGCCAGGTCTCCACCCAGACCCGCATCAGCGGGGAGGCCGTGCGGGAGGCCGAGCGCACGACGGTCACCATGCGCACGCTGGTGGACGCCGCGAACCAGATCGGCGAGGTGGTGGAGCTGATCAACAGCATCGCCGGCCAGACGAACCTGCTGGCGCTGAACGCCACCATCGAGGCGGCGCGCGCGGGCGAGGCCGGAAAGGGCTTCGCCGTCGTCGCCAGCGAGGTGAAGAGCCTCGCCACCCAGACCGCCCGCGCGACCGAGGACATCCAGGCCAAGGTGAAGGAGATCCAGGGTGCCACCGGCGGCGCCCAGGACGCCATCGTCAACATCGGCCGGACCATTGCCCGCATGAACGAAATCGCGACGGGCATCGCCGCCGCCATCGAGGAGCAGAACGCGGCGACCGGCGAGATCTCCGGCAACGTCACCCAGGCGGCGACCGGGACCGAGCAGGTCAGGCTGAACATCACCGGCGTGACCCAGGCCGCGGCCGAGACCGGTTCCGCCGCGACCCAGGTGCTCGGCACCGCCAGCAGCCTCGCCGAGGAGGCCGAGCGGCTGAAGTCCGAGGTCGACAACTTCCTCGCCACCGTCCGCGCCGCCTGACGCGAGGTTCGGCACGGTGAAGGACAGGAGGGCCGCCCTGCCGGGGCGGCCCTTTTTCGTTGCCCGTTCCGGGGCAGGTTCTGCAGCGCGTTTCAGGGCCGCCGGCCAACCCGCTGTTCGCCGCCCGCCGATACAGGAATATATATCGGCCAGCCGAAAAATTTGATTAGACCGTTATGTGTTTGTAAGGCTAACGTCTGACCAAACAGGCCGGGCCACCGCGCCGCCGCGTGGCGCCGACCGGTTCTCGTGACCGAACGGGCACGGGCGGCGGGAGGACGGTTCGCGAGGCGCTTTACAGCCCCGGTCCCCGGGGCATAAAGAGCCGGACCGCCAGCCGCCGCGTCCCGCCGCACCGAGCGCCGGGCAGACGCCCGACCACCCATAAGGCCCGAAGGCCACACCTCATCAGCGACGCCAAGGAGACCCCGATGACCGACCCGAACAACGCCGCCCCGGGGAAGAAGCTGCGCTCGCGCGCCTGGTTCGACAACCCCGACAACCCCGACATGACCGCGCTCTACCTTGAGCGCTACCTGAACTTCGGTCTGACGCGGGAGGAACTGCAGTCGGGCAAGCCGATCATCGGCATCGCCCAGACCGGGTCGGACCTGAGCCCCTGCAACCGCCACCACATCGTGCTGGCGGAGCGGCTGCGCGAGGGCATCCGCGAGGCCGGCGGCATCGCCATGGAGTTCCCGGTCCATCCCATCCAGGAGACCGGCAAGCGCCCGACCGCCTCCCTGGACCGCAACCTGGCCTATCTCGGCTTGGTGGAGGTGCTGCACGGCTACCCGCTGGACGGCGTCGTGCTCACCATCGGCTGCGACAAGACCACGCCGGCCTGCCTGATGGCCGCCGCCACCGTGAACATCCCGGCCATCGCCCTGTCGGTCGGCCCGATGCTGAACGGCTGGCACCGCGGCGAGCGCACCGGGTCGGGCACCATCGTGTGGAAGGCGCGCCAGATGATGGCCGCCGGCGAGATCGACTATCAGGGCTTCATCGAGCTGGTGGCCTCCTCGGCCCCCTCGACCGGCTACTGCAACACCATGGGCACCGCCTCGACCATGAACTCGCTGGCCGAGGTGCTGGGGATGCAGCTGCCGGGCTCGGCCTCGATCCCGGCGCCCTACCGCGAGCGCCAGCAGGCCGCCTATGCGACCGGCAAGCGCATCGTCGATCTGGTCCGCGAGGACATCAAGCCGTCGGACATCCTGACGCGCGACGCCTTCCTGAACGCCATCGTGGTCAACTCCGCCATCGGCGGCTCGACCAACGCGCCGATCCACATCAACGCCATCGCCAAGCACATCGGCGTGCCGCTGACCGTGGACGACTGGCAGACGCACGGCCACAACATCCCGCTGCTGGTCAACCTTCAGCCGGCCGGCGAGTATCTGGGCGAGGACTTCCACCGCGCCGGCGGCGTGCCGGCCGTGGTGGCGCAGCTGATCGAGCAGGGGCTGATCCGCGAAGACGCGCCCAACGTCAACGGCCGCACCATCGGCGATAACTGCCGCGGCCGCGAGGTCCTGGACAGCCGCGTGATCTGGCCCTTCGGCGAGCCGCTGAAGGAGAACGCCGGCTTCGTCGTGCTGCGCGGCAACCTGTTCGGCAGCGCCATCATGAAGACCAGCGTGATCTCCGAGGAGTTCCGCGAGCGCTACCTGTCGAACCCGGAGGACCCGGAGGCCTTCGAGGGCAAGGTCGTGGTCTTCGACGGCCCCGAGGACTATCACCACCGCATCGACGACCCGGCGCTGGGCATCGACGCCTACACGATCCTGGTGATCCGCGGCACCGGCCCAATCGGCTATCCGGGTGCGGCCGAGGTGGTGAACATGCGTCCGCCGGCGCACCTGATCAAGGAGGGCGTCCACTCCCTGCCCTGCATCGGCGACGGCCGCCAGTCGGGCACCTCGGGCTCGCCGTCGGTGCTGAACGCCTCGCCGGAGGCGGCGGCCGGCGGCGGCCTCGCCATCCTGCGCACGGGTGACCGCGTCCGCCTGGACCTGCGCCGGGGCAGCGCCGACATCCTGATCTCGGACGACGAGGTCGCCGCCCGCCGGACCGAGCTGGAGGTGGCCGGCGGCTATCCCTTCCCGCCGTCCCAGACCCCCTGGCAGGAGATCCAGCGCGGCATCGTGGACCAGCTCGACGAGGGCATGGTCCTGAAGCCCGCCGTCAAGTACCAGCGCGTCGCCCAGACCCACGGCATCCCGCGCGACAACCACTGACGCCCGGGAAGTCTTTCGGGCCTTTTTGAGCAGCGCCGCCGCGAGGGGAGCGATCTCCCTCGCGGCGGCGCCGCCGTTTCCGGTGTCCGTCCGCCATTTAGGCGTGCGGGGCGCCCTTCTCGCTGTCCATGTGGGCGAGCTGAGCCTCGGGATAGCGGGCTCCGGCGGCGGCCCCCGGCGGGAGCGCGTCCGACAGGGTCTTCAGGTCCTCGGCCGACAGGGCGAGGTCGAGCGCGCCCAGCGCCTCGGCCAGCCGGTCGCGGCGGCGGGCGCCGACCAGCGGGACGATGTCCTTCCCCTGCGCTGCGACCCAGGCGATGGCGACCTGTGCCACCGTGCCGCCGATGCGCTCGGCGATCCCGCGCAGCCGTTCCACGAGCCCCAGATTGACGTCCAGGTTGGCGCCCTGGAAGCGCGGGCTCATGCCGCGGAAATCCTTCGCGCCCGCCCGGTCCTTCGACCAGTGGCCGCTGATCAGCCCGCGCGACAGCACGCCATAGGCCGTGATCCCGATGCCCAGCTCCCGGCAGACCGGCAGGATCTCCGCCTCGATCCCGCGCGAGATCAGCGAATATTCGATCTGCAGGTCGCTGATGGGGTGGACGGCGGCGGCCCGCCGGATCGTCTCCGGCCCGACCTCCGACAGCCCGATGTGCCGGACATGGCCGGCCTTGACCATGTCGGCGATGGCCCCGACCGTCTCCTCGATCGGCACCGCCGGGTCGAGCCGCGCCGGGCGGTAGATGTCGATGCAATCCACCCCCAGCCGGCGCAGGGAGTAGGTCAGGAAGTTCTTCACGGCGGCCGGGCGCGCGTCGTAGCCGTTCCATCCGTTCGCCGGGTCCCGCAGGGCGCCGAACTTCACGCTGATCAGCGCCCGGTCGCGGTCGCGCCCTTCCAGCGCTTCGCGGATCAGCAGCTCGTTGTGGCCCATGCCGTAGAAGTCGCCGGTGTCGAGCAGCGTGATCCCGGCCTCCAGCGCCGCGTGGATCGTCGCCACGCTCTCGCTCCGGTCGGCGGGGCCGTAGAAGTCCGACATGCCCATGCATCCAAGGCCGATGACCGAGCTGGCCGGCCCGGCGGCCCCAAGGCTGCGCTGTTCCATTGCTTTCGTCCTTTCCCGATGGCGCCGTGCCCCTGCCCCTCGGCTGGGGCACCGCTTGGCCATGACGGTGACTCACCCCGGCTCATCCGATAAGCTGGATAATCCCGAACGGCCTGTTCGCCCAGCCGAACAATGGGACCCGAACCATGAAACTTCGGCATCCGGCTCCGACGACGGCCACGACCATGGACACGGAACAGTGATCGAACCCGAACTTCGCGACCTCCAGGCCTTCGCCGCCGTGGCACGGCACCGGAACTTCCGCAGGGCAGCGCTGGAGCAGGGTGTTTCGGTCTCCAGCCTCAGCCAGCGTCTGCGCGAGCTGGAGGAGCGGCTCGGCGTGCGGCTGCTCAACCGAACCACGCGCAGCGTGGCACCGACGGAAGCGGGCGAGCAGCTGCTGCGCCGGCTGGCGCCGGCCCTGCGCGAGGTGGCCGAGGCGGTGACGGAGCTGCGCGAGAACCGGGAGGTGCCGGCGGGACGGCTGCGCATCAACGCCCCGGAGCCGGCGGTCGGGCTGGTGCTCGCCCCGATGGTGGCGCCCTTCCTGGAACGCCATCCGCGGATCCGGCTGGAGATCGTCGCCGAGACACCGCTGATCGACATCGTGGCGGAGGGCTACGACGCCGGCGTCCGGTTCGAGGAGCATCTGGCGCAAGACATGATCGCGGTCCCGCTCGGCCCGCCGCAGCGCTACGCGGTCGCCGCCGCACCGGGCTTCCTCGCCTGCCACGGCCGGCCCCGGACGCCGGAGGAACTCCTCGGCGCGCCGTCCATCGCGACGCTCTTTCCCGGCGGCGTCCTGCGTCCGTGGGAGTTCGAGAAGGACGGGCGCGTCGTCCGCATCACGCCCTCGGGTCCCTTCGGCTCGACGCATCACGGCGCGCAGATCCAGGCGGCGCTGGACGGGCTCGGTTTCCTGATGACCTTCGAAGGCTACTTGGCCGACGAGCTGGCCGCCGGACGGCTCGTCACCGTGCTCGACGACTGGTGCCCAAGCTTCCCCGGCCCTTTCCTCTACTACCCGAGCCGCCGCCGGCCACCCGCGGCGCTCCGGGCCTTCCTGACCTTCCTGAAGGAGTGGCGCAGGGACACGGCACCCTGACGGGGACGCGTTACGCACGACGGTCCATCGGGATAGGGGGCGATCCTAGTGGACCGCACCCCTCCCACACCACCCGGCATGCGGGTCCGCACCGGGCGGTTCGAAGGATTGAGGT
>NZ_JAFIQV010000077.1 GCF_017356015.1 Azospirillum sp. SYSU D00513
ACTTTTCCCGCTGCGCGTCTGTCCACATCGTCCACTCCTCCTGCCGTCACCAACAGGCAGAAGCAGGTTTCAGTCAAACAGGCTCTCAGCGGCTGTAGACGTGCTTGGCTATGCTTCCTACCAGACTGCTGATGACGCTATCTTGAAACTTGCCAAAACACAGCCTTTTGGGCGTGTGCTCTCTGCCCTTGCCGAAAAAGCAATGCGCAATGTTGACCTTGCAGCGGATCTTGAAAAAGATGAAGCCCAGGTTTCTAAATGGCTTACCATTCTGCGTGAGCAGGGAGCCGTAACTAGCCACAAACGCGGCAGAGAAGTATTCAATGCACTAACACCGGTTGGGAGATTAGTTGTTGAACAGGGATTGCAAAACGAAAGCAGGGCTCTCCTTAAGGACGGAAATGTCGTTTCCCTTGATGCAAATAGATACGACCTTTCTAAGCGGCCAATTCCGGCGGATGTGCGTCGGGCTCCCCTTCCTCGTATAAGTGCGTGCAATTGATGGCTAAAGTATCAACCTTCTACTCATACAAAGGTGGAAGTGGGCGTAGCATGACCATGGCCAATGTCGCGTGGGCGTTGGCAACCAATGGTGAGCGTGTTCTCGCAATTGATTGGGATTTGGAAGCGCCTGGTCTGCATCGCTACTTTCATCCTTTCTTAGCAGACCCTGAGCAATCCAATGCGCTTGGCCTCATTGACAGAGTTTGGGACTATATTGATACGTTTATATCCAATGAAGAAAGCAAGAAAGACCGTTTTCGCTTTGCACATTGCGATGACATTATCCAACCTTTAGAGCTTCCGCAACGCTCAAAGAACTTTAAGGGCTGTCTTCATTTTCTTGGTGCTGGAAAGCAAGATTCTCGATATAGCGAGAAGGTGGGTGGACTTGATTGGGCAACTTTTTATGAGCGCTTCGACGGTGAGAAGTTTATCAATCGACTAATTAGTTGGGCGCGTGAGCGTTATACGCATGTACTGATCGATAGCCGCACCGGTGTTGCGGATACTGCTGGTATATGTACCGCGCAAATCCCTGACTCGTTGATCATTTGTCTCGTCTACAACCGCCAGAGCATTGAAGGGTCTGCTGCTGTGGCGCGCTCAATTCGCTATGCACGAGAAAAGCAAAACCAATCTAAGCTTGATATCCGGGTAATCCCATGCCGGGTTGAAGAGCGAGGTGTTGTGGAGTCAGCGCGGCGCTATACAGCAAGCCGACTCGCTACAGCGTTGCAGGAAGAGCGTTGGCAGATTGAGCGTTCGCTCCGACGTGATGAAATTCGTCATTATCCATGGTGTGCATTTGAGGAGAAGCTCGCTGTCTTCGAAGACGTGCCCGACGAGCGCGGCTCTCTTCTCGACACTATGCACGAGCTTGCTCGCCGATTGGCTGACCGGAAGGAGTTGAAAATTGCGGAAATTGATCCAGAAGTGCTTACTTCAATTTGGCGAAGGGCGGCTTTCGACGATCCACGTATTGCAGACCTAGAGGTTTTGCGCGAAGCGCCATTCGACACAGCGTCTCGCCAAATTCTGCAGTGGCTCAATGAGGCAATCGACCATCGCGATGAGCGTTCAGACTGGCTGATGGCGCTTGGGGAAGCTGCTATGAATACGGCAAGTATTAGTGACGACCGCACCTCGCTTTCGATAGTAGATTTTCTTGGGACTAACGGATTGCGAGTAGCAAATCGTGCGTACGATTCCGATCCTGAACAGTACCGTACAAGGTTTGCGCTCCTTCTCCAATCCAGGGCGACTCAATTACAGAAGCAGAGCCGCAACGAAGACGCGCTCCTTTTTTCCAATCTTGCAGCTCAATTATTCGGGGAAGATCATCGGCCTGTCAGTCGCTGGCGGAATGCTCGCGCTTTAGAAAGAAGCGCTGAACTTCTTGGTGCCTTAGGCAAGCCGATCGACGCGGTCGATAAGCAATTACAGGCGGTTGAGCAATATAGTACAATCAGCTGGCAAGATATGCCTCCAGGGGCAGCGGTTGATATGGCGCGATCTCTTCGGATTCTTGCTGAGATGTATGTGAGGCAAAATGAAATTGAGAGAGCAGAATATTTTGTGGATCAGGCGGTAAGGCAGGTATTAAAAAAACCCATTTTCCTTTTCCCCAATCGCCATTCGCGAGATGAGGCTGAGATTGCAAATGTATTGATAGCGCGGGCAGAGATTGCAGTACTCTCTAGCGCGCGGAATGCTGAGAGCGAGATATTAAGAATGCGTTTGATTGCTAAAGATAAACTGAAAACAAGCGCAGTGCTGGAGCAATTTGAATGGCGGATCAACCTTGTTAACGCTAGACTTCTAGCCCGGCGCGGGCAGGTTGATGAAGCGCTTAATCAACTTGAGCGTAAGCGCATTGAAGAGGCACCTCCGGGTACTGATAATGCACTGATTGAGGCAACTTCAGAAATCTTGTTAGACGCAGGTCGTGTGAACGAGGCAGCGGATCTTCTTATCGATGCGATGCAGAATGAAAAACTGTCGGTTACCGATAGCCTGACGAATGCCTTGCGGCGGGCACTTACAGCCGCTGGCCGGGAAGTCGAACTGGTTCCTATTCTCCTTGCAAGGATTTCTCGAGGTGATCCCCAATCAAATATTAAGCTAACTGAGCTTCTACAGCAATTTGCCTCGGCAGTACAACTCGATCCGACGGCCCTGCTCCGGCATACGGCGGGTCTTCCTGTGAACGAACAGATCCGCTCTAATGAAAAGGATTGATCTTGACTCTACCCGGTGTCTTGTTCGCAGAACTTTGGCAACTTTTGATTCCCCACACGGGTGATATTCTTGGGCAGCCTTGGGCGGGCAGGAATGCGGGTGAGTTTTCCGAGATTCTTCGACTTTTTACGACAGAACCGAGCATAGACATTCCTCATGAAATAGAAGAATACCTAGCGCTGGGTCCTGTTAGCTTCACCTGCTCTGTGTTTGATGTGAAGGAGCGGGGATTTGTTGTCATGTGTGCGCTTGACGAAGCGGCAATGATGATTCATCCGGCTTTCCCAAACCGGCTGCCGGGCATTGCGCGTCGTCCAACTGGAATGCTTGTGGCAATGAGGAATAAGCGCACGAGCGAAGGTTTTTATGCCGATGTACCAGGGGTTGGCCTCGTTATTCCTAAAGGGCACCTTATGTCGCGAGTACGCCCTAACGACCGGGAGGACGCAAGTGGAACCGATCTTTCTAACCAGTTTGAACACCTGATAGTCCTTGAACATTTGCGTCAAGGAAGGTCAGTTCGATTTGTTGTTCCTAATCCGACAAAAATTTTTGTTACACCGGATCGAGCGGATTATGTTGGGCTTGCGCCAATCGCCGAGGACCGTAATGATCTTCGCTTTATAACCTCTGAACGAGGTGGAAGGCCTTATCTTGATACCCAACCAAGCATTCCCGACCTAGCTAACCGGATACAAAGTGCAGTCACAGCGCTTCTTGACGATGGCGCTGGAGTAATTGTGCTTCCAGAACTTGTTTCCACCTCCAGCGTTGCCAATGAACTTGCTGCTGTTCTAAAAGCTAGAGGTAGCGCAAGTGGGCCAGCAATAGTTCTGGCGGGAACGGGCGCGAGTGATGTTCTGGAGATAGCAGGTGCGCGTCCTCATAATGAAGCAGTGCTGATGACTTCAGGTGGTCGCATACTTGGGAAGCAGAGAAAGTTGCATCTTTTCAATATGGATAACGCACGCATGCGCGATTGCGATATCACTCCAGCAGTTGGTTGTAGTATGAGTAATCATCTTGAAGATGCAGCTGTTGGCACCGAGTTGGTGGTTTACGACATTCACGGTCTAGGCCGTGTGATGATACTGATTTGCGAGGATCTTCAACAACAAACGCCCGGTGGTGATGTTGCGCTAATTGCGCGACCGGACTGGATATTGACGCCGGTGCTCGACATTAGTCAAACCGAAGGTCGCTGGACCCATCAACGCGCAATCGAAATTGGTCGTAAGACCCTGTCTCGAGTCGTTGTGAGTTGTAGTGGAACGCTCGGGGTACGCAAGGCTCGCGTGGATCGACTTGCGGATGCTTTGCCTTTGGTAAACATCGGTATCTGCTTCGATGGACTTGTAGGTAATCGCGCTAAGCTTGTTGTAGGTACGGGAGCAATAACTCCTGACCGTGTCGTTGTTGCCTGGGAAAGCGAAACTTGGGACAAGCACAGGATCAAGTTGGTACCAGTATGAATTTTCTAGAAGAAAAAGCATATAGTAAAGCTAGGTTAACGCTTTTAGGAACTTGCCATTGCCCGGTTTCAAAAATTGAGAAATCCTAAAAATGGAACCAAAAGGTACGCCATGAAAGTGGTGTTCAACATCGGCATTGACATCGTTCGTGCCGCTCCCAGTCAAGGTAACAGACTTGATTTTCCTGCTCAAGTAGGGGGGTTCTTCGGGGGTGAGAGGCATTGCGTAATTGCGAGCCCCTCCAGTTCCCCAGTAACGCCTATGGATCCCATCATATAGACCGTCAACACCTCCCCAGCAGAGGAGGGGTATATCCCCCTCACACCCCCGGCAAGCTAAGCAGCGCCCGCGCCTCCGCCGCCGTGGCCGGGCGCGACCCGCGCTTTCGGCAGATGTCGGCGGCCAGCGCCACCAGTTCGGCGTTGCTGGCGGCGAGGCGGTCGGCGGAGATGCGGATGTTGTCTTCCAGGCCGGTGCGGATGTGGCCGCCGAGGTCGAGCGCCCATTCGTGCATCAGGGCCTGGTTGCGGCCGATGCCGGCGACGGTCCAGGTGGAGCCGGGCAGCAGCGTGTTCAGCTCGCGCAGCATGAACTCCAGCGCCTCGCGGCGGGCCGGCATGCCGTTGCGCATGCCCATGACGAACTGCACGTGCAGCGGCGTCTTCAGCTTGCCCTTGTCGGCCATCTCCTTGGCGACGTAGAGCATGGAGAGGTCGAAGACCTCGATCTCCGGCTTCACGCTGTATTCCAGCATGGAGGCGGCGAGGCTGGCGATCAGCTCCGGGTGGTTCTCGTAGACCATGTTCGGGAAGTTCACCGAACCGGTGGAGAGCGAGGCCATGTCGGGCCGATGGTGCAGGGCGCTGCCGCGCGCCGCCGGGTCGCGGCCGCGGCCGCCGGTGGAGAACTGGACGATCATGCCCGGGCATTCCCGCCGCACCCCTTCCTGCACCGCCGCGAAATAGGTGGGGTCGGAGGAGGAGGATTCGTCCGGGTTGCGGGCGTGCACGTGCAGCACGGTGGCGCCGGCCGCGAAGGCCTCCTTCGTGGAGGCGACGACCTCCTCCGGCGTGATGGGAACGGCGGGGTTGTCCTTCTTGCGCGGGACGGAGCCGTTGACGGCGACGGTGATGATGGTGGGCTGCATCGTTTCCTCCTGGGGCCGGCTTGGGTTGGGGGCGGTGGGGGCGGCCTTTACGTTAGTCCCGCGAAGGCGCGTCGGCACGGGCTTTGACGGGCGTTTCCTCCTCTCCCCTCCGGGGAGAGGAAGGGCCCCAAGCCGTCAGGCTTGGGAAGGTGAGGGGGCTCGCGGTTGGCGGGCTTTCCGGTTCCCCGGCGACCCCCTCACCCTAACCCTCTCCCCGGAGGGGAGAGGGGATTGGTGGGTGTTCGTTCTTCCCTTCTGGCCGTGCCGGCGTGTCTCTGGCCTTCAACACGCGGTCGATGAAGGTGTCGGCGGCGCCGGTGTAGTTCAGGGGGGAGAACAGGGTGTCGAGGGCGTCGGGGCCGAGGGCGGCGGTGACGGTGGGGTCTTCGGCGAGGACGTCGCGCAGGGAGCGGTCCTCGGCGACGGCGCGGCGGCTGGCGTCGGCGACAAGGGTGTGGGCGGCCATGCGGCCGAGGCGGTCGCCGAGGGCCATGGTCACGGCCTCGGCCAGGATCAGGCCGCGGGTGATGTCGAGGTTGCCGCGCATGCGGTCGGGGCGGACGTCCAGACCCTCCATCAGCTCGGCGGCTTGGCGGGCGGCGCCGGCGGCGAGGCGGCAGAGGTCGGGCAGGGCCTGCCATTCGGCGTGCCAGCCGCCCAGGCCGCGCTCCTGCTCCTGCACTTGGCCCATGAGAAGGCCGGCGACCAGGGACGGGCCGCGCACGGCGGCCTGGAGGAGGACGGCGCTCGACACCGGGTTGCGCTTGTGCGGCATGGTAGAGGAGCCGCCGCGGCCGGGGCCGGTGGGCTCATAGGCCTCGCCGATCTCGATCTGCATCATCAGCGACACGTCGCGCCCGATGGAGCCGAGCGTGCCGAGCAGGATGCCGAGTGCCGCCGCCAACTCCAGCACGCGGTCGCGCGTCGTGTGCCAGGGCAGGGACGGCAGGGGCAGGGCGAGGTCGCCGGCCAGCGCCTCGGCGACGGCGAGGCCCCGGTCGCCCAGCGCCGCCAGCGTGCCGGCCGCCCCCCCGAACTGGAGGGCGAGGCGGGCGCAGGCGCTCGCCAGCCGCTCGCGGTCGCGGGTCAGCGCATCCAGCCAGACGGCGGCCTTCAGCCCGAAGGTGGTGGGCAGCGCGTGCTGGAGCCAAGTGCGCGCCACCATCGGCGTCGCCCGGTGCCGGTCGGCGAGGCCGGCCAGCGTCGCGTCCAGCCGGGCGAGGTCGGCGTCCAGCGCGTCGGCGAAGGCGCGGAGCTGGAGCACGAGGCCTGTGTCCATCGCGTCCTGGCTGGTGGCGCCCCAATGGACGTAGCGCGCGGCCTCCTCGTCCCGCGCCGCGACCGCGCGCGTCAGGTGCTTCACCATGGGGATGGCGGTGTTGCCGGCCTTCGCGGCCTCCTGGCCGAGTGCCGTGAGGTCGTGGAGGTCGGCCTTGCAGGCGGCCTCGATGGGGCCGACGGCGGTGGGCGGGATGACGCCGGTTTTCGCCTCGGCGCGGGCGAGGGCCGCCTCGAAGTCGAGCATCCCCTGGAGCCGGCCCCGCGGCGAGAAGATGCGGACGGCTTCCTCGGTGGAGAAGAGCGGGTCGAGCAGCGGGTCGCCGTAGGGGTGCATGGTGGGGGGCTCGCGTGGGTGGGGCGGGGGTGGGGGGCCGGTCACGGGGAACAGCGCTCTTCCGCTTTTTGAACGTCATCCCCGCGAAAGCGGGGATCCAGAACTCTTGGCGGCGCGGCTTTGTCGCGGAGCCTGGATCCCCGCTTTCGCGGGGATGACGGCCATGAAGGTACAGGGTGCGGCGGGTTTGAAAAATCGGGGAAAGGGAAAGGCGCCCGCGCCCCCTACTTCGCCGCCTCATCCTCCTTGTCCATCTCGTCGAAGACCTGCTTGGCCAGGTGGAAGGCGCTGTTGGCGGCGGGGACGCCGGCGTAGACGCCGGCTTGCAGGAGGATCTCCTTCACCTCGTCGCGGGTGACGCCGGTGTTGCGGGTGGCGCGGATGTGGAGCTTCAGCTCGTCGGAGCCGAGTGCCGCCAGCATGGCGATGGTGATCATGCTGCGGGCCTTGCGGTCCAGGCCTGGGCGGGTCCAGATCGAGCCCCAGGCCTGCTGGGTGATGAAGGTCTGGAAGTCTTGGGTGAAGTCGGTGGCGTTCTTCAGGGAGCGCTCGACATGCGCCTCGCCCAGCACCGCCTTGCGGACCTCCAGGCCCTTTTCATAGAGATCGTTCGACATGGGGCTTTGTCCTCTCGTGGCTTGCGGCGTCAGGCGGCGGGCAGGAAGGTGCGGATCAGGGCGACCAGGGTCTCGGGCTGCTCCACGCAGGGGATGTGGCCGGCGTCGGGGATGATCTCCAGCAGGGCGCCGGGGATGGCCTTCGCCAGCGCCTCGGCCTGGGCGGGCGGGGTGGCGGCGTCCTGGTCGCCGACGATCACCAGGGTCGGGCAGGTGATGCGGGCGTCGTCGGCGCGCAGGTCGGCGTCGCGGATCGCCATGGCGCAGCCGATGTAGCCCTCGTCCGCGTTGCGCGCGACCATGTTGACGTAGCCGCGCACGCGGTCGGGCTCGGCCTCCAGGAAGCGCTTCGTGAACCAGCGCGGCATGACGCCGGCGGCGATGCTCGCCAGCCCCCTGGCGCGGATCGCGTCGATGCGCGTCTGCCAGACCTCCGGCGGGCCGATGACGCTGGCCGTGTCGCAGAGGATCAGGGAGGCCACGCGCTCCGGCGCCTTGGCGGCGAGGCGCTGGGCCATCATGCCGCCGATCGACAGGCCGCAGACATGGGCACGGGCGATGCCCAGCGCGTCGAGCAGCGCCGCCGCGTCGTCGGCAAGATCGTCCATGCTGTAGCCGGGGCCGCCGTCGGGCACCGGCGTGGCGTCGGTCAGGCCGTGGCCGCGCATGTCGTAGCGCAGCAGCCGGAACCGGTCCGACAGCAGCGGCACCACCGCGTCCCAGACATGGAAGCTGGTGCCGATGGAGTTCGCGAACAGCAGGACGGGGGCCTCGGCCGGCCCGGTCAGGTCGTAATGGACCGTGATGGCGCCCGCGCGGATGAAGGGCATGGCTGGGGTCCCCCTGGGTGGTTCTCGGGTGCTTAGTATAGGCGTACAGAAGAAACTTTCTCGGCCGTTTCATCCCTCTCCCCTCCGGGGAGAGGGTCAGGGTGAGGGGGCCGCGGTCGCAGGGGTTTCCGGTCCCCCTGCAACCCCCTCACCCTCCCGCTGCGCGGGTCCCTCCCTCTCCCCAAGGGGAGAGGGGTGGTTTCCCCTACACCCGTTCCAGCACCATGGAGATGCCCTGGCCGACGCCGATGCACATGGTGCAGAGCGCGTAACGGGCGGAGGAGCGCTGGAGCTGGTGGGTGGCGGTGGTGGCGAGGCGGGCGCCGCTCATGCCCAGGGGGTGGCCGAGCGAGATGCCGCCGCCGTTGGGGTTGACGTGTGGGGCGTCGTCGGCGACGCCCAGGTCGCGCAGGACCGCCAGCGCCTGGGAGGCGAAGGCCTCGTTCAGCTCGATCAGTTCCATCTGGCCGATGGTCAGGCCGAGCCGGGCGAGCAGCTTGCGCGTGGAGGGGGCCGGGCCGAAGCCCATGATGCGCGGGGCGACGCCGGCGGTGGCCGCACCGACGATGCGGGCGCGCGGAGTCAGGCCGTAGCGCTCGGCGGCGGCGGCCGACGCGATCAGCAGGGCGCAGGCGCCGTCGTTGACGCCGGACGCGTTGCCGGCCGTCACCGTGCCGTTCGGGCGCACGATCGGCTTCAGGCTCGCCAGCGCGTCGAGCGAGGTGGCGCGGGGGTGCTCGTCCGTGTCCACCACCGTGTCGGCCTTGCGGCCCTTGATGGTGACCGGGACGATCTCCTGCGCCATGGTGCCGTCCTGGATGGCGCGGGCGGCGCGCTGCTGGCTGCGCAGGGCGAAGGCGTCCTGGTCCTCGCGGGCGATGCCGAACTGCTCGGCGACGTTCTCGCCCGTCTCCGGCATGGAATCGGTGCCGTACAGCTCCTTCATGCGGCGGTTCACGAAGCGCCAGCCGATGGTGGTGTCGAACATCTCCGCCTGGCGGGAGAAGGCGGTCTCCGCCTTGCCCATGACGAAGGGGGCGCGGCTCATGCTCTCGACGCCGCCGGCGAGGATCAGGTCGGCCTCGCCGGCGCGGATGGCGCGGGCGGCGATGGCGACCGCGTCCAGGCCGGAGCCGCAGAGGCGGTTGACCGTCGTGCCCGGCACCTCGACCGGCAGGCCGGCCAGCAGGGTCGCCATGCGGGCGACGTTGCGGTTGTCCTCGCCAGCCTGGTTGGCGCAGCCGAGGATCACCTCGTCCACCGCACCCCAGTCAACGCCCCCGTTGCGCTCCATCAGCGCCTTGAGGGGGATGGCGGCGAGGTCGTCGGCGCGGACGGAGGAGAGCGCCCCGCCGAAGCGGCCGATGGGGGTGCGGATCGCGTCGCAGATGAAGGCTTCGGTCATGGTCCGGTTCCTTTTTCCCTTAGCCTTCGCCGCCGCCGCTCTGGCCGTGCGCCTTGGCGGTGCGGGCCTGGAGGTCGCGGAGTGCCGCCAGCTCCTGCGGCTCGGGCGCCGCGGTGGTCTTCAGGTCGGGGCTGACCTTGAGGTCCCAGCCGGTGGCCTCCCGCACCTGATCGACCGTGACGCCCGGATGGACGCTGGTCAGGGTCAGCTCGCGGGTGACGGGGTCGGGGGTCATGATGCCGAGGTCGGTGATGACCGCGGTCGGCCCCTTGCCGGGGATGCCCGCCCTCTCCCGCGCGTCGCCGCCGTCGAGATAGCCGGCGGAGGTGATGAAGGGCAGCTTGCCGACGAAGGCCTTCGTGCTCTGCTTCAGCACGATGAAGACCTCCTTGGCTTGGCTGGCGATCTCCGGCGCGCCGCCGGCGCCGGGCAGGCGGACCTTCGGGCTGTCGTAAGCGCCGATGACCGTGGTGTTGATGTTGGCGAAGCGGTCCACCTGGGCGGCCCCCAGGAAGCCCACGTCGATGCGCCCGCCCTGCAGCCAGTAGCGGAAGATCTCCGGCGTGCTGACCACCGTGTCGGCGGTCAGCGCCAGCTCCCCGTCGCCGATGGACAGCGGCAGGACGGTCGGCTTGGCGCCGATCGGGCCGGATTCATAGATCAGCACGACGTCGGGCGCGTGGGTCAGCCGGGCGAGGTTCGCCGCGGTGGAGGGCAGGCCGATGCCGACGAAGCAGACCGTGTCGTCCCGCAGCAGGCGGCTGGCCGCCACGGTCATGATCTCGGTCGCGGTGAAGTCCAGGGTGGGGCTGGCGGGCGTGGTCATCACGCGGTCTCCTTCTGGCTTTCGGCGAGCACGCGCCTGAAGCCGTCGAAATCCTCGGTGCCGAGGACGTGGCGTTCCATCCAGGCCGTGAAGCCCTCGCGCGAGCGGGCGACGGGGTCCCAGGCCTTGTAGAAGCGGTTGTCGCGCTCCGTGTAGCCCTGCGCGTAGGAGGGGTAGGCGCCGCCCGGCACGTGGCAGACGGCGGAGACGGCCCAGCGCGGCAGCACGCAGCTGTTGGCGGGTGCCTCAAGCGCGTCCACGATCTCCTCGACCGTGACGATGGCGCGTTTGGCGGCGAGCACCGCCTCCTTCTGGACGCCGAGGATGCCCCAGAGCAGCACGTTGCCGCGGCGGTCGGCCTTCTGGGCGTGGATCACCGTCACGTCCGGGCGCACCGAGGGGATGGCGGCGAGCTTTTCGCCCGTGAAGGGGCATTCGACGAAGCGGATGTTCGGGTTGACCTTGGGCAGGTCGGAGCCGGTGTAGCCGCGCAGCAGAGCGAAGGGCAGGTTGGAGGCGCCGGCGACATAGGCGTTCGCCATGCCGGAATGGCTGTGCTCCTCGATCTCCAGCTGGTGCGGCCAGCCGTTCTCCACCGCGTCGCGGAAGCGGTGCAGCGAACCGACGCCCGGGTTTCCGCCCCAGGAGAAGATCAGCTTGCGCGCGCAGCCCATGCCGATGAGCTGGTCGTAGATCAGGTCCGGGGTCATGCGGACCAGCGTCAGGTCCTTCTTGCCCTGGCGGACGATCTCGTGACCGGCCGCGTGGGGGATGAGGTGGGTGAAACCTTCCAGGGCGACGGTGTCGCCGTCCTGGATCAGCCCTGATACGGCCTCGCGCAAGGACGTGATCTGCGCCATGCCTTCCTCCTGATGTGCGAATAACGCACGATGAAAACGAATTTTGAACAGGTTGGTACGTCCCACCATCCATTGTCAAGCCTCCACCCTGCGGAGTGGACGGTGCTTGGCCCGCATGGCTGACCCGCCGGGAAGCGAAGGCCGGGAATGGCGGCGGCTTTCCTGAATCTCCGTCGCGTCGGGCGGTTAACGAACAAGACGTGCTTTTATCGCCCTTGACGGCGTGTGGCGCGGCTTCTAGGGTCCGGCCATCCGGGGACGAAACATATTGTCGGGGCGAGGAACGATTCCGTCCCGCCCGGCCCGTCCTTCGCGCATCCAATACCCGACCTCAGGGGGCTTCCGTGTCGCAAGCGGCCCAACATCCGGCATCCGGGGACGTGCTGAACGTCCAGTCCTTCATCAACGCCAGCGCCTTCAGCCGCTACCAGTGGCGGATCATGATCCTGTGCTTCCTGATCGTCTTCCTGGACGGGCTGGACACGGCGGCCATGGGCTTCATCGCCCCCGCCCTGGCGCAGGACTGGAGCATCCCGCGCGCCGCGCTCGGCCCGGTGATGAGCGCAGCACTCATCGGCATGGTGGTGGGCGCGCTCGGTTCCGGCCCGCTGGCCGACCGGTTCGGGCGCAAGGCGGTGCTGGTGGCCTCGGTCTTCGTGTTCGGCGGCTTCAGCCTGGTCTCGGCCTGGTCGGCGAACGTCGAGCAGCTCATCGTGCTGCGCTTCCTGACCGGCATCGGGCTGGGTGCGGGCATGCCCAACGCGACGACGCTGCTGTCGGAATACACGCCGGAGCGCAGCCGCTCCCTGCTCGTCACCACCATGTTCTGCGGCTTCAACCTGGGCATGGCCTCGGGCGGCTTCATCTCGGCCCACCTGATCCCGGCCTATGGCTGGCACAGCCTGCTGGTGGCGGGCGGCGTGCTGCCGCTGGCGCTGGTCGTCGGGCTGGTGCTGTGGCTGCCGGAATCGGCGCGCTACATGGTCGTGCGCGGCTTCGACGCGGCGCGGGTCCGCCGGGTGCTGGAGCCGATCGCACCGGGCACGCTGGGCGGCGTGGCCCGCTTCACCGTGCCGGAGACGAAGGGCGCGCCGGCCCGCAACGCCTTCGCCATCGTCTTCAGCCGCGACCTCGCCCCCGGCACGCTGCTGCTGTGGCTGACCTATTTCATGGGGCTGGTGATCGTCTATCTGCTGACGAGCTGGCTGCCGACCCTGCTGGCCGAGAGCGGGGCGAGCATGGAGCGGGCGGCCATCGTCGGCGCGCTGTTCCAGTTCGGCGGGGTGCTGAGCGCGGTGGGCGTGGGCTGGGCGATGGACCGCTTCAACCCGCATTACGTCATCGGCCTGTTCTACGGGCTGGCGGGCGTCTTCGCCTACGCCGTGGGCCTGAGCCTGGGGCACGAGTGGCTGCTGGCCGCGCTGGTGCTGGTCGCGGGCATGTGCATCAACGGCGCGCAGTCGGCCATGCCGTCGCTGGCGACGCGCTACTATCCCACGCAGGGCCGCGCCACGGGCGTGTCCTGGATGCTCGGCATCGGCCGCTTCGGCGCCATCCTCGGCGCCTGGATCGGCGCCACGCTGCTGGGGCTGGGCTGGGACTTCCAGCAGGTGCTGACCGCCCTGGTCGTGCCGGCCGGCCTCGCCGCCGCCACCATCGTCGTGAAGGGCATCGCCCGCCCGGCCGAGGCGGCGTAGCGACAAGCGGTCCTTGCCGGAAACGGGGCGGTTGCGCTATTGTTCGATAACCGCCCCTGATGTGGGCGACCCAATGCCAGAACGATAAAATCCGGGGAGCAGACGCATGGAGACGGCGGCCGAGGTCGGCGGGCGGGACGGGGATCCCGACGGCGGGGCGGGGGGGAGCGATCCCAATTTCATGACGTCGCTGGCGCGCGGGCTGTCCGTGATCCGCGCCTTCACCGAGCGGAACCCCAACCTGACCATCGCCGAGATCGCGCGCATCGCCGGGCTGCCGCGCGCCGCCGCCCGGCGCTGCCTGCTGACTCTGGTGCAGCTGGGCTATGCGGGGACGGACGGGCGCACCTTCTTCCTGAAGCCGAAGATCCTGGCGCTGGGCTATTCCTTCCTGTCCTCCGCCCCGCTCTCCACCATCCTGGAGCCGCTGATCGAGCAGGTCAGCGAGCGGCTGCGGGAGTCCAGCTCGGCGGGCGTGCTGGACGAGGACGACGTCGTCTATGTCGCGCGCGCCGCGCAGAAGCGCATCATGTCCATCGGGCTGAACGTCGGCAGCCGGCTTCCGGCCTACTGCACCTCCATCGGGCGGGTGCTGCTGGCCCACATGCCCGAGGCGGAGATCGACGCCTATCTGGCGCGGGTCGCGCTGAAGCCCTTCACCGAGCGCACCATCACCACGCCCAACGTGCTGCGCCAGGAGCTGGTGCGCATCCGCGAGCGCGGCTACGCGCTGGTGGACCAGGAGCTGGAGCTGGGGCTGCGCTCCATCGCCGTGCCGGTGCGCAGCGCGTCCGGCGCGGTCGTCGCCGCCGTCAACGTCAGCGCCCAGGCCGCCCGCGTGAGCAGCGCCGAGATGGAGGAGCAGTTCCTGCCCCATCTGCGCGGCATCGCCGAGGAGGCGCGGGTGCTTCTGGTCGGCGGCTCGCGCGGCTGACGCATGCTCGTGCGTTAATCGAACATATATGGCGAATATCGCACTTGACCGGGGGTAATCCGGGTTGTTAGGTTGGTTAGACTGATTATAAGTTACGGCCACGCATCATCCGGCCCGTCCGGGCGGGGGTGCGTCGAGAACCACGGAACACGGAGGAAGCGGCGATGAAGTCTGTTCTGCGCGGCGCGTTGCTTGGTGCGGTCGTCGGCCTGGCGCTGGGCGCCGGCCCGGCCCTGGCCGACACGGTGAAGGTCGGCGTCATCGCCCCCTTCTCCGGTCCCTTCGCCACGGTCGGCAAGACCTTCAAGGAGGCCATCGAGGTCTACCAGGCGCAGAACGGCAAGACCGTCGGCGGCCACACGGTGCAGTTCGTCTACAAGGACCTCGACCAGGCCAACCCCGCCCAGTCGAAGGCGCTCGCCCAGGAGCTGGTGGTGAAGGAGAAGGTCGGCTACCTCGCCGGCTTCTTCTTCACGCCGGACGCGCTGGCCGTCGCCCCGCTGATCGACGAGGCGAACATCCCCGCGGTGATCTTCAACGCCGCGACCTCCGCCATCACGGAGAAGTCGCCGCTCTACGTCCGCACCTCCTTCACCCTGTGGCAGGCCACCGTGCCGCTGGCCGAGCATGTCTACAAGACGGGCGTGCGCAAGGTGGTGACGGCGGTCAGCGACTACGGCCCGGGCATCGACGGCGAGACCGCCTTCAAGACGACCTTCGAGAAGGCCGGCGGCCAGGTGGTGGACAGCATCCGCATGCCGCTGAAGTCCGCCGACTTCGCCCCCTTCATGCAGCGCATCAAGGACAGCGGGGCCGAGGCCGTCTACGCCTTCCTGCCGGCCGGCCCGACGACGCTGGGCTTCGCCAAGGCCTTCAACGACAACGGGCTGCGCGAGAAGGGCATCAAGTTCGTCGGCCCCGGCGACATCACCCAGGAGCCGGACCTGCTGGCGCTGGGCGACGCGGCGCTGGGCATCACCACGACCTTCCATTACAGCGCGGCGCATGATTCCGCGATGAACAAGGCCTTCATCGCCAAGCACAAGGAGCTGTTCGGGTCGAGCGACACCGTCACCTTCACCTCGGCCGGCGCCTATGACGGCACCCACCTGATCTACAAGATGGTCGAGGCGACGGACGGCAAGCGCGACGGCGCCAAGGCGGTCGAGGCGGTGAAGAACCTCGCCTGGGAAAGCCCGCGCGGCCCGCTGAAGCTGGACCCGGCCTCGCGCCACGTCACGCAGAACATGTACCTGCGCGTCGTGGAGAAGGTGGACGGCCAGCTCGTGAACAAGGAAATCGAGACCTTCCCGAACCAGCCGGACTACGGCTTCAAGGGGAAGTGAGCGTCGGGGCTCTTTTCTGACGTCCGGGGCCGCCGCACGCAGTCCGCCGTGCGGCGGCCACCGGAAGAACAACGGCTTACCCGTCATCCCCGCGAAAGCGGGGATCCAGGCTTCCCGCAGATTGCACGCCGTCCGAAGTTCTGGATCCCCGCTTCCGCGGGGATGACGGAAAAATCGTAGGCATTCCGCTGATCCGTTGCGCCGCGACGGGCTCAGGCGTCGCAGTCCACCCCCAACCGTTCCGGCGGGAGATCCTATGGAAACCGTCTTTGGCATCGCCGTGGACGGCGTGGCCTACGGGATGATCCTCTTCATCATCTCGGTCGGCCTGTCGGTCACGCTCGGCCTCATGCGGGTCGTCAATCTGGCGCACGGCGCCTTCGCCATGGTCGGCGGCTACATCGCGTCCTCCGTGATGCAGGGGGCGGGGCTGCCCTACGAGCTGGCGCTGGTCGCGGCGGTGCTGCTGACGGTGCTGCTGGCGCTGCCGCTCGAACGGCTGCTCTACCGGCGGATCTACGGCTCGGCGAACGAGCTGGCGCAGGTGCTGCTGACCATCGGGCTGTGCTTCGTGATCGTGGCCGGCATGAACTACCTGTTCGGCCCGACGCTGAAGCGCATCCCGCTGCCGGATTATCTCAGCGGGGTGGTGATGCTGGGGCCGAAGGCGATCTCCGCCCACCGCATCTTCGTCATCGGGGCGGGGCTGACGGCGCTGGTGGGGCTGTGGTGGCTTCTGGAGCGTACGGATTTCGGCATCCGGCTGCGCGCGGCGGTGGACAATCCGGGCATGGCGGCGGCGCTGGGCATCCGCACGGAACGGCTCTACGCCGCGACCTTCGCGCTGGGCACGGGGCTGGCGGCCTTCGGCGGGGTGTTGGGGTCGGAGCTGCTGCCGCTCGAGCCCTACTACGCGCTGCGCTACATCGTGCTGTTCCTGGCGGTGGTGGCGGTCGGGGGGGCCGGCAGCATCTTCGGGTCGGCGGCGGCGGCGGTGGCGCTCGGCGTCATCGACACGGCGGGCAAGTACCTGATCCCGAATTTCGGCGAGTTCTTCTTCTACACAGCCCTGATCCTCATCCTCTTCCGCTGGCCGCACGGCTTCTTCAAGCGAGGGACCGCATGACCGCCGTCGCAACGAACAAGGATACTGGCAAGCCCGCCGGCAAGGGCGCGCCGGGCCGGCTGGGCCGGGCCGTCCGGGACCATGCCGGCGTGCCGGTGATGGCCGCCCTGGGGCTGCTGGGATTCTGGCTGTTCCCCGAGGATCTGGGGCTGATGACCCGCATCCTGGCGACGGCGCTCTACGTGCTGTCGCTGGACCTGGTGCTGGGATACTGCGGCATTGCCACGCTGGGGCAGGCGGCCATGTTCGGCACCGGCGCCTACGCCGCGGGCATCGCCGCCGTGCATCTGGTGAGCGACCCGCTGGTGCTGCTCGCCGTCGGCGGGGTCGCCGGCGGGCTGATCGCTCTGGTGACGGGGGCGCTGATCCTGCACGCCCACGGGCTGACCCTGCTGATGCTGACCATCGCGGTCGTGCAGATCGTGCAGGAGGTCGCCAACAAGGCGCGCGACTGGACGGGCGGCAGCGACGGGCTGTCGGGCATCGACCCGAGCCCGGTGCTGGGGCTGTTCCGCTTCGACCTGTATGGCCGCACTTCCTACCTGTTCGCGCTGGCGGTTCTGCTGGTGATGTTCCTGGTGGCCCGGCGCATCGTGCGCTCGCCCTTCGGCCTCGCCTGCCGGGGCGTGAAGGAGGACCCCTTGCGCGTCCAGGCGCTGGGCGGATCGCCGCGCCGGTACCTGGTGGGCATGTACGCCATCGCCGGGGTCTTCGCCGGCGTCGCCGGGGCGCTGACCGCCGTGTCCACGGGCATCGTCGGGCTGGACAGCGTCAGCTTCACCTGGTCGGCGGAGGCGCTGGTGATGCTGGTGCTGGGCGGCACCGGGCGGCTCTACGGCGCCGTCATCGGCACCGTCGCCTTCATGGCGATCCACCACATCCTGGCCGCCAGCGACCCCTTCCACTGGATGCTGTTCATCGGTCTGTTCCTGATGGGGGTTGTGCTGTTCCTGCCGGGCGGCATCGCCTCGCTCGGTGAGCGGCTGTCCGGCCTGCTGTCCCGTTCCCCGTCACGCACCGCCGAGGGAGACCGTCCATGACCCCGCGTCTTCAGGTCCGGGGGCTGTCCAAGAATTTCGGCGGCCTCCAGGTCTCCTCCGACATCGACATGGACCTGCTGCCCGGCGACCGCTGCGCGCTGATCGGGCCGAATGGGGCGGGCAAGACGACCTTCGTCAATCTGGTGACGGGGGTGATCCCGCCGACCGCCGGCACCATCCGTCTGGACGGGGAGGACATCACCGGCCTGTCCGCCCAGGCGCGGGTGCGGCGCGGGCTGATCCGCTCCTTCCAGGTGGCCCGGCTGTTCCGCGCCATGACCGTGCGCGAGCATCTGGAGCTGGCGGTGCTGGAGCGGGAGGGGCGGACCTTCCGCCTCTTCGCCTCGGTCCGCCGGGTGCCGGGGCTGGAGGAGGAGGTCGCCTCCGTCCTCGACATCATGGGGCTGGAGGCGGTGGCCGGGACGCGGGTCGGCGCGCTGGCCTACGGGCAGCAGCGGCTGCTGGAGATCGCGCTGGCGCTGGCGATGAAGCCCAAGGTGCTGATCCTGGACGAGCCGGCGGCCGGCGTGCCCCATTCGGAAAGCCAGCGCATCCTGGACGCGGTGGACCGGCTGCCGGCCGACCTCGCCGTGCTGATGATCGAGCACGACATGGACCTGGTCTTCCGCTTCGCGAAGAAGATCGTCGTGCTGGCCCAGGGGCGGCTGCTGTGCAGCGGCACGGCGCGGGAAATCACCGCGGACCCCCGTGTCCGCGAGGTCTATCTGGGGAGCAGAGCCAATGCCCACCGGCCTTCTTGAGGTCTCCGGCCTGGTCGCCGGCTATGGCGAGACGCGCATCATCGACCGGGTGGGCTTCACCGTCCCGGCCGGCGGGCGGCTCGCCCTGCTGGGGCGCAACGGCGTCGGCAAATCGACGCTGCTGGCGACGCTGGTCGGGCAGACCACGCGCCACGCCGGCTCCATCCGGCTGGACGGGGTGGAGATCTCCGGCCTGAACTCGTCGCGCCGGGCGGCGGCGGGGCTCGGCTACGTGCCGCAGACGCGCGACGTCTTCCGCTCCCTGACGGTGGAGGAGAACCTCGTCACCGGGCTGAAGGGCCGGCCGAGGAGCGCGCTGGAGGAGGCCTACGCCCTGTTCCCGCGGCTGGCGGAGCGCCGCCGCAACGGCGGGGGCGAGCTGTCGGGCGGCGAGCAGCAGATGCTGTCCGTCGCGCGCGCCCTGCTGGGCAAGCCGTCGGTCCTGCTGCTGGACGAGCCGCTGGAGGGGCTGGCGCCGGTCATCTGCGACCTGCTGATGGCTGCGCTGGGCACGCTGGACATGACGGTCGTGCTGGTGGAGCAGCAGGTGGACCGCGCGCTCGACTTCTGCCGCGACGTCATCATGATGGACCGCGGCCGGGTGGTGCACAGCGGCCCCGTCGCGGAGTGCCGCGACGACCACGCGCTGATGGAACGGCACCTGGGCGTGGTGGCGCTGGCGTGAAGGCGAATTTCCGTCGTTCCGCCGGAGAGGGAGTATGAAAGCGGGCTGCTCAAGCGGGCCTTGCCGTGCGTCAAGGCCCTGAAAGACAAGAACTATCCGTCATCCCCGCGGACGCGCATAGGCGCTAACTTAATCCCCTCTCCCCTTGGGGCTACGGCTTGCACAGAACTCGATAGAAAGTCGGTTAAAAGGAAGGGGTTTGCCTGTTGTGAGGCTCTGATCTGGCAACGGAGCAT
>NZ_JAFIQV010000078.1 GCF_017356015.1 Azospirillum sp. SYSU D00513
CTTCCGCAATTGCGCTTCACTTCGCTCGCCGTGATCAGCTTACGATGGGACTTCCACCCACAAGAGAACGCCCATGCTGGGCGCACCAAAGGAAAAGGCCGGCGCCTATGTGGCGCCGGCCTTTTTCGTTGGAGCGATGGCTGTCCGGGTCGGGCTATGCCCTCGGCCCTGCATCCCAAGCTCCGGAAAGCACCGGAGCTTGGGGCCGGGGTCAGATCGAGATGCTCAGGGACTCCCGCCGAACCGGCGGCTGTTCGGGCGAGGTCGCCTGAGGCATGGGCCGGTGCGGCGCGGCGCCGGTGTGAGCAGCGCCAGCCGGAGCGGCGGCCGGGGCCTGGGCCGGAGCCGCCGCCTGGGCGGCGCCCGCCTGCAACTGCTGCAGCAGGCCGCTGGCGACCTGCCGGTTGATGTTGACCAGCGTGTCGATCTTGGAGCCGTCGAGATCGGCGAGGCGCGCCATCGTCTCACGGTCCACCAGCAGCGACAGGGCCGCGATGTTCGTCCTGACCTCCGGCGGATGGCCGCAGTCATCTTCCGTCATGGCAGCCTGGAAGATCGTCCATAGCCGCTGATTCAGCTGAAGAGCGCCCTGGAGCGCCTCCGCGCTGCCGTCGCGGCCCGCGTCGATCAGGCGGCGCGCCGCTTCGGCCAAGGCCCAGGCCTCGACGTCGCGCGGGTCTTCCGAAGACGGCCTGCTTACGTATTTCGGTGTCGGCTTCATGACAAAACCCTTGGACCAGCCCGCTGGAAACCCTCGGAAACGGCCATGTTCAAAGCCGTTTCACCATCCGTGGAATTGTCCGCCATCGCCTTTCCCTTGTCAACTTAAGGGGTAGTGATGGACTGCCCTTTACAAAAAATGTTTCAACTTGCGCCGAGGATGAGGTCGCGCGCGGCTGCTTCCGCCGCATCGACGGAAAGCCCGTTCATCAGGTCCAGCGCGTTCGGATCGGCTTTCAGCCGCTCCAGCAGCACGGCGCGCGGCACGGTCCCGGTCAGGGCGCGGGCCTGGCTGCCCCACGGACCGTAGGCTTCGGGGTAGCCAGGCCCAAACAGGCCGAGCGTCGGGGTTCCGACCGCCGCGGCGATGTGCATCAGGCCGGAATCGTTGCCCACATAGAGCCTGGCGCGCCGGAGGCAGGCCGCGGCCGCCAGCGGGTCGGTGCGGCCGGTGAGATCGACGGCCCGGTCGCCGAGCGCGTCCAGAAGGGGCTGCGCCCGTTCCCGCTCCGGCCCGGCGGCGAAGACGGCGACCCTGGCACCTTCGAGAGCGCCGCCGGGTGCCGTCAGGCGGCGCGCGAGTTCCGCGAAACGCCCGACCGGCCACTCCTTGCCGCGCCAGTTCGCCGTCGGACCGACCGCCAGCAACGGCCCCCCGCCCGTTCCCAGGAGCCGGTCCGCCTCGGCCTCGGCCGGCGCGTCGAGCCACAGCCGGGGTGGCGGCGGCGGGGCCAGGCCAAGAACGCAGCCGATCTCCTCGACCTTGTGCAGCGCGGGACGGCTGGCATGGAAGGCGCGCCGCGCCGCCGGAACAAAGCGCCCGACCGGCGAGTTCCGGAGATCCACCACGAGGTCCCAGCGCGTGCCCACGCAGATCCGCCACAGGTCCAGCCAATGCCGCGCGAAGCGGCGCTTGGCCATCGGTATCAGCTGTTCCAGCCCCGGCACGGCGCGGAAAAGCGGCGCCGGCAGCGTGCCGCAGGCGATCGTGAGGCGCGCTCCGGGATGCTGCTCGACGAGATGGGCGAGCAGGCCCGAGGACAGCACGGCGTCCCCGAGCCGGTTCGAGGTGATGAACAGGATCCTCAAGAGCCGTCCCTATCCGCTTGCTTGGCCGCTCAGCCGTCCGTCCGCCGGGCGGTTGGAACTTGGACGGCCGGAGCCAGGCCGGCCGGACCGCGATTGCCCGCCCCCACCACCAAGGCGGCGGCCGCGGGCGATCAGCCAGGATGACGGGCCGAGCGCCAGCAGAGGAAGCGCGTACATCATCGGAACGAAGACCGGATTCGCGCTGGCGAGGCTATTCATCCCAAGAGCGGACGCTTGCAGGACGATGACCAACAGCACCGCGACCGTCATGCGGGATGTCTGACCGCGGCGGCTGAACTCACCGGACAGCAGGCTGGCCAGGGCGATGCCCATGAAGGCGAGCGCCAACAGCGGAGAGGAAAAGCGGTTGTGCAGTTCGGCGACGAGATCGCGCCGCACCTTTTCGTTGGTCACGGCCCCGGCGGGAGGCGCGAGCAGCTCGGCCGTGGACCGCTCCCGCGAGTCGGGATAGCGGTCCGCCGATCCGCCCGACAGCACCTTCAGATCGACGGCATAGCGTTCGAAGAAAAGCTGGGAAAGCCGTCCGGTCGCGCGGTCCAGTTCCTGGCGGTTTCCGTCATAGACGACGAAGCGCGCGCCCGCCGCCTCGGTCAGCATCACCGCGCGGTCGCCCATGATCGTCACCGGCTTTTCCGGGACACGGGCATCGTGGATCAGCACCTTGTGCAGGTTGCCCTCCGAATCCCGCTCCCGCATGAAGATGCTCATGCCCTTGCCGAGATCGTTGAACACGCCCTCATGCAGGAAGAGCTGGGAGTAGTCGTTCCGCACGGCATATTCCATGTGGACCAGTTCGCGGTGCGCCGCCGGGGTGATCCACAGATTGAGCACGTAGACGATTCCCATCAAACCCGTCGCCATGGCCATGGCAGGCATGGCGAGCGACACCGGCCCAACGCCGGCGGCCCGCATCACGACCAGCTCGCTGTCCGTGCCGAGCCTGTTGTAGGTGAACAGTGCTGCCCCCACGAGCGCGATGGGCAGCACCACGCCCAGGAAGGTGGGCACGGTCAGCACCAGCAGCCACAGGAAGATCTGCAACGGGGCGCCTGCCTCGACCACCATTTCGATCAGGCGCAACGACTGGGTGAGCCAGATGGTCAGCGTCAGGCCGGCGGTGGAATAGAGGGTGGCGATGAAGATGTTGCGGAACAGATACCGTTGAAGTCGATTCATGTGTGTTCGCCGGCGGGAATCCGGGCATGAAGCTGACCGCCGGAAGCCCTGGGGTCAAGTGTTCATCCAAAGGCAGTGCAAGGCCCGGTGGCCGGATCGGCGCTGGACAGCGCCGGGGCGCCGGTTCCATCATGCGGCCCCGCCATTCCCAAGCCGCCGCCACCGAAGGAAAGAGCCATGGCCGCCCGGCCCCTCGTGAGCGTCCTGACGCCCAGCTGGGCGCGGGAGGATTTCCTGCCGCTGTGCCATGCCCGCGTCATGAGCCAGACCTATCCGGAGATCGAGTGGCTGGTCTTCGACGACAGCCCCAGCCCCTCGGCCTATCTTCAGCCGCTGACGGGACCCCGCCTGACATACTTCCATTCCTCCTCCCGCCACGCCGTCGGCGAGAAGCGCAACTTCCTGGCCGAGCACGCGAAGGGGGAGATCATCGTCCATTTCGACGACGACGACTTCTATGCGCCGGCCTATGTGGAGCGCATGGTCGCGCGGCTCGAGGAGGGGGCCGACTTCGCGACGCTGTCCGGCTGGTTCCTCTACAGCACGCTTCTCGGCAGCTTCGGCTGGTGGGACACGGCGCGCGGCGGGGCGCACCACCGTTGGGGCCGCACGGGCCGCCGCTACATCGACGCGCCCGACAGCCCGCCGTCGGAGGACAACCTGCTCGGCTACGGCTTTTCCTACGCCTACCGGCGCCACGTGTGGGAAGCGTTGCGCTTTCCGCCGGTCAACGCCTGCGAGGACGCGCCCTTCGCACGGGCCGCGCGGGAGCGGTTCCGGTTCACCGCCTTTCCCGACACCGAGGGGCTTTGCCTGCACACGCTGCACGGCCGCAGCAGCAGCCTGTGCCTGCCGCAATACGAGCTGCCGCCCGCCCTCCTCGGCCGGATCTTCGGACCGGAGGCGGCGGCCTACACCGTCCCGTCGCCCTGACCCGCGGCGGCGCGCTGCTTGGATTCCAGGTTGTCCTTGACCGCCCATGCAATGCAGCCGATGAGCAGCGCGAAGGAGAAGATGCAGCCGGCGGAGACCAGGATCGCCATGTCGGGGATGAACAGGCCGTAGATCGCGGCGAGGACGCCGCTGCCCGCCACGGCCCAGAGCCCGTAGGCGGCCAGTTTCAAAATCTGGATCATGACGTGTTTTCTGTCTCCCTGGACGGCGCCTTGTACCGGCGCACTCCGGGGAATGCTAGCCCTCTTCGGCATGCCGCCGCAACCCGCGGCGACCGGCGGGCGGTTTAAACGATCACGTCGAGGAACATGCCACGGCGGTAATTGCGCGGCAGCGTCAGGATGCCGTTGACGACGAGGCCTGCCAGCTGGCGCAGGGTCGGCACGCGCTGGCGCCCGCCCTGGACCGCGTCGGCCCGGCCCCGCGGCCCCGCAGGCAGCAGGCGCCCGCCGCCGCCATCAGGGCGGATCAGGTCGTTCGCGCGGTCGCCGGTGCGTCTGGTCTCTACCATTCGCGGAAAATACCATGCGGTTCAGGAAAACGGCAAGGGTCCCGGCGCCGGACCCATCTTATCCACAGGATGGTGGACAAAGCGGTGCATAAGCCTGTTGAACCAGCGGTGGCGCCTATGCGCCGGGGGCCTTCCGAACCGCCCCGCCGCGCCGTCCCTTTCGGCCGCCCGCGGATCGGGCGCGCTGCCCAGCCTGCGCCCGCTCCTACCCCCGAAGATGGGCTGCCCTGTTCCGAACGCGATGACAATTTCTGGGTGGTCCACAACACCAGCGGGGGAAGGGCATGGCCCATTACCTGATCACGGGCGGCTGCGGCTTCATCGGATCGCACCTCGCCGACAGGCTGATCGACGACGGTCACCGCGTCACCATTCTCGACGACCTTTCGACCGGGCGGCTGGAGAACAAGCCGGCCGCGGCCAGACTCGTGGTCGGCGACGTCGCGGACCCGGACGCGGTGAGCCAAGCCATGGAAGGGGTGGATGGGGTGTTCCATCTCGCCGCGGTGGCCTCGGTCCAGCGGTCCCGCGAACTGTGGGCCGAGACGCACCGGACCAACCTCTCGGGCACGGTCACCGTCTTCGAGGCGGCCCGCAGCGCCCGGAACGGCCATCCGGTTCCGGTGGTCTACGCCTCCTCGGCGGCGGTCTACGGCAACAACCCGGACACGCCGCTGGCCGAAGGCTCCGCCACCGTCCCGCTGTCGGCCTACGGAGTGGACAAGCTCGGCTGCGAGCTGCACGCCCGCGTCGCCTGGAACATCCACGGCGTGCCGACGGTGGGCTTCCGCTTCTTCAACGTCTACGGGCCGCGCCAGGATCCCTCCTCCCCCTATTCCGGCGTGATCTCCATCTTCTCGCGCAAGGTCGCGCGGGGCGAGGACGTGGACATCCACGGCGACGGCCAGCAGGTGCGCGATTTCGTCTTCGTCGGCGACGTGGTGCGCTTCCTCGCCGCGGCCATGGAGCGCGAGCCGAAGGGGGCCACCGTCTACAACCTCTGCACCGGCCGGCCGACCTCGCTCCTGATGCTGCTCGACGTGCTGCAGGAGCTTTGTAACGGCAAGATCCGGCGCAACCATCTGCCCCCGCGCCTCGGCGACATCCGCGTGTCGATCGGCAACCCGGCCCGGCTGCGCGAGGTCTTCGGCATGAGCTGCCAGATCGGTCTCCTGCAGGGTCTGTCGGCGACCCTCACCGGCCGCATGCCCTGACGTCTTCCGCCGCATCCGTCTCGGGAGATTATAGGGATATGCGGCGTTAGCCCGCCCGGTCCGGACGACCAAAGGACCGCCCGCCTGTTTGCGCTTACGAAAGCGCAAACAGGGCCGAGGCGGCGATGGGCTGGAATGGCAGGGGAGCACCGAAAGGCACGCGGGGCGGAGCCAAGCGCGGCGGGACCTCACGGAGTGGCGGGGCGCGGCGCGGACGGTCGCTGTCGCTTCGCGGGATCCTGCTGCTGGTCCTGATCCTCGGCGCCGTGTTCGCCGCGGAACGCTTCGGGGTCCTGCCGCCGGGGACGCTCGCCTCCCTCACCGGCGAGGAACCGGCCCCGGCGCCGAGGCGCACGGCCGAGCGCGGGCCATCCGCTCCGCCCGCCCAGACCCGGTCCCCGTCGCCCTCCGCTCCGGCGGACGCCTCCATCGACCATGCGCGCGTGCAGGCGCAGCTCGACGGCATCCGGGTGGAGCCGGAGATGCGGCGCGGCTACCGGAGAGAAGACTGGCCGCACTGGGTGGATGCGGACCGGAACTGCCTGAACACGCGGGAAGAGGTGCTGATCCGCGACGCGGCGGAGCCGCCGCGCCTCGCGACGAACGGCTGCTCGATCCAGTCCGGAACCTGGCATGATCCCTACACGGGCGTGACCTTCCACGACCCGCGCAAGCTCGACATCGACCACCGCATCCCCCTGGAGGAGGCCCACAACAGCGGAGGGCACGGATGGGACCGTGATCGGCGCCAAGCCTTCGCCAATGATTTGAGCGATCCCCGCACGCTGGTGGCCGTGGCGGCCGAGGCCAACCGCGCCAAGGGCGCCAAGGGGCCGGAGGAATGGCTGCCGCCGCGCCGCGAGGGGCTGTGCCTCTACATCGCGGACTGGATCGCCGTGAAGGCCCGCTGGGAACTCAGCATGGACGAGCGCGAGCGGGTGACGGTCGGCAACATCCTCGCCGACTGCCGCAACCAGGTGGCCGAACGCGGCCAGGTGGGTGCTGCCCCGTGACCGTCGGGACCAGACCCCTTACGTCAAAGGATACGGTCCGGGTGCCGATGCCGGTGATCCGGCCGGGGCACCCGGGGAACCGGGCCGTCATGCCACGTTGACGGTACGGGCCTCGTCGCGCTTCTTGGGAGCGGGCTGCTGGTAGGCCACAGCCGCGTGCTCCAGGCAATAGGGCAGGCCGCTGTGGGCGGTCTTGCCGCAGAAGTGGAAATCCTGATGCTTGGGGTCGCCGACCGGCCACTTGCACATGCGCTCGGTCAGGCTGAGAATCGTGGCGCCGCGGGTCGGCTTCTTCTTGATGGGCGAAGGACGGCCGGAGAGGCCCAGGCGATGCGCCTTCCCGATCACCGCGTTGCGGCTGATGTCGCCGAGGGCGTCCGCGATCTCGCTCGCGCTCAATCCCTGGGCCCACAGATCCTTGAGACGCTGAACCCGTTCCTCAGTCCAATTCATCCCTAATCTCCCTGCTGCGAAAGCGGTACCCTATTCGGCGTCTATGTCTTTCGGCCCAAGCGGAAGCTTTTCCATAAGGCCGCAACATTTTGTGCCAAGCTGGAGCGACGCTACCAGATGCACGTGCACAGCGATAGAGGGCACTCGCAGGATTCCTGTGCATAAGTCACCGACTCATGGCCGAATAACACCGGACATGGCCCTGAGGACACACCTCTCAGAGGTACCCCGACCGGTCTGTCGAGGAGGGCCCCCGGCAAGCCCTTGATTCGGCAGGGCGAATCCCGCTTTTCACGTTCTGGGCACCTCGAAAGGAGCGCAGTCCGAGTCCTTTGCGCCACCAGATTTTGTGGCGTTTCCGGACACGCCCCGCAAAGGCTGGTGTCAATGTGGCGAAAGCGGTGGAAGGGGCTCCGCCCCTGTCAGGGGCTGGCGAGGGCGGAAAAGCCCGCTTTTCCGTCGAAGGTGCAGAGATTTTCGATCTGGATGAAGTCGAGCCCGGCTTCGGCAAGCCGGCCGAGCAGGGACACAATATCTTGATGCTTCACGACCCCGGTGCTGGCCAGGAAACGGCAGCGCCAGTGGTCGGTGCAGAAGACCCCGGCGTTGCCGTTCGGCCAGACCGTCTGCGACCGGTTGGAGATGGTGGAGAGCTGGAGCGCGTTGCCGCCCAGCGGCCCGACCAAGCCCGCCAGCTCGTCCGGGTCGCCGCCCGGCCAGTGCAGGAAGACGTCCACCCCCACCAGCTCCTTCACCGCGACGCGGCGCGGCGACAGCAGCACGCTGCGGTCCACGGCCGAGCGCAAGGTGGCGTAGCCGACGCTGGTCAGCGTCACCGGGAGCTGGCCCAGCCGCTCCACCACGGCCTGGGCAAAGTCCTGCGTGCCGACCTTCAGCTTGCTGTTGCCGCGGGAGAAGACGTCGGTGGTGTGGACGCCATCCTCCAGCGTCTTGAGCCAGGCGTTGTGGATGCGGGCGGCGACGTCGCCCTGCCCGATGTGGACCAGCATCATCACCGCCGCCATCAGCAGGCCCGAGGGGTTGGCGATGTCCTGGCCCGTGATCATCGGGGCGGAGCCGTGGATCGCCTCGAACATGGCGCAGGCGTCGCCGATGTTGGCGGCACCGGCCAGCCCGACCGAGCCCGTGATCTGTGCTGCGATGTCCGACACGATGTCGCCGTAGAGGTTCAGCGTGACGATCACGTCGAAGCGTTCCGGCTGGTCGGCCAGCCGTGCCGCGCCGACGTCCACGATCAGGTGGTCGGCCTTGATCTCCGGATATTCCTTGGCGACCTCATAGAAGATGCGGAGGAACAGCCCGTCCGTCAGCTTCATGATGTTGTCCTTGGCCAGCGCCGTGACCTTGCGGCGCTGGTTGGCCCGCGCGTAGTCGAAGGCGTAGCGGACGATGCGTTCCGAGCCCGGCCGGGAGATCAGCTTCACCGACTGGATGACGTCGTCGGTCTGCCGGTGCTCGATGCCGGCGTAGAGGTCCTCCTCGTTCTCGCGGATGATCACCACGTCCATGCGCGGGTGCCGGGAGCGGACGTAGGGGTGGTAGGACACGCAGGGCCGCACGTTGGCGAACAGCCCCAGCGTCGTGCGCGCCGTGACGTTCAGCGACTTGTTGCCGTGACCCTGCGGGGTGGTGATCGGCCCCTTGAGGAAGACGCGCGTGCGGCGGATGGAGGCCCAGCCGGCGGCGTCCAGCCCGCCCGCGTGGCCGCGCCGGTAGACGGCCTCGCCCGCCGCGACCTCCTCCACCTTCAGCCGCGCGCCGGCCGCCTGCATGATGTGCAGCACCGCGTCGGTGATCTCGGGACCGATGCCGTCGCCCTTGGCGACGGTGATCGGGGTGATGGTGGTGTCGCGCATGCGGAAAGGCACTCCGGGGGTCCGCGCGACCCTAGACGAAAGGGGCAGGCGAATTCAATGGGCGGCGGACGGAACCGGCCATGCCCGCGCCCTTCCGCCGCAGCCTCCCCCGCCGGCCATCAGGCGCTGTGCAGCCGGCGCGCGTTGGCCTGATGCCGGCGGACCAGTTCGGCGAGGTCCAGGCCGGGAATGCGCCCGTCCTCCACCGTCCAGCGGCCGGCGACCATGACCCGGTCGGCCCGGTGCGCCCCGCACAGCACCAATGCCGCCAGCGGGTCGCCGTGCCCGGCGAATCGCAGCTCGTCCAGCCGGAACAGGGCGAGGTCCGCCTGCCGCCCCGCCGTGATGGCGCCGAGGTCCGGCCGGCCGATACAGGCGGCCGAGCCCGCCGTCGCCCAGCGCAGCGCGTCCCGATGCCCGACCGCCGACACGCCGTAATGGTGCCGTTGCAGGAGGAAGGCCGCCCGCACCTCCTGCATCAGGTTGGAGCTGTCGTTCGACGCCGAACCGTCCACCCCCAGCCCGACCGCCAGCCCCGCCCGCTCCATCGCGTGCACCGGGCAGTGGCCGGAGCCCAGCGCCTGGTTGCTGCAGGCGCAGTGGGTCACCGCCATGCCGGCCCGCGCCAATCGTCCGATCTCGTCCGCGTTGAAATGGACACCGTGGGCGAGCCAGACCCGGTCCGACAGCCAGCCGCAGGATTCCAGATAGTCCAGCGGGCGGCAGCCGTGGGTCTCCTGGCAGAGGCGGATTTCGTCCTGCGTCTCCCCCAGATGGGTGTGCAGCCGCACGTCATGCCGCGCGGCCAGTTCCGCCGTCCGCTCCATCAGGGAGCGCGTCACGCAGAAGGGCCAGCAGGGCGCGAGCGCGATCTGCACCATCGCCCCCTCCCCCGCCCCGTGGTGGGTGCGGATCAGCCGCTCGCTGTCGGCGAGGATGGTGTCCTCGTCCTGCACCATCCCGTCCGGCGGCGTCTGGCCGTCCTTCTCCGACAGATCCAGCGACCCGCGCGTCAGCACCGCGCGGATGCCCAGCGACCGGGCCACCTCCACCTCGACGTCGATGGCGTTCTCCAGCCCGTCGGTGAAGACGTAATGGTGGTCGGTCGTGGTGGTGCAGCCGGACAGCATCAGCTCCGCCATCGCCACCTGGACGGCGGAGCGCAGCCCCTCAGCGTCCAGCCGCGCCCAGACCGGATAGAGCGCCTGGAGCCAGGGGAACAGCTCCTTGTCCAGGGCGGCCGGCAGGGCGCGGGTCAGCGTCTGGAAGAAATGGTGGTGCGTGTTGATCAGGCCGGGCAGCACCACATGCTCCCCCGCCTCGAACTGGGCGTCCACCGGCGCCGAAGGCTCCTGCCCCGACGGCACCAGCTCGGCGATCCGCCCATCCTCGACCACCAGTCCGCGGGCGGCCCCATCCGCCAGGATCGCCAGGGGATCCTTGATCCAAAGCCTCATGGCACGCCCCTTCCCTCGTCACCGTCCGATGCCGAGCCAAACCGGCGGCAAGGCCGGACGTCACAGGTCCGGAAGGTGATGGAAGAGCGAAGGCGAGGTTTGGCGGCGAATCCCCGGCGGCCTGACGAACCGCCTGCGGACCCCACCTGCGGCCAAAAAGGAATGCTATCCTAGAAAATAGCCGCACGCAGCAGCCAGAGCACTGGCAGCCCGCCCTCTCCAACACGCGTGATCCCGGTAAGCGACCGGGGGACGAAGCAGCGCTCGCATCCGTTCGTGTGCATATGGTTGAATATTCCTTAAAGCTTTCTCGTTATAGGCTTGATCCCATAGGCATCCATCGCGAGGCCTAAAACCATAAGGGAGGGTGATATGGCGAGCGGAAGGCACGGAACGGAAGGTCACGAGATCGTCAGGGCGGCGATCTACCCGGCGATCGGCGTGGCCCGCGTGGGCAACAGCCCGGAGGAATGGTTCCTCGGGCCGGAGGTGCCGGATCCGGCTCCGGAAGCGCCGGGCTTCTACCGCGACGCGTCCGGCGCCCTGAAGCGGCAGGCGGCACGATTCCGTGTCTATGGGCTGAACGCGGCCGGCAAGCCGGTCGCGGAACTGACCGGGGACAGCGAGGCGGAGATCGCCTGGACGGTCCATCTCGCCAACACCAAGGCCGCCTGGTACGAGTTCCAGCTCGCCCTCGACATTCCGGAAGCCGCAGACGCGCCCCCCTCCTACCGGCGCAACGCCCAGGTGGCCCACCGGGACGACCTCGTCATCGATCCCGGCCCGCGCGGCATCGCCGGCGCGAACCAGGGCGGCGTGCGGTTCGACACCGGGCGCTTCATGGACAAGCCGGTCTATTTGGGCGAGCTGTCCACGGACGAGGCGGGGCGGCTGATCGTGCTCGGCGGGCATGGCCTGTCGGCCTCCTACAACAACGCCCGCGCCGTGACCTTCGCCAACAACGACGGCTGGCACGACGACACCTCCGACGGGCCGGTGACGGCCACCGTGACCTACAAGGGCAAGGCCCTTCCGGTCGATCCGGCCTGGATCGTCGTCGCTCCACCCAACTACGCGCCCCAGCAGAAGTCCGTCCGGACCATGTGGGACCTGATGCGCGACCTCGCCTACCAGCAGCGCTTCCTCACCAAGCCGAAGCAGCCCTCCTTCCAGCGCGACATCCGCCCGATCTTCGAGCGCATGAGCCGCCTGCAATGGGTGAACGCGGGCTTCGCCAAGGGATTCGGCTGGGCGTCGCCCTACGACTTCACCTCCCCGGACTGGCTCGCGCGGCTCGCCGACAAGAGCGACGCCGCGCAGGAGCAGCGCCGGCAGCTCGCCAACCAGTTCCGCGTCTATGAGCGCGACGCCTGGTCACCGGTGCCCTGGCCCTGGGTGTATGGCGACGCCATGAGCCTCCCGGCGACGGACACGCCCCGTCAATACACCGAACTGACGGCGACCCAGCTCGGCTTCCTGGAGCAATGGGCCGAGGGCAAGTTCCTGGACGATTACGATCCGGATTGGCAGCCGCCGCGCCGTCTTGAGGAGGTGCCGGTCGCCGAGCAGCCGGCGACGCTCGATCAGGCCTCACTGGAGTTCTGCCTGGCCGACGCCTTTCATCCTGGCTGCGAGATGACCTGGCCGGTGCGCACCCCGTCGATGTTCATGGGGCCGTACCGCTTCCTCCATGCCCCGGCCGGGGAGGAGCCGGACTATGGCGCCGTCCTGACCTGGGAAACCTGCGAGCGGCCGGACGGCCCGCTCACCGGCCAGCGGCCCGGCGGCATCACGCGCTGGATGGCGGTTCCCTGGCAGACCGACACGGCGAGCTGCCGGTCCGGCTACAACACGGCCTATGATCCCTACATCCCGACCTTCTGGCCGGCGCGCGTGCCCAACGAGGTGCTGACGCCCGACGATTACGCGGTGGTCATGGACAAGAGCGCCGAGATGCCCGACCGCTTGGCCGCCTTCGCCCGGCGCGCGGGATGGGACGACAGCCTGGGCAAGGGCACCTACGTCGATCAGATCAACTTCTTCATCGACAACATCGACGCGGTCGCGCTGGTGGAAAGCGTGCCCGGCCCGGCGGACGGCTCGCCCTTCCCCAAGGTCATGGAGGTCGGCGACCGGGCGATTCCGGAGCATGAGAAGCGCGCCCGTGCCGCCGTCCAGCTCTCGGTCGAGCCCCGTTCGGCGAGGGAGGGGCTTGAGGGCATCGACAAGGTGCGCCGCTTCCCCAGCGCCCAGCGCCACCGGTCCGGGCGCTGATCAACGGGTGGGCGTGAGGCGATGCCGGGCGGGACGCCGGTGATCGAGGCGGACGCCGTCGTGGTCGGCGCCGGGCCGGCCGGGGCGGCCTTCGCGCTCAACCTCGCGCCCTCGCGGCGCGTCCTGCTGGTGGACCGGCGGGACGCGCCCGCCGTCCGCATCGGCGAATCCCTGGCCCCGGCGGCGCGCCGCCTGCTCGCCGACATGGGGCTGTGGGAGGATTTCCTGGCCCAGGGGCACGCGCCATGCCATGGCGGCCGGTCCGTCTGGGGCGGGCCGGAGCCGGTGGAGGCCGACGGGCTGCGCGATCCCGACGGGCCGGGCTGGCACCTCGACCGCGCGCGGTTCGAGGGCTGGCTGCGCGGCGTCGCCTCGGCGCGCGGGGCGGCGCTGCTCGTTCCCGCGCAGCCGCGGGGCGTCGCGCGGGAAGAGGACGGCTGGCGGCTCAACCTCGCCTACAAGGGGCGGCTTCTGCCGGTGCGCGCCCGCTTGCTGGTGGACGCCGGCGGGCGGGCTTCCCCGCTCGCGCGCGGGATGGGGGCGCGGCGCCAAACCGGCGACCGGCTGGTCTGCGGCTGGCTGCATGGCCGGGACGCCGCCGGCCGGCAGTCCGGCCTGACCCACATAGAGGCCGATCCCGACGGCTGGTGGTACACGGCCCCCCTGCCCGGCAACCGCCGGGTCCTGGCCTTCCACACCGACGCCGACCTGCCGGCAGCGACCGACGCGCGGGACCGGGGCGCCCTGATGCGGCGGGCGTCGGAGCGCGCCTTCCTGTCCGGCATCCTGTCCGGCAGCGGCTTCGCGCCGGAAGGCGAAGCGGGTTTCTGCGCCGCCCACAGCAGCGCGCTCGATCCCCCGGCGGGCGAGGGCTGGCTGGCCGTGGGGGACGCGGCGCTGGGTTTCGACCCGCTGTCCTCGCAGGGCCTGTTCAACGCCCTCTACACCGGCCTCGCCGCCGCCGAAGCCGCCGACCGGCACCTCGCCGGAGACGGCACGGCGCTGGCGGACTACCGGGCGGGCATCGCCTCCATCCGCGACGCCTACAGGGCGCACCTGCGCGCCTGGTACGGGCTGGAACGCCGCTGGGCGGAGAGGGCTTTCTGGAGCCGGCGGCATGGGGCGGACATGACCGCGCCGTGACGCCATCCATCCGTTGCTCGCGCTGCACGGACGCTTGACGTTCTCAACTGTGTTGGCATGATAGGCCAACATGAAAGCCGATCTTGTCATTCGCCGCCGCGTGGTCTTCGGCAGCCGTGATTTTGCCGAACTGGTGGTCTGGAAGGTCCCGGAACCGGTTCCACCCACCACACATGGATTCAAGTATCGGCTGGCCTACATCGTTGAAGGACGGCGTGTGGTTGGCTTCGACAACGAACGCGGCAAGGGTGATCACCGGCACCTGGGGGATGGCGAGGAGCCGTACCGTTTCACCGGCGTCGAGCAGCTGGTCGCCGATTTCCTGAATGCGGTTGCGGATTGGAGGAGGGATCATGGCAAAGCGTGAGATCCACGTAACCGAAAGCGCGCTGGAACGGGCGGGCGCGGAGCTGGTGGCCGCCTGGAAGGCGACGGAAGCCGGGGAGTCCGTGGAAGCGACGGACCGGCTCCTTTTCGAGAGTTGGGAAGCCCTCTGCGCCGTTTTGACGCCGAAACGTTACGAGTTGCTGCGCCACCTGCACCGGGCGCCCGTGCGGAGCATTCGTGCCCTGGCGCGGGAATTAGGACGTGATGTGAAGCGGGTGCATGAAGATGTGACCGCCCTCGAGGAACTTGGCCTGATCGAACGGGACCAAGCCACCGGCCAACTTTCCATGCCGCTCGACGAGATTTCCTCCACCATCCGCTTCGCCGCATGACCGGAGACATGGCACCCTTGGACGCCGGCCATCGCCCTGCGTCTCGGCAAGCTCTGCGGCAATGGGCCGGAGTTGTGGATCAACCTCCAAACCCGATTAGGATTGGACCGGCTGTCGCGCGAACTGGGCGAGGAACTGGCGGACATTTCGACGCTCAACGCGGCATGATCGTAGCCGGATCGTTGAACAGGACATAGAACAGGCGAAGCCAATGATCACGAGCAAGCTGGCGGGACATGGACGAACAACCATTCCAAAGCAGGTTCTTGAGGTCCTCGACCTGCGTGAGGGCGACAGGATCGCTTATGGAATCGAAGACGGCCAAGTTGCCCTGACGCGCGCACCCTCCGACATTTCCGGTGAGCCATTCCGCCATTTCGGCGAATGGAACTCCGAAGCTGACCGGCAGGCCTATCGGAGCCTCTAAACAGGCTGTTCACCCCTCTTACCGCGCCAGCTCCCGCATCGCCGCGTCCAGCCCCTCCAGGGTCAGCGGGTACATGCGGCCGTCCATCAGCCGGTGCAGCATGCGGGTGCTTTCCGTGTAGGGCCATTGCGCTTCCGGAACGGGGTTGAGCCAGACGGCCTTTCGGTAGACGGCCAGCACCCGCTGCATCCAGGCCTGGCCCGGCTCCTCGTTCCAGTGCTCGACGCTGCCGCCGGGGTAGGCGATCTCGTAGGGGCTCATGGCGGCGTCGCCGACGAAGACCAGCTTGTAGTCCGGCGGGTAGGTGTTCAGCACCTCCACAGTCGAAATGCGCTCGTCGAAGCGGCGGCGGTTGTCGCGCCAGACGCTCTCGTAGAGGCAGTTGTGGAAGTAGTAGTGCTCCAGATGCTTGAAGGCGCCGCGCGCGGCGGAGAACAGCTCCTCCACCAGCCGGATGTGGTCGTCCATGGAGCCGCCGACGTCCAGGAAGAGCAGCACCTTCACCGTGTTGTGCCGTTCCGGCACCATCTTCAGGTCGAGCCAGCCGGCGTTGCCGGCGGTGGCGCGGATGGTGCCGGGAAGGTCCAGCTCCCGGGCGGCGCCGGTGCGGGCGAACTGGCGCAGGCGGCGGAGCGCCACCTTGATGTTGCGGGTGCCGAGTTCGACCCGGTCGTCGAGGTTCCGGAACTCCCGCTTGTCCCAGACCTTGACGGCGCGGCGGTGGCGGGATTCCGCCTGTCCGATGCGCACGCCTTCCGGGTTGTAGCCGTAGGCGCCGAAGGGCGAGGTGCCGGCGGTGCCGATCCATTTGGAGCCGCCCTGGTGGCGCCCCTTCTGCTCGGCCAGCCGCTGGGCCAAGGTCTTCATCAGCCTGTCCCAGCCGCCGAGCGCCTGGACCTGAGCCTTTTCCTCCTTGGTCAGGAAGCGCTCGGCCAGCTTGCGCAGCCACTCCTCCGGCAGGTCGCGGGCGGCGACCTCCCCGGCGGTGCCCTCCAGGTCGCCGATGCCCTGGAAGACGTGGCCGAACACGCGGTCGAAGCGGTCGATGTTGCGTTCGTCCTTCACCAGGCAGGAGCGGCTGAGATAGTAGAAGGCCTCGACGCTGTGGCCGGCGACGCCCCGCTTCATGGCCTCCATCAGCGTCAGATACTCGGTCAGCGAGACCGGGACGCCCGCCTTGCGCAGCTCGAAGAAGAAGTGTGTGAACATGACGCAGCTCCCCGAATCCCGTCGATCCTAGCGCCGGACGGGGAGAAGCGCCATGATGGCGGGAAACGCCGGTTCGAGGAAAAGCCGGTCCGAAGAAAGACAATGAGACGGATGCCATGACCGCCCTGCTCGATTTCGCCAGAGCCCTGGAGTTCGCCGCCACCCGCCACATCGACCAGCGGCGCAAGGGCGTGCGGGCCGAGCCTTACGTGAACCACCTGTCGGAGGTGGCGCTGCTGGTCGCCGAGGCGACGGAGGGCAAGGACCCGGTGGTGGTGATTGCCGCCCTGCTGCACGACACGCTGGAGGACACCGACGCCAGCTACGAGGAGATCGAGCAGCAGTTCGGCCCGGAGGTCGCCGCCGTGGTGGCCGAGACCACCGACGACAAGCGCCTGCGCAAGGCCGAGCGCAAGCAGCGCCAGATCGACATGGCCCCCACCGCCTCGCCCCGTGCGAAGCTGGTGAAGCTGGCCGACAAGATCAGCAACCTGCGCTCCATGTCGGTCAGCCCGCCCGCCGACTGGCCGATCGCCCGCAAGGCCGAGTATTTCGAGTGGGCCCACGCCGTCGTCGCGGGCCTGCGCGGCATCGACGCCCGGCTGGAAGCCCTGTTCGACCGGGCTTACCAGGACGGGATGGCGCAGCTGCGGGGCGGAGGGAAGTGAGGGCTGGGCCGGAAGCAATGCTTTTGCAGAGACGGTCAAGATTGCGTTGTAGAATCACTGGGCCTTGACTGCGAACGTCGCACGTTCAGAACAGAGTATCTGGACAGGACGACAATTCAACCGTCACCCCCGCGAAAGCGCATAGGCGCTAACTTTGAGAGTCGACCGACGAAACCGAGCATCCGACCGCCTTTCCACCGTCAGCCACGCGGATGCGCATGGATGCTAACTTAATCCCCTCTCCCCTTGGGGCTACGGCTTGCACAGAACTCGATAGAAAGTCGGTTAAAAGGAAGGGGTTTGCCTGTTGTGA
>NZ_JAFIQV010000079.1 GCF_017356015.1 Azospirillum sp. SYSU D00513
CGCCCCATCCCCGCCCCCTTCGTTCGGCAGAGCCTAAGGCCGGACAGATCACTTGCTACAAACTCCGGACACATCACGTGTTAGCGACAGTACAGGGAGGTCAGCTTGACATACCCTCCTTCAGCGCTTAACTTATGATGGTTGATGCAGATCGGCTGAGGTGGGAAACCGCTGACAGCATCGATCCCGCCAAGCTCTGCTTGGTCACTTGCTTATGGCTGTGGGCTGAAAAAGCTTGGGTTGCCGAGGGACTACCTATCAAAGGGCGGCCTGTATGGTCGCCCTTTGGTGTTTCTTCCGGCTCTTGTGCTGTCGTGGGATCACCGGCCAGGTGAACAGACCATGTTACGGTCTCTTTTGGAAGTTCAGGCAATCTTCCGCAAGCCTGCCGAACGGTAAGCGCTGTGTGGTGCCGACCATCTGACTTCGAGCATAGGCGCTCTCAATGAACATGCTTAGCCAAAAAGGGCTTGTCTCATTGCGATCGGATGGCTTCTGGCGCAAGTTAAAGAACACACAGTATCTTTGGCCGCTTTGCAGCGGAGGAACCATCTTCAATTCATAAAAGAGCCAGTTTGGCTTCTCTTTTGTCCTCATGACCTGTGATGTCGGCTTTTCAAACAGTTTCCCGACGAGACCGGGAAGCAGCAGAGAGTGGCTATAACGGATAGGGCAGAACACTCGTCTCTTTCCGCCCCTGTCAGGAAAAGTGTGGCTTCCCGCAGGTAGTACCGTGTCTGCCTTGACTTCCTCACTGTAGCAATGCGTGCTGTAGGTCACTTCGACATTGAATAGTATTGTTTGATTGTTTCTGCAGGACCATGAAAATTTATGCGTTCGAGAATGCGGAATATGGGATAGGTCATAGGAAACGTTCAGATGCTGAATCGATGCCGGGTGCATGCAACGCTTCCCCGTTCGCGCCCGCTATTTTTCGCGGGAGGTGCTGCCCTTATAGCTTGAGCGCAGGCATGAACGCGAACATTCCTTTGCATGCATTCGCTTCCCCCTTCCGCCCTTACCCGCCCGCCTTCAGCTGGTCGATGCGGGCGCGGATCGTCGCGTGTTCCGGGTCGCCCGGCTTGAACTGGGCGAGCAGGCGGGTCCACAGTTCCGACGCCTCGCCGGTGCGCCCCGCGCCGGCGGCTTCCAGACCGAGCAGCCAGAGGGCCTCGCGGTTGCCGGGGTCGAGGCTGAGCGCCTGCTTCAGCGCGCCGACGGCCTCCTCAGGCACGCGGCGCGCCGCCTCGTTCCCCTGGGCGTCGCGGGCCTGCTGGGCCAGCAGGCTGGTGGCGTAGGCGACCAGCACGTCGGGGCGGTCGGGGGCCTGCTCCCTGGCGCGGCGGCCGGCCTCGGCGGCCTTCTCGAGGTCGCCCAGCACGCTGTAGGAGCGGACGAGGCGCAGCCAGCCCTCGACGTCCGAAGGGTCGCTCTCCAGCCGTGCCGCCAGCCCGGCGACCATGTCGCGGATCATGCGGTCGCGGTCTTCCGCATTTTGGGGGGCATTCTGCGGCGCGTTCTGGCCCGCGTCGCCGGGCGGGGTCCCCGCACCGGGCTGCTGGTTCCGCGCGACGGGAGGCAGGGGCTGCGGCACGGCGCCGTCGGGGTCGCGGCCGAGCCCTTCGGCGGCCTGCCGGATGTAGTCGCGCAGGACCGCCACCCAGGGGGCGTCGGCCGGAGATTCGCTCATCAGCCGGGTCCAGCGCTCCAGCGCCTCGTTCAGCTCCCCCGCCTGGAAGCGCGCGAGCCCGGCGTAGAAGCGGGCGCGCGGGTCGTTGGGGGTCTTCTCCAGCACGCGGTCGTAGGCCTTGCGGGCATCCTCGGTCACCGTGCCGCCGTTGGCGGCGGTCGCCACCTCGGCATAGGAGCCCAGAAGCTCCGTGTCATCGGGCGACAGCGCCACGGCCCTGGCCAGCGCCTCGGACGCCTGGGGCAGGTGGCCCATCTTCGCCAGCGCCTGGCCGAGGATGCTCCAGCCCTGCGGATCGTCGGGGTTCTGCTCCAACTGCTGGCGCAGGTTCTCCATCGCCGTCACCACGCTTTCCGGGGGCAGGTTCTGTTCCTGCTCCAGGTTGCGCGAGGCGAGCGGCTGGGCCGGCGCGTCCGGGTTGCCGAGCGGCAGGTAGACGGCGAGTGCCCCCAGCGGGATGCCCACGGCGAGGACACCGGCGACCAGCGTCGCGGCGCGCGGCCCGGCGGATGCCGGTGCGGCGCCCTCGTCGGCGGAGGCGAGCATGCGCCGGCCGATCTCCGCCCGGGCGGCGGCAGCCTGCGCCTCGTTGATGACGCCGCGGGCGAGGTCGCGGTCCAGCTCTTCGAGCTGGTCGCGGTAGACCTCCAGGTCGTAGGAGGCGCGGGCGCCGCCGTCGGCCTGGGGCTTCAGCAGCGGCGTCATGATCAGCGCCAGCACGCCCGCCGTCATGACCGCGGCCAGAATCCAGAACAGCATCACACCCCGTCCTTACCCAAAGCTTCCTTGCCCAACGCCGTGTCTCCCGGTCCGGCCTTGCCGAGAAGGGCGTCGAGCCGCCGCGTCTCGTCCTCGGTCAGGGGCGTGGTGTCGCCGCCGGACCCGGCCCCGCGCCGGCCCCGCAAGTAGAAGACGGTGCCGGCCGCCCCCAGCGCCAGCAGCGCGAAGGGACCGACCCACAGCAGCAGCGTCGCCGCCTTGAATGGCGGGCGCAGCAGCACATAGTCGCCGTAGCGGTCGGTCACGTAGGACAGCACGCCCGCGTCGCTGTCGCCGGCCTGCAGCCGCTCGCGCACCAGCACGCGCAGGTCGCGGGCCAGCGGCGCGTTGCTGTCGTCGATGGACTGGTTCTGGCAGACGAGGCAGCGCAGCTCCTTGCTGATCTCCCGCGCGCGGGACTCCAGCGCCGGGTCCTTCAGCACCTCGTCGGGCATCACGGCGAGCGCCGCGGTCGGGGCTATCGCCAGGGGTGAGACGGCCAGCAGCGCGGCCAGCAGATGCGCCCTCATCCCCGGCTCAGCTCCCGCGCCAGGGGGAGGAGCTGCTCCTCCACCACCTGTGGCGTCAGCGGGCCGACATGCTTGAAGCGGATGCGGCCCTCGCGGTCCACCAGGAAGGTCTCCGGCACGCCATAGACGCCCCAGTCGATGGAGACGCGCCCGTCCAGGTCGGCGCCGACGCTGGCGTAGGGGTCGCCGTTGCGGTTCAGCCAGGCGATGGCGTCCTCCGCCTTGTCCTTGTGGTTGATGGCGCGCACGGTCAGCCCCTCCTGCCGCGACAGGCGGGTGATGATCGGGTGCTCCGCCTTGCAGGGGATGCACCAGGAGGCGAAGACGTTCACCACCGTCACCCCGCCCTTGAGCTGGGCCGTGGACAGCCCTTCCTTGTGGCCAGGCAGCGGCGGCAGCTCGAAGCCCGGCACCGGCTTGTCCAGCAGGGCGGACGGGATGATCTTCGGGTCGCGGTCGAAGCCGTACCAGAAGGCCACGCCCACGCCTGCGAAGAGCAGGAGGGGCAGCAGGTAGATCAGGCGGCGCATGGGTCTTTCCTCGTTCGGCTGAGCTTGGGCCCGGCCGGCCCTATTCGGCGGGCTGTGGTGCTGCCGGCCCGGCGCCCGCCCGGCGGCGTTCCGGCGCGCCGACGCGGTAGCGGCGGTCGGAGATCGAGACCAGCCCGGCGACCACCATGCCGACGCCGCCGATCCAGATCCAGGGCACCAGCGGGTGGTGGTACATGCGCACGGTCCAGGCCGCCCCGTTCTGCGTTGGGTCGCCGAGCGCCACATAGACGTCCGAGACCCAGGTCGTGTGGATCGCGGCCTCGGTCGTCGTCATGCGGGTGACGGGGTAGAAGCGGCGCTCCGGCGTCAGCACGGCGACATGGTCGCCCTGGGCCGTCGTCACGGTGAAGCGCCCGGTGTCGGAGCGGAAGTTCGGCCCCTGCGTTCCGCCGATGGAGTCGAAGCGGATGACGTAGCCCGCGACCTCCGCGCTGTCGCCCGGCTTCATCGACCGGATGGCTTCCGTCTGCCAGGCCGAGGTGCCGGTCATGCCGGCGATGGAGATGCCGAGGAAGGCGTGGGCCAGCGTCATGCCCCAGGCGCTGCGCGGCAGGTGGCGGGCGCGGTTCAGGCTGTCGCGCAGGGGGATGCGGAACAGGCGGATGCGCTCGGCGAACTCCGCCAGCGCGCCGAAGAAGGCCCAGGCGGCCAGCCCGATGCCGGCCAGCGCCAGGATCGGGCCGCTCCCGGCCGTGACGTAGGCGGCGGCCGCGACGATGGCGGCGGTGGCGAGGCCGGCGGACCACAGCCGGACCATGGCGGCGCCCAGGTCGCCGCGCTTCCAGGCCAGGAAGGGGCCGACCGTCATGGCGGCAACCATCGGCATGGCGAGCGGCAGGAAGGTCGCGTTGAAGAAGGGCGCGCCCACCGACACCTTGCCCAGCTCCAGCACGTCCAGGAACAGCGGGTAGAGCGTGCCGATGAAGACGGTCGCCGTGGCGGTGGAGAGCAGCAGGTTGTTCAGCACCAGCGCACCCTCGCGGCTGACCGGCGCGAACAGGCCGCCGGCCTTCAGGCTCGGCGCCCGCAGGCTGTAGAGCAGCAGCGAGCCGCCGGTGGCGATCACCAGCAGCACCAGGATGAACACGCCGCGCGCCGGGTCCACCGCGAAGGCGTGGACCGAGGTCAGGATGCCCGAGCGCACCAGGAAGGTGCCCATCAGCGACAGCGAGAAGGTGACGATGGCGAGCAGGATGGTCCAGCTCTTCAGCGCGTCGCGCTTTTCCACCACCGTGGCGGAATGCAGCAGCGCCGTTCCGGCCAGCCAGGGCATCAGCGAGGCGTTCTCGACCGGGTCCCAGAACCACCAGCCGCCCCAGCCCAGCTCGTAATAGGCCCACCAGCTTCCCATGGCGATGCCCATGGTCAGCGAGGCCCAGGCCAGCAGCGTCCAGGGCCGCACCCAGCGCGCCCAGGCGGGGTCCACGCGCCCCTCGATCAGGGCCGCCACCGCGAAGGAGAAGGCCATGGAGAAGCCGACATAGCCCGCGTAGAGGAAGGGCGGGTGGAAGGCGAGACCGGGATCCTGCAGCAGCGGGTTCAGGTCGTTGCCGTCCAGCGGCGCCGGGATCACGCGGATGAAGGGGTTGCTGGTCGCCAGCACGAACAGCAGGAAGCCGACCCCGGTCATCCCCTGCACCGACAGCACGCGCGCCCGCAGGGTCGGGGGCAGGTTGCGCCCGAACAGCGCCACCGCCGCGCCGAAGCCGGCCAGCATCAGGACCCAGAGGATCATCGACCCCTCATGGTTCCCCCAGACGCCGGAGACCTTGTAGAGCATGGGCTTCAGCGAATGGCTGTTCTGCACCACGTTCTGGACGCTGAAGTCCGACACCACATGCGCCCAGGTCAGCGCCGCGTAGGCCACCAGGATCAGGGCGAGCTGGCCCAGCGCCGCCGGGCGGGCCACCGCCATCCAGGCGGCGTTGCCGGTGGCGGCCCCGGCCAGGGGCAGCACCGACTGCACCAGCGCCACGAAGAGCGCCAGCACCAGCGCGTAATGGCCAAGCTCCGGGATCATGGGCCGGCTACTCCTTGGACGTGGATTGGGACGCGGCCGGGACCGTGGTGGCCGCCGCCTTCTCCGCCATGCCGTCCGCCGTCTTGGCGGGGTCCTTGAAGACGCCGGCGCGCTTGATGGCGTCGGCCACCTCCGGCGGCATGTAGTTCTCGTCGTGCTTGGCGAGCACCTCGCGCGCGACGAAGACGCGCGCACCGTTCAGCGTGCCCTCGGCGACGATGCCCTGGCCCTCGCGGAACAGGTCGGGAAGCTGGCCGCGGTAGCTGACCGCCACGCTGTTGACCGTGTCGGTCACCATGAACTCGGTCGTCAGCCCGTCGGGCAGCTTCTTCACGCTGCCGGCCTCGACCAGCCCGCCCAGCCGGAAGTTGCGGTCGCCGACGTCGCGCGTCTGCACGTCGCTCGGGCTGTAGAAGAAGACGATGTTGTCCTCGAAGGCGGTCAGCGTCAGGGCGGCGGCGGTGCCCAGCCCCAGCAGGGCCAGGCCCAGCATGTAGAGGCGCCGTTTCTTGCGGGTCATCCTTCCCTCACTTCACTCACCGCCGGAGCGTTCACCGCCGATGCCGATGCCGATGCCGGCGCGCGGTCGCGCCGGCGGCGCGCCGGGCGGCTGCCTTCCAGCGCGCGCAAGGTGGCCTCGCCCGAGCGCAGGGATTTCAGCGTCGCGGCGAGAAGCCCGACCATGATCAGCGCCGCCACCCCATAGGACGGCCAGACGAACGCGGCGTAGCCGCCCATCGCGAGGAATTCGGACATCGGCAAAAAGGGCTCTCCGGTCCCAAAAAGCATCGGTTCCACTCAAACCGATCCATGTGTCTGTTTCAAGGCGGGGCGCCCCGGCGGGCCTGCGACTTTAGGACCCACCCGGTGGACGCCTGCCGCGCCGTTTTAGTCCACGAACGTCATGCGGCGGCCTTCATTCGGCCGCCTGCGTCAGCCGCATGGTCTGGATGCGGCGCTGGACGATCTCCGCGCGCAGGCGCAGCAGGACCACGGTGACGAAATAGAGCGTGAAGGCGACCGCCATGATCAGCAGCGGCACCAGCATCGGCGCCGCGACGGTCGGGCCGTCCATGCGCATGACGCTGGCGGGCTGGTGCAGCGTGTTCCACCATTCGACCGAGAACTTGATGATCGGCACGTTCACGATGCCGACCAGCAGCAGCACGTTGCCCGCGCGCATGCCGCGCTGCGGGTCGTCGAAGGCGTTCACCAGCGCCATGTAGCCCAGATACAGGAAGAACAGGATCAGAACGCTGGTCAGCCGCGCGTCCCACACCCACCAGGTGCCCCACATCGGCGCCCCCCAGAGCGAGCCGGTGATCAGGCAGATCGCCGTGAAGCCGGCGCCGACCGGGGCGGCGGCCTTGGCGAACAGGTCGGCCAGCGGGTGCTTCCACACCAGCCCGCAGGCGGCGGCGATGGCCATGTTGGTGTAGACGAACAGGCTCATCCAGGCGGCGGGCACATGGATGTACATGATCCGCACCGTGTCGCCCTGCTGGTAGTCCGGCGGCGAGGCGAACAGGCTGAAATAGAGCCCCACGACCAGCAGGACCACGGTCGCCCCGGCGCTCCACGGCAGGATCGCCGTGGCAAGGCGTTGGAAGCGGGCAGGGTTGGCGAAGCGGTGCATGGGTTCCACGGGCCTTCGATGCGATGCGGTCCATATAAGACCACATCCACCACAGCGCGAGGGGTTTCGCCTTGATCCAGGTCAGGAAACCGTGAGGATTCCGGCGACACCGCCCGTGACAAGGGACGGCCGGGAAAGGCCCGGCCGGCGGTCCTGTTCGACGGCCTATTCCACGGCCTGGCGCAGGGCCGCCGCACCGGCCCAGGGGGCCAGCGGCAGGGCGGCGGCGAGCAGCCCGGCCAGCAGCAGCAGGTGCGGGCGCGGGGTGAGGCCGTGCAGGGAGGCGTCGATGGCCCCGGCCCCGAAGATCAGCACGGGGATGTAGAGCGGCAGGATCAGCAGCGACAGCAGCACGCCGCCGCGCCGCGCCCCCAGCGTCAGGGCGGCGCCGATGCCGCCGATGAGGCTGAGCAGCGGGGTGCCGATGGCGAGCGTCAGGACCAGCGTGCCGAACCCCGCCGTGTCCATGTTCAGCAGCACCGCCAGGATCGGGGCGGCGACGATCAGCGGCAGGCCGGTGACCAGCCAATGGGCGAGCGTCTTGGCCAGCACGACGGCTTCCAGCGGCACCGGCGACAGGGCCAGCAGCTCCAGCGAGCCGTCCTCGTAATCGGTCTGGAACAGCCGCTCCAGCGACAGCAGCGAGGCGAGGAGGGCCGCCACCCAGATCACGCCCGCGGCGATGCGCGCGAGGATGTTCGGCTCCGGCCCGACGCCGAAGGGGAACAGCACGACGCAGAGCACGAAGAACATCACGGCGATGGAAGCGTCCGACCCCTGGCGCAGGGCCAGCCGCAGGTCCCGCCCGACGAGCCGCAGGAAGCGCGTCATGCCGCGTCCTCCCCTTCAATCCCGCCGTCACCGAAGGCGTCGTCATCGAACGCGTTCCCGCCGGTCACGGGGGTGAAGTCGTCCAGATGCAGTTCGCGGGCGCCGGGCATGGCGATGTCGGCGTGGGTGGAGACCGCGACCATGCCGCCGGCCGCGCGGTGCTCGGCGATGATGCCCTCCAGCAGCGCCACGGCGGCGCGGTCGAGCGCGACCGACGGCTCGTCCAGCAGCCAGAGCGGCGCCGGGGCCGCCAGCACGCGGGCCAGGTTCAGCCGGCGCTTCTGCCCGGCGGACAGGTAGCGCCCCGGCACGCCGGCGATCTGCGGCACGCCCAGCCGGTCGAGCGCGGCCAGCGCGCTGGCCCGCGGATCCGCCGCGCCGCCCAGCCCCGCCCAGAAGGCGAGGTTCTCGGCGGCGGTCAGCACCGGCTTCACGGCGTCGAGATGGCCGACATAGTGGATCTTCGCGCGGTGCCCGTCCGGGTCGTCCGGCACTGGCGCGCCGTCCCAGGCGAGCCTCCCCCGGAAGGGCTTCAGCAGGCCGGCCATCATCCGCAGCAGGCTCGACTTGCCGCTGCCGTTCGGGCCGAGCAGCAGCAGCGCCTCGCCCGGCGCGACGCGGAAGTCCAGCCCGGTGAAGACCAGCCGGTCGCCGCGCAGGCAGGTCAGCTCGGAACCGGTGAAGACAGGCATCGGGAATTCGGGCTCGCGGCGGGGACAGGGGGTGGCGAGCTATAGCACAGCCCGGCCGCCGGTCAAAACCGCCGGTCCGCATGTGAAGGCCTTGGAAAAAGGAACGGCCACCGCAGGGGGGCTCCCACGGTGGCCGCATGCCCGGCCGGGGTCTGGCCGGACGCCTTCGGACAGGACAGCGTGCCTGGCGTCGCCGCCGGGACCGTCAACGCGGGGGTTCACGTTCCGGTCCCGCTGCCCGTTGCGTCGGATGTTGCCGGGCGCCTGTGGTTCTTATGGGACCGAAAAGTGGCGAAATTTTGATCGGTGTGGCGGACGATCTTCCTCGGGCCCCCATCCCTGGGGGACGGTCACGAGGGCCGGCCCGGGTTCCGGCGCGCCGGACGCCTGGAAAAGCCGCGAAGTTCCGCGTTGCGGCAGGACTTCGCGCGGTCTAGCCTGTTGTCCTGTTCCTATCACAGCCACGACCACGCATGTCTTCCCACCCATCCGCCTCCGGCGCCGCCCCCGCTTCCTCGTCTGACGCCGCCGCGGCGGTCGTCGTCGAGGATCTGCACAAGAGTTTCGGCCCGCTGGAGGTCCTGAAGGGTGTGTCGGTGACGGCGCGCGAGGGCGACGTGGTCACGCTGATCGGCTCCTCGGGCTCGGGCAAGAGCACGCTCCTGCGCTGCATCAACATGCTGGAGGTGCCGGATTCCGGGCGCATCGTCATCGGCGGCGAGGAGATCGGGCTGAAGACTCGCGGCGGGCGCACCGTGCCGGCCGACCACAAGCAGGTGGAGCGCATCCGCACCCGGCTCGGCATGGTGTTCCAGAGCTTCAACCTGTGGACCCACATGACGATCCTGGAGAACGTCATCGAGGCGCCGGTGCATGTGCTGGGCGTCCCGAAGGCGGAAGCCGTGGACCGCGCCCGCATGCTGCTGGACAAGGTCGGCATCCTCGCCAAGGCGGACGCCTACCCGGTCCAGCTCTCCGGCGGGCAGCAGCAGCGCGCGGCCATCGCCCGCGCGCTCGCCATGCAGCCCAAGGTGATGCTGTTCGACGAGCCGACCTCCGCGCTCGACCCCGAGCTGGTGGGCGAGGTGCTGCTGGTCATCCGCAAGCTGGCGGAGGAAGGCAACACCATGGTGCTGGTCACCCACGAGATGGGCTTCGCCCGCGAGGTCTCGTCGGAGGTGGTGTTCCTGCACCAGGGCAGGGTCGAGGAGAGGGGGCCGCCCGGTAAGGTGCTGGTCGATCCCGATTCGGACCGGGTGCGGCAGTTCCTGTCGCGCCACCTGTCCCAGGGGGAATGACCCCTAGGGACGGGCCGTCTGCGGCATCCGAAAGATGCGTTTTTCTGAAGAACCAAGGGTCATCGCGGGACCGCCGGCGGCGGTTCCCGGAACAAGGCAGAGCAAAGGAGATCTCTCCGTGAGGAAAATGTTCGCGGCGCTGGCGATCGGCGCAATCGTGGCGGCGGTCGGAACCGTCGCCGGGGTGGCCGACGCCAAGGACTGGAAGAAGATCCGCATCGCCAGCGAGGGTGCCTATCCGCCCTGGAACTCGACCGACCCGTCGGGCAAGCTGATCGGCTTCGAGGTGGACCTCGCCAAGGACCTCTGCGCCCGCATGAAGGCGGAATGCGAGTTCGTCGCGCAGGATTGGGACGGCATCATCCCGGCCCTCCAGCAGGGCAAGTACGACGCCATCATGTCGGCGATGACCATCACGGACGAGCGCAAGCAGGTCATCGACTTCACGGTCCCCTACGGCACCGAGCCCTCCTCCTTCGGCGTGCTGAAGGGCTCGCCGCTCCAGTCCTCGCTCGACCTCAAGGTCGAGGCCGTGGACCTCGCCAAGGAGACGCCGGAGAACAAGGGCGCGCTCGACAGGCTCGCCGCCGCGCTGAAGGGCAAGACGGTCGGCGTGCAGGTCTCCACCATCCAGGCGAACTTCATGGAGAAGCACCTGCCGGACGTGGACCTGCGCACCTACGACAAGATCGAGAACGCCGGCATCGATCTCGTCTCCGGCCGCATCGACACGCTGTTCGGCGACCGGTCCGTGGTCGAGGCCATCGCCAAGAACGAGCCGGATAAGGTCGTGCTGGTCGGCCCGAACATCTCGCGCGGCGTGCTGGGCGAGGGCATCGGTCTCGGCGTGCGCAAGGCCGACGCCGACCTGAAGGCGCTGTTCGACAAGGCCATCCAGGAGTCCACCAAGGACGGCGTGGTCTCGAAGCTCAGTGTCCAGCATTTCGGCTACGACATCGCGGTCAAGTAAGCCCCCACCCTCCTGAACGGGCCTCCCCGCCCCGTCGCTTTCCCCTTGGAGGGAAGGGGCGGGGCAGGGCGGTGTGAGCCCTGAACGCGATGCTGGAAATCCTTTCATTCGGCCCGAACGGCTGGGGCATGCAGCTCCTGCTCGGCACGGCCATGACCGTTGCCGTCGCCGTGTCGGCCTTTGCCCTGGGCATCGTCTTCGGGGCGCTGGGCGCCGCGGCGAAGCTCAGCGGCAGCGCGATCCTGCGCGTGCTCGCCGAACTCTACACCACGGTCGTGCGCGGCGTGCCGGAGCTGCTGGTCATCTACCTGCTGTTCTTCGGCGGCAACGGCATGGTCATGGCGGTGGCGCGGCTGTTCGGTTACGACGGCTTCATCGAGCTGAACGCCTTCGCCGTCGGCGTGGCGGCGGTGGGGCTGATCTCCGGCGCCTATTCGACCGAGGTGATCCGGGGTGCCGTGCGCTCCGTGCCGCACGGCCAGATCGAGGCGGCGCGCGCCTGCGGCATGGGCCGCGCGCTGATCCTGCGCCGCATCCTGGTGCCGCAGACCATGCGCTTCGCCCTGCCGGGCCTCGGCAACGTATGGCAGCTGACGCTGAAGGACACGGCGCTGGTCTCCGTGACCGCCCTGTCGGAGCTGATGCGCGTGGCCCATCTCGGCTCCGGCTCGACGCGGGAGCCCTTCCTGTTCTACGGCATCGCCGCCGCGCTCTACCTGATCCTCACGACCGTGTCGACGGCGGCCTTCAACCAGGCCGAGCGTCACGCGAACCGCAGCCTGCGGAGGGCCTGATGCTCCTCGTTTCCAACGGCCCGAATTCCGACGGCCCGAATTCCGACGGCGCGGGTTCCGCACGATGAACTGGGAACTGATGTGGAGCAGCCTGCCGCGCCTGCTGGGCGGCGTTCCCCTGACCCTGCAGCTCGTCGGGCTGGCGCTGGCCGGCGGCGCGCTCGTGGCCTTCGGCACGGCGCTGATGCGCCTGTCCTCGAACCCCGTGCTGCGCGGCATCGCCTCGGGCTATGTGTTCCTGTTCCGGGGCACGCCGCTGCTCGTCCAGATGTTCCTGATCTACTACGGGCTGGGCCAGTTCGAGTGGGTGCGCGGCAGCTTCCTGTGGACGGTCCTGCGCGAGCCCTACTGGTGCGCCATCCTGGCGATGATGCTGAACACCGGCGCCTACACCAGCGAGATCCTGCGCGGCGCCATCCAGTCGGTGCCGCACGGCCAGGTCGAGGCGGCGCGCGCCTGCGGCATGAGCCGTGCGCTGGCATTCCGCCGCATCGTCCTGCCCGTCGCCATCCGCCAGATGCTGCCGGCCTACGGCAACGAGATCATCCTGATGGTCAAGGCCAGCTCGCTCGCCAGCACCATCACCCTGATGGAGGTGACCGGCCTCGCCCGCCGCATGATCGCCCAGACCTTCGCCGTCTTCGAGCTGTTCATCCTCGCCGGCGCCATCTACCTGCTGATCAACTTCCTCGCCGCCCGCCTGATCCGCTACGCGGAATGGCGCCTGACGCCCTACCTGCGGGCGCGGGCCTGAGGGGAGGCGACTGGGGCTCTCAGCGAGGCGTTTTCCGCGCCGGCACCATGAGGCTCACAGACCTCATAAGGCGGTAACGCCTTGAAAAACATTTACTTTCTGTCATCCCCGCGAAAGCGGGGATCCAGAAGTCCGCAGAACGAACCCTGCGGAAGCGTCCTGGACCCCCGCTTGCGCATGGGCGCTAACTTTTGCATGTTCGTTCGCTCGACCGAAGCCCGCGCCATCCCACCTCGTCATTCCCGCGAAACGCTCTTGGCGAATGCTTCTGGCATTCGCCTGCCGCGTCAGAGCAAACGAAGTTTGCTTGAGAGCGGGAATCCAGTCCTTTCCCGCAGCGAACCTATTGGAAACTCTGGATCCCCGCGTCCGCGGGGATGACGGTGGAGAGGCGGTCGGGTGCTCGGTTTCGTCGGTCGATTCTCAAAGTTAGCGCCCATGCGCTTGCGTGGGGGTGACGGATAAGTGGCTGATATTTATCAGGTTTCTCACATAGAAGACAGGTTTGCCCTTTTGATGGGCCAGGAGACGGCTGCCCTCCTCAACCCGGCGGGGCGCTGCCGGGGCAATTTCGCTTGACGGGCTGTGTGAAATGGCAAAGCTCGAGGCGGGCCGCGGGAATCGCGGCGAACCAAGACGTAAAAAAACAAACAATCATAAGCATGAACAGAGGAGATCTTCCGTTGAAGAAGCTTTTTGCGGCGCTTGCGTTGGGTGTTGTCCTGTCGGTCGCCGGCGGCGCGGCCGAGGCCAAGGACTGGAAGAAGGTCCGCATCGCGACCGAGGGAGCCTACGCCCCCTGGAACATGACCGACCCGTCGGGCAAGCTGATCGGTTTCGAGATCGACCTCGCGCGGGATCTCTGCAAGCGCATGAAGGCGGAGTGCGAGATCGTTGCCCAGGATTGGGACGGCATCATCCCGGCCCTCCAGCAGGGCAAGTACGACGCCATCATGGCCGGCATGTCCATCACGGACGAGCGCAAGCAGGTCATCGACTTCGCCGGACCCTACGGCAGCGAGCCGTCGAGCTTCGCCGCCCCGGCGGGCTCCCCGCTGCTGGGCGCCAGCTTCACCGAGAGGAGCGTGGACCTCGCCCATGACACGCCCGCCAACAAGCAGGTCCTCGACAAGCTCGCGGCCACGCTGAAGGGCAAGACGATCGGCGTGCAGGTCTCGACCATCCAGGCGAACTTCATGGAGAAGTACCTGCCGGACGTGCAGGTGCGCAGCTACGACAAGCTGGACAACGCCGGCATCGACCTGAACGCCGGCCGCCTCGACGCCATCTTCGGCGACCGCTCGGCGGTGCAGGCCATCGCCAAGGCGAACGAGGGCAAGATGGCCCGCTTCGCTCCGGACTTCGCGCGCGGCGTGCTGGGCGAGGGCGTCGGCGTCGGCATGCGCAAGGCGGACGCCGACCTGAAGGCGCTGTTCGACAAGGCCATCCAGGAGGCCAACAAGGACGGCACCATCACGAAGCTCAGCACCCAGCACTTCGGCTACGACATCTCGCTGAAGTAAGGCGCGGGTTGAGGCGCCGCTCCGCCGGGGCGGCGCCTCAGGCATCCGGTGCTTTAGCCGTCCAGCGCCTCCGCCACCCGGCGGCGCAGGACGGGGACCAGCTCCTCCTCGAACCAAGGGTTCTTCTTCAGCCAGGCCGTGTTGCGCCAGCTCGGGTGCGGCAGGGGAAGGAACTCGGGGCCGTACTCGCGCCAGGCGGCGACCGTCTCGGTCATGGTGGGCTTGCGGCGGGTGCCCAGGTACCAAGCCTGGGCGTACTGGCCGATCAGCAGCGTCAGCCGCACGCCGGTGAGCGCCGCGCGCAACGGCGGGTGCCAGAGCGGCGCGCATTCCGGGCGGGGCGGGTGGTCGCCGCCCTTGGGCGAGGTACCGGGGTAGCAGAGCCCCATCGGCAGGACGCCGATGCGGGATTCGTCGTAGAAGGCCTCCCGGTCCATCGCCAGCCACTGACGCAGCCGGTTGCCCGACGGGTCGTTCCAGGGGATGCCGGTGGCGTGGACGCGGGCGCCCGGCGCCTGCCCGACGATCAGCAGCCGCGCGGTCGGGCTGCCGCGCAGGACGGGGCGGCAGCCGTGCGGCAGCAGCCCTTCGCAGGCCCGGCAGGCGCGGGCGCTTTCCAGAAGCTCGGTCAGACTCATGATCGGGGCGGGTGCGGTCAGGTTAGGGCGAGCAGTGTCTTCACGAAGGCCGGTACGACCTCCGTCGCCGGGCCGTGGATCGCCTCGCGGAACTGGCTGGCGCCGCTGGAGGGCTCCAGGTTCAGCTCCACGGTGAGGGCGCCGGCGGCGCGGGCCTCGGCGACGAAGCCCGCCGCCGGGTAGATGTTGCCCGAGGTGCCGATGGAGACGAACAGGTCGCAAGCAGCCAGTTCCCCCTGGATGCGCTCCATCTCGTAGGGCATCTCGCCGAACCAGACCACGTCGGGCCGCAGTCCGTTGCGCCGGCCGCAATGGGGACAGGCCTGCTCCAGCGACAGGTCGGAGCGGCACTCCATGACGGTGCGGCAGAAGAGGCAGACCGCCTTCAGCAGCTCGCCATGCATGTGGATGAGCTTCTTGGAGCCGGCGCGCTCGTGCAGGTCGTCGATGTTCTGGGTGACCAGAAGGAGGTCTCCCGGCCAGGCGCGCTCCAGCTCGGCCAGGGCGGCGTGGGCGGCGTTCGGCTGCACCGCCGGGTCGAGCAGGCCGCGCCGGCGGTCGTTGTAGAAGCGGTGGACCAGCGGCGGGTTGCGCAGGAAGGCCTCCGGCGTCGCCACGTCCTCCAGATCCACCTTGTCCCAGATGCCGCCCGCGCAGCGGAAGGTGTCCAGCCCCGATTCCTTGGAGATGCCGGCGCCGGTCAGGATCACGATGCTGCCGGTCGGCTTCAGATGGGTGCTGACGTCCATGGGGGCTCTGGCGGTCACGGTGAGGGGCTGATACACCGTGGCGGAAGCCGAGTTGACGAGGATGGGGGCACGAGGATGGTCAAGGTCCTGTTCGTGTGCACCGGCAACATCTGCCGTTCGCCCACCGCCGAGGGTGTGTTCCGTAACGTGGCCCTCAATGCCGGGTTGGGCAACCGAATCACGGCGGATTCCGCGGGAACGCATGGCTACCATGTGGGCGAAGCGCCCGACCCGCGCAGCCGCAGGGCGGCGCTGGCGCGCGGCGTGGACCTGTCGGGGCTGCGCGCCCGCACGGTGACGGCCGGGGATTTCGCGGAATTCGACCACATCCTCGCCATGGACCAGGGCCACTTGACGCAACTGCGCCGCATGGCCCCGCCGGACGCCAGGACCAAGCTGGCGCTGTTCCTGGACTTCGCGCCGGACGCGCCCCGGCGCGAGGTGCCGGACCCCTATTACGGGGAGGGCACCCACTTCACCGAGGTGCTCGATCTTTGCGAGATGGGCGCGCGCGGCCTGCTGGAGCATCTGCGGCGGGAGCTGGCGTGACCGCCGCCGCCGCCATCCGCGCAATGGTGGAAGCGGCGCTGGGCACGCCGGTGTCGGCTATTGAACGGCTCTCGGGCGGGCACAACGCGGAGCTATGGACCGTGCGGCTCGGCGACGGGCGCCGGCTGGTCGCGAAGGCGGGGCGCGGGCTGGAGCCGGAGGGCTTCATGCTGCGTCACCTCGCCGCCGCGTCCGCCCTGCCGGTGCCGGCCGTGCATCACGCCGACGACCGGCTGCTGGTGATGGACCATGTCGAGACGTCCGGCGGCATCACGGCGTCCGTGGAGGAGCACGCGACGGAGCTGGTCGCGGCGCTGCACGGCATCGGCGCGCCGGCCTACGGCTTCCCCCGCCCGACACGGATCGGCCCTCTGCCTCAGCCGAACGGGGAAAGCGCCGACTGGGCCACCTTCTTCCGCGACCAGCGCCTGCTGCACATGGCCCGCGCGGCGCTGGAGGAGGGACGGATCGAGGCCGGGCTGATGCGGGACATCGAGCGGCTGGCCGGGCGCCTGCCGGAGCTGATCGGGGAGACCGCGCCGCCGGCCCTGATCCACGGCGACCTGTGGACGGACAACGTGCTGGCGCATGGCGGGCGGATCGCCGCCTTCATCGACCCGGCGCTCCATCATGCCGACCCGGAAATCGAGCTGGCCTTCACCACCCTGTTCGGCACCTTCGGCGAGACCTTCTTCCGCCGCTACGCGGAGATCCGCCCAATCCGGCCGGGCTTCTTCGAGCTGCGCCGCGACCTCTACAACCTTTACCCGCTGCTGGTGCATGTCCGCCTGTTCGGCGGCTCCTACGTCGGCGCGGTACGCCGGACGGTGGGGCGCTTGGTGGGGTGAGCGGGAAGGGGTGGGTGGACGGTACCGGTTCCGCGCAGCCCCGCTTTCGCGCATGGGCGCTGACGTAATCCCCTCTCCCCGCTGGGGAGAGGGTTAGGGTGAGGGGGTTGCAGGGGGGACATGTGCGTTCGGCAATCGCGGCCCCCTCACCCTCCCAGCCCTTGCGGGCTGGGCCCCGCCCTCTCCCCGGCGGGGCTACGGCTTGCACACATTTTGCGCCGCAGCAAGCTTGTAGCCTTCGTGAATGGCGGCGAAACGTTCGTATCCCCGCTGCATGGTT